>JBMNVK010000074.1:0-11881 GCA_050946755.1 Aminivibrio sp. | reverse complement strand
CAGCTCACCACCGGCAAGCAGACCAACGCCTTCATGCTGGTCCGCAACGGCACCATCGACTTCGCCGTTCAGTCCTCCATCAACTACTCCCCCCAGATCGTGGAGCTGAACCTGTTCGCCCTTCCCTTCTTCATCGCCAACCAGCCCGACAAGTATGCCGCCATGGATGCCATCACGGGCGGAAAATCGGGCGCCATGGTCATCAAGGCCGTGGAGGATAAGGGAGTCAAGTTCCTTGCCTTCGGTGAGAACGGCTTCAGAGAGCTCACCAACTCCAAAAAGGCCGTCAGAAGCCCCGAGGACCTGGAAGGCATGAAGGTCAGAGTTGTGGGCAGCCCCCTCTTCCTGGATACCTTCAGGGCCCTGGGCGCCAACCCCGTCAACATGAACTGGAGCGATACCATGGCCGCGATTCAGCAGGGTGTGGTGGACGGCCAGGAGAACCCCATCAGCACCTTCTATCCCGTGAAGATGCACTACCACAAATTCATGACCGACTGGCACTATGTGATTGACCCCACCATGTACGTGGTTAACCCTGCCGTCTGGGCCACCTTCAACGAAGCGGACCAGAAGATGATCCAGGAGGCCGCGGTGGAGGCGGGCAAGTACATGATCGCCATGGCCAGGATTGGCCTCGACGACGGAACCGCTCACAAGTACCTGGAGAGCATCGGCAAGCTTCCCGAGATTACCGACTGGTACACCACCCTGGCGGATGTGGGAATGGAAGTAGCCGTTCTTACCCCCGAAGAGATGAAGGCCTTTGCCGACAAGACCGCTCCCGTGCTGGAAGCATGGAGAGCAAAGATTGGCGAGGATATAGTGAAGACGGCCGAAGAGGAAATGGCCGCCGCTTCTAAGTAAAAAAGCAAGCTCAGTGCCGGGGGAGGGGACCCCTCCCCCGGACCGTCTGAAGGAGACTTTCCCATCTCCTGCAGGGAGAAAGGGAGAATGATCCTCATCTTTTCGCAGAAGGGATTGTCTTGAATGACAAAGAAAATTTTCGATAATTTTGAGGAGATCCTGGGGTCTCTCATACTGATGGTTATGGCGGTAATCACCTTCGCGAACGTCATAACCCGGTACTTCATCATGAGGGCTCTGGCCTTCACTGAGGAGATCACCATCAACTTTTTTGTATGGCTTGTAATGCTGGGAACTGCCATTGCCTTTAAAAAAGGTTCCAACCTGAGCATGACACTGCTCTATGACCTGCTGCCAAAAAGGGGCAGAAAGCTATGTTTTATCCTCGGAACTGCCCTGTCCCTCGTATTTTTTGGCCTGCTGGCCTGGCTGGGCTACATCGAGGTCATGGAGGAGATAGACCTCAACGTGACCACCGAATCTCTGGATATCCCGGTGTACTACTACACCATCGCCCTGCCGGTCTTTTCCGTCCTTATATTTGTACGCATCGTGCAGGCGGCTCTTGCGACCATCCGCAGGAATGAATACTAGGAGGTGCGAGAGATGATTTCGCTGCTTCGCGAACCTGCATTCTGGACGATCGTACTGTTTATCCTGCCCCTTCTCATAAGAGTGCCCATCGCCGTAGCCCTGGGCATGAGCACCATTTTTGTGGTCTGGAACTGGGGCCTGGGCTACCAGATGCTCTCATACAGCTTTTTCGCCGGTATTGCAAAGTTCCCCCTCCTGGCAATTCCCTTCTTTATCCTTGCCGGAGTAATCATGGAAAAAGTCGGCATCGCCGAACGGATCATAAATCTTATAAAGCAGCTTGTAGGTGACATGACCGGAGGCCTTGCCGTAGCAACCGTTATAGTGGCAGCATTCTGGGGAGCGGTCAGCGGCTCGGGCCCCGCCACTGTGGCCGCCCTTGGCCTCATCCTCATCCCCGGCATGGCCGAGGCCGGGTACGACAAGGCCTTTGCCGCGGCAACCGTATCAGTGGCGGCAGGGCTGGCAATTATCATCCCCCCCAGCATCTCCTTCATCGTGTATGGGGACATAATGCAGCAGTCGGTGGGAACGCTCTTTGCCGCAGGAGTTCTGCCCGGCATCGTGGTTGCGGGATGTCTCTGCGTGGCGGTGTACATCGTGAGCCACAAGAGAGGCTACAGAGGAGAGCCGAGAGGCAGTGCTGCAGAAGTGGTTAAAGCCCTTCGGGAGGCCTTTTGGGGCCTCTTTACCCCGGTAATCATCCTGGGAGGCATCTACGGCGGAATCTTCACGCCCACCGAGGCGGCGGCGGTAGCCGTGTTCTACGGCCTCTTTGTCGGCGTTTTCATCTACCGCACCCTCACCTTCCGGATGATGTACGATATTCTGGCAGAGACAGTAGCGGGCACCTCGGTAGTGATGATTGTGGTCACCTGCGCCGGGCTCTACTCATGGCTGGGGGCCACTGTAGGCCTTATCGACAAGGTGGCGGCGGTACTGCTGAAAGTATCCGACAATCCTGTGGTAATCCTGCTCATGATAAACATAATCCTCCTCTTTGCCGGCATGCTGCTTGACGCCATCTCCATCGCCTATGTATTCCTCCCCATCCTGGCGCCCATCATTACCATCTTTGGCTGGGACCCCATCTGGTTCGGCGTAATGATGACGGCCAACATGGCCATAGGCCAGGTAACGCCCCCTGTGGCGGTCAACCTGTTTGTCGGGGCAAGAATAAGCGGTCTTACCATGGAGCAGATAAGCAAGGAATCTGTAGTGATGCTGATTGCCTCGCTGATAGCGCTGGCTATCATTACAGCCTTCCCCGGCATCACCCTCTTCCTTCCCAGGCTCCTGGGGATGATGTAAAACTTTCTCGTCCGCCGCAGAAAGAGCGGAGGATGATCACTCTCCACAAGGAGGTTTTATAAATGGCAACTCCGGTAACCATGCCCAAGCTTGGGCTTACAATGAATGCGGGCTCGGTTTCCCGCTGGAACAAAAAGGAAGGAGATGCTGTGGTTAAGGGAGAGATCCTCATGACCGTGGCCACAGACAAGCTCACCTTTGATGTGGAATCCCCGGGAGAGGGCGTACTGCTCAAAATAGTCGTCCCGGAGGGGAAGGATGTTCCGGTAGGAGAGGTCCTCGCCTACCTTGGCGCTGCAGGCGAAGTAATAGAGGCGGCGCCGGCCCCTTCAGAGACGCCCGCAGAGCCGGCACTGAGAGCGCCGGCAGCCTCAGAAGGGCCGGTCCCAGCCCCGGCTGCGGCGCCTGTACCCGTTGCCGCAGGCATCCGGGCCACACCCCTGGCAAGAAAGACGGCCAGAGAGGCAGGAGCGGACCTTGCCCAGGTACAGGGCTCCGGCCCCGGAGGCAGGATCGTCAAAAAGGACGTGGACGCCTATATCTCCGGAGCTGGACGGATAAAGGCAAGCCCCGCCGCCCGAAAGGCAGCTGAAGAGCTCGGCGTGGACCTGGCCTCCGTAAGCGCAGACGGCAGGATAATGAAGGCGGATGTACACCGGGCCGCCTCTTACGCTGCTGTGGCGGCAGAGGACAGATCCATCCCTCTTACTCCCATGCGTAAGGTGATTGCTGAGCGGATGAGCCTGAGCAAGGCCACCATCCCCTCCGCCTCCTACGAGACAGATGCTGACTTCACAGCCCTGGCGGAATTCAGGGCCCGGGTAAGGGCAGAGGGCGAGGAGCGGGGAGTAAAGATAACCTATAACCACATTCTGATGAAGATCTGCGCGGCCGCAATCAGAGACGTCCCCCTGGCAAACTCCTCCTTCGGCGATGAAGAGATCACAATTCACGGAAACGTGAACATAGGCCTAGCCGTGGCGGTGGAGGTTGGGCTGCTCGTTCCCAACGTCAAAGCCGTGCAGGCCAAAAGCCTCCTCCAGGTGGCAGATGAGACGGAGCGCCTTGTGGACATGGCCAGATCCGGCAGGCTCTCCCTGGACGACATGCAGGGCGGCACCTTCACCATAACCAACCTGGGCATGTTCGGTACAAAGAGCTTTGTCCCCATCGTAAACCCGCCGGAGGCCTGCATCCTCGGTCTGGGAGCCATAGAGGACAGGCCTGTTGTCAGAGACGGCGCAGCAGCAATACGGTCCATATCCACCCTTACTCTGGTGGCAGATCACAGGCTTCTCGATGGCGCAGAGGCGGCCATGTTCCTGGCCAGAATCCGGGAGCTGATAGAAAACCCATGGCTCCTGCTGCTGCAGTAGAGCTGAACTAAACCTTTTGCCGGTGAGGACGCCTCTCACCGGCTTTTTTGAACTAAACGGGAGGATTGAGATTATGGCTCCGGCATCTTTTGAAGGTCTCCCGCCCTCCGTGGCGGGTAAGCGGGTTGCGGTAATAGGCGGCGGCCCGGGCGGATACGTGGCGGCCATAAGGGCTGCCCAGCTGGGCGGAGAGGTCACTCTCATTGAGAAAGGACCCCTGGGCGGGGTATGCCTTAACGCAGGCTGCATCCCTGCCAAGGTGCTTCTGCATACGGCAAAGATATATGAGACCGTCAGGGACGGCCAGGCCATAGGCCTCAGGGCTGAAAACCTTTCGGTGGACTGGGCCGGCCTGATGGAAAGAAAGAAGGCTGTAACAGATACCCTGGTGGGAGGGGTGGAAACCCTGATGACCACCAATGGCGTCACTCTCCTACGGGGAGAGGGAAAGCTCCTGTCTTCCCGGGAAGTCTCTGTTGCCATGGCTGATGGCGGAAAAAAGTCCGTGTTTGCGGACGCCATAATAATAGCCGCCGGTTCCGAACCGGTGACCCCGCCTGTGTCGGGCATTGACGCCGACGGGGTCATAACCAGCACCGAAGCCCTCTCCCTGGAGGAGCTGCCTGTATCGGCGGCCATAGTCGGCGGCGGCGTTATAGGAATGGAGTTTGCAGGCCTCTTATCCTCTCTGGGTGTCAAGGTCACTGTAATTGAGATGCTGCCTGAAATCCTGCCCATGTTCGATGGTGAAGTAGTGGCGGTACTGAAGGGCGTGCTCGAAAGCAAGGGCACGGTCTTTCATATCTCCTCCCGGGTTCAGGCGGTAGAAAAGAGGGACGGAATGCTCGCCCTCTCCGTGGAAACCCCGGAGGGTCCCCTTCAGCTGGAGGCGGAAAAAATCCTTCTCTCCACGGGCAGAAGGGCGGTTACCAGGGGCCTGGGCCTTGAGGAGAGGGGCATAAAAGTCGAGCAGGGCCGTATCAAAGTAAACAACAGAATGGAGACCTCCGTAAAGGGCGTATACGCCGTGGGGGACTGCGCGTCTCCCATCATGCTGGCCCACGTCGCATCCCGGGAGGGTGAGATCGCAGCGGAAAACGCCCTGGGCCTTCCCTCTGTCATGGACTACAAAACTGTGCCCAGCGCTGTATATACTTCTCCTGAAATAGCATCCGTCGGCCTTACTGAAAAAGAAGCCCTGGAGAAGGGATACAGGGTCAAAGTGGGCCGGTTCCCCCTCATGGCCAACGGCAAGAGCATCATTCTGGGAGAGTCAGAGGGGCTTGTCAAGTTCGTGGTGGACGAAAAGTACGATGAAATCCTGGGGATGCACATGGCGGGTCCCAATGCCACAGAGCTCATCGCCGAAGGCGCCCTCGCCCTGCGGCTGGAGGCCACTGTGGACGAGATCCTCACCACCGTTCACGGCCATCCCACAGTGGGGGAGGCCGTCCTGGAGGCCGCCATGGCAGTGTACGGCAGGGCCCTGTCCCTGCCAAAGAAGCAGTAAAAATAGCCGGGCGGCCTGCGAAAATGCGGGCCGCTTTTTTCATGAGTTGCCGGGCAGCCTGAGGCGCCCCTGAGACCCAGACTTATATCGGACCGCATGTTATTATATTCTCTAGCCATGCGAAAATAATCGAAATCAGGCCGTTCTGCTGTCGAATGCAATTCGTGAGGGATGGTGAGTAAAAATGAGGTGTCATGTTTGTGGCGCGGAAATGAGAGAAACAAAGACAGACCTTCCTTTCAAGCTGACTGAGCGTTCCATCGTGGTAGTTCGCGAGGTTCCTGCAATCCAGTGTTCAGGGTGCAGGGAATATGTGCTTTCTGATAAAGTAATGGAGCGGATTGATGAACTGCTTTCGGCCGCAAACACGGACGCGGATCTGGAAGTCGTTCGATTTGCGGCGTAAGGCAGGGTTAGAAATGCAGGAAAACACGCCGGAGAAGCTTCAACTAATAAAAAGTGCGGTTAAACAAAGAAATATCCTGTGGACTTACCACGTATTCATGCGGATGCAGGACCGGTCTATTCCTCGCAGCTCCATTCTTGATTCGGCCGATACCTTTGAAATTGTCGAAAGCTACCCTGACGACAAATACATGCCCAGCTGCCTTGTCCGGGCGGAGAGCGAAGAGGGAATAATCCATATCCTCTTCGCCCTGGACGTACGGGATGGTTTTGTCAGAGTAATCACGGCATACAGACCCGATATCGCACTTTGGTCCCCGGATGGCAGACTAAGGCTCTAGTAAGATGGTCCGGGAGAAATGTTTTAATCATTTCCACTTCAAGAAAGCAGAAATTCCAGAATATCACCACTCTCCGCTCCCCGAAAGAAGCTGTTAAGATCAATTTGCGACAGGTTTTTGGCAAGCTCTTCCCTTCGCAGGGGACAGCCTAAAAGAAGCTCTTCAAACTCTTCAGGGTCCCGAAGGGAGAAAAAATCGCCGTAAAAGCGGGCTCCCCTTATAACTCCCCCTTCTACCGTCAGCAGCGCCTCCACCTTTCCCCAGGGAAAGCGCCTCTCCTTTCTCTCGGTGAAGGGGGGCGACTCCCCCCAGTTCCACTCCCAGGAAGAGTACTTTTCATCCCTCAGCTTTTCGATGGCCCGGATTTCTTCGTCCGACAGGGACCTGTGCACAAGGCCGGACAGAGAATCTCTTATGGCGGCTATAAAATCAGCCATGGTCATGGGAAGGGGCAGGTGGGGCAGGATGTTGGTCACCCGGCTGCGGACGGACTTGAAGCCCTTGGATTCAAACTTTTCTGCATCAGCGTTCAGCGCCTGGCCCAGGATTGAAAGATCGGAATCGAAGAGCAGGGTGCCGTGGTGGAGAAGGCGCCTTCTGTCCATGTGCTGGGCGCTTCCTGAGAATTTCAGCCCCTTTATGGTAAGATCATTCCGGCCGCTGAAGGCTGCCTGCACTCCGAGTTCATCGAGAGCCTTCACCACGGGAGCGGCATGTCCAGCGAAGTCGAATGCCTTTTCTTCGTCGTAGGGCACGATGAAGGAATAGTTCAGGTTTCCCAGATCATGGTAGACGGCCCCTCCCCCTGAAATTCGCCGGACGACCCTGATTCCCCGGCCCTCCACAAAGGCCCTGTCCACCTCCTGGGAGGTATTCTGAAAGCGCCCCACTATGACGGAGGGTTGGTTGCGCCAGAGCAGAAAAAAGCCGGGACTCTTGCCGTCCATGCTGCGATAGAGATGCTCCTCCATGGCCAGGTTGAAGGCCGGATCAAAGGTGCGCCCTTCAATAAAATACATATTTATTCCTCCGAATCAGTCCTTGCATAAAAAGCTTACAGGCATCATTATACAAAAATACAATACGGAGGTGGTACAGGATGCTGGATTCCCTTGAAATTCTAACCCTGGTGGAGAACTCCGCTCCCATGAGAGGCCCTTTTGTGGCCGAGCACGGCCTCTCCTTTCTCCTTACGGCCAGAAGGGGAGACAGAACTGTCAGAGGTTTGCTGGATGTGGGCAAGAGTCCCGAAGTGCTTGAGCACAATATGAAAGGCCTCGGCGTTGCCCCGGAGGATATTGACTTTCTGGTGCTCTCTCACTGCCACTACGACCACACCGGCGGAATTGCCCGGTTTGTGGCCTCCACCGGGAAGGAAAACTTCCCCGTGGTGGGCCATCCTGCCCTTTTCCGTCCCCATTTCAGAGCGGACCCTGTCCTGACCTCCATTGGAATCCAGACAGGAGATGAGAGAGAGTCCGTCGAGGCTGTCGGAGGGAAATTTTTTCTCTCGTCCGACCCCTTCCCCCTGACTCCCGGCCTTGTCTCCCTGGGTGAAATTCCAAGAAACACGGACTTCGAAGGGCCCGGCGGCTCCTTTCTTACCCTGGACGAAGGCAAAGCAGTATCGGACTCCATGCCTGATGACACGGGAGTTGCAGCCCTTGTAAAGGGAAGGGGAGCGGTGCTGGTCTCCGGCTGCAGCCACTCAGGCATTGTGAATATGATAAAAAGAGTTGGGGACCTCTATCCCGGAGAACCGCTGGACGGCGTTATAGGAGGCTTTCATCTGACGGGGGCGCCGGAGGACAGGATGAAAAAAACGATTCAGGGAATCAGGGACGGAGCTCCCCGGTGGGTCGCCGCAGGCCACTGTACCGGATTTCCCATGATGTGCCGGCTGGCAGAGGCTTTTGAAGACCGTTTCCGCCCCCTCTCTGTGGGAGTGAAAATAGTGGTGGAAGCCCCTTGACCGGTGCTGCCTGCCTTGTGTCCGGAGAGGCTATTTATGTCCCCGGGGCTTGAAGACCTGAGGAGGAAGGCGGCCCGGTGCAGTCTGTGTCCCCTTGCGGAGAGCAGGAACAGCGTTGTATTCGGCGAGGGTCCCCCCGACGGAGGCCTCCTATTCGTGGGCGAGGCCCCCGGCGCCACTGAGGACGAGACGGGAGTTCCCTTCACCGGTAGGTCGGGCAAGCTTCTGGCCTCTCTTCTGGAGGGAGAGGGGCTCAGGAGAGAGGAAGTTTTTATCACCAATATGGTAAAATGCCGCCCGCCGAAAAATCGGGCTCCCGGGGCGAAGGAGATGGAGGCGTGCAGGCCTTTGCTGAGGGCCCAGACGGCGGTCCTTAAGCCCCGCCTTGTGGTTACAGTGGGGAATGTGCCCACCAGGGCCTTTTTGTCCCTGAAGGAGGGCATAACCGCTCTGAGAGGAAAATTCTACGACTGCATCTGGGAGGGAATGTCCCTCGTCGTCCGGCCCATCTTCCACCCGAGCTATCTGCTCAGAAACCGGAGTTTTGCCCCCGGTACCCCCGGAGCGCTCACTCTGGAGGATATAAGGGAAGTTCTAGAGTTTATGAAGGGGCGGGGGGATGATTGATGTTTCCGGAGGCCGCCCAGGAATATTTTGAAAGTGCTGCCCCGCCGGTTCGGGGGGCCAGATTTTGTTCAAGGAGGAACCTATGGGTCTGCTGTTCAGGCTTCTGCTGCGGGCTGCCCCGCTAATCTTTTTCATGCTGCTCGCCCGGGCTGCGGGCGAGCTGTTCCGTCCCTTTCAGGGAAGGGGCAGAACATACAATGTGCCTCCTCCCCCGGGAGGGGCCGGCCCCCGGAGGGCTCCTGGCCCCACCCGCAAAAAGACACCCTACGAGGTGCTTGGCTGTTCTCCCTCTGCCTCTGATGATGAGATAAAAAGACGATACCGGGAACTTCTGGCCAAATATCATCCGGACAAGTTCATCGGGCAGAATCTTGATGAAGAGTTCGTAGAGCTGGCGTCGAGGAAATTCCAGGAGATTCAGGAGGCCTATGATGCCCTACGGACCAGGCGGGGGTTTTGATGAACCTCTACCAGCCTCTTCGCCGGGCAAAGTACTCCGTCACCAGGCTTTCTCCCCGGTAGAGCCGGGCCCTGGAAATAATAGGCCTTCTGCATACCCAGTCAAACCCCTCCCTTGCCTCTCTCTCTGTAGTTTTGTCCCCTTCCTGGAGATGGGGCTCCCTGAAGGCCCCCGGCCAGGACCGCCACTCCCCCGACAGAGGCTCCTGATACAGCACCAGCCACGAATAGTCCGACCAGAGGGCCGGTACAATATACCGTCTTCGGCCCTCCCCCGGGGTATGGATCAGAATGCTCAGCTCGTCCCTGAACCTGGTGGCGGTGCCCCGGAACTCCCTGTTTCCAGCCTTTCCCCCGAAGGAGAAACTATCTCCGTGACGCCTGATCCCGGACGCCCTGCTCCACTCCCTCAGTTCATCCAGCAAACCGCTGAAATCAAGCCCGATTCCCCGGGCTGAGGCATAGACCTCGGCGAATCTTCGCTCCAGCACATACTCCCCTTTTCTGGGGGATGGGGCGCACAGATCCTGCAGCCGGGCCGGCTGAAATGGCTTAATAGTCATGGCTTGACACACGAGGCTCCTTTCCGGGGCAATAGTGTTATACTGTGCCTACTTTAACGCATAATTCTTTTCATCAGGGGCCTGGCCCCGCTTTTTTTTGGAGGCTTCAATTATGGCATACGGACCGGACAGAACTTTTGCCATGGGGAGGGATTCCATACCCCGCCTCATGATACGCTTCTCCCTGCCCGCCATCGGCGGCATGCTGGCAAACGCTCTTTACAATATAGTGGATCGGATCTTCGTGGGCCGGACTGTTGGGCCTGTAGGAATCGGCGCCATAAGCATAGTGTTTCCCTACATGCTTCTGGTGATCTCCCTGGGCCTTCTTATCGGGGTGGGAGCCGGCGCCCTTGTGTCCATCTCCCTTGGTGAGAAGAAAAAGGACAGGGCGGAGAAGACCATGGGAAACGCCCTTGTGCTGCTCTGTGCGGGGAGCATTGCCATCGCCGCATGGGGAGGATTTTTCAGCACCTTTGTCCTGAGGATCTCAGGGGCCGGTCCCTCCATGCTGCCCCTTGCCGGAGAGTATCTTAACGTAATCGTATGGGGGGTGCCCTTTTCAACCCTGGCCTTCGGGCTCAACTTCTTCATAAGGGCCGAGGGCAACCCCCGGTATGCCATGTATACGCTTTTTGTGGGGGCCTTTGCAAATATTCTGCTTGACTGGCTTCTGATCATAGGCATGGGAATGGGCATCCGGGGCGCAGCTCTGGCCACCGTAGCCTCTCAGATCCTTTCACTTATCTGGGCTGCCGCATTCTACATCCGCAGGCTGGGCGGCCTTCGTTTCCGACTTGAAAACCTCATCCCTGAGAGGAGGATTATCCTGAGGATGACCTCCATCGGCCTGGCTCCCTTTCTTACCGAGATAAGCTTCACCTTTCTCATGGCTCTGTTCAACCGGGTCCTGCGCAATTACGGCGGGGACCTCGCGATTTCGGCCATGGGCATCTTCTTCAGCCTGGACAGCCTCTTCTTTCTTCCCGTCCTGGGCCTGGCCGAGGGAGTGCAGCCCATCATCGGCTACAACTACGGTGCCAGAAATTACAGCCGGGTAATTTCAGCGGCGAGATGGGCCATTCTGCTGGCTCTGTCCTATTTTGCCTGCAGCTTCCTTATAATCCTGTTTTTTCCGGAGCCCATGATACGAATCTTCAACGACAGCGATCCGGAGCTTCTTGCCCTCTCAGTGAGGGCTCTTAGAATAGGCTACAGCGGCCTGGTCTTTGCATCGGTGAGCATTATTGCCTCCCAGACCTTCCAGGCCATAGGAAAGCCGGGGAAGGGGATCTTCCTCACCCTGTCCAGGCATTTCCTGTTTATACTCGCCCCTCTGTATTTTCTGCCCCCCATAATGGGCACGGACGGGGTCTGGATCGCCATGCCCCTTTCAGATCTTGGGGGCTGCCTTATAGGGTCTCTCTTTCTGAAGTATGAATTTGCCCACATGAGGCGGTGCATGGGGATGGATGAGGAGATTTCGCTTCCGGAGTGTGCTCCTCCCCGGGGAATCTAGTATAATTAAGGGATGCAAGTGGGACTGACTCGATAAAACGGAGGCGCAACCCATGAAAAGAAACCGCTTCCCGCAGCTGCGGGCTGATCCTGGACCAGATGGAATCTTTTCTCCGGCGGGAGGTGACTCCCTGTGAGGCAATCAGGAAAAATAGGCTTTGAGAAGGCGCTGGTAGGAGAGAAAGGGAAAAGACTCCTCCTGTACTCTTTTTGCATAATCCTCTGCCTCTTCGGGCTGAGCATCGAGTCCCCTGCGGAGATAATGAAGGGCCTTTGGAAAATAATCATAGAGCCCGACTACCTCGTCACCGACTACATGGAGGTGGGAGGGATGGGAG
>JBMNVK010000073.1:0-11994 GCA_050946755.1 Aminivibrio sp. | reverse complement strand
CTCCCAGCCGGGAGTGGACTTCAGGGGTTAGGAGGCAGCAGCTATGTGGAACAACTTCTTTGGTCTTGAGATGGGCCGGCGGGCCATGGACTACTTCCGCCGGGGCATGGAGACGGCGGCACACAACATATCCAATGCCGACGTAGAGGGCTTCTCCCGGCAGCGGGTAGAGCCTTCCACCACCGACCCCTTCACAAACCCTGCCTTTAACAGGCCTAACATCCCCGGCCAGATCGGCACCGGGGTTCAGATAGATGCCATTGTCCGCCTCAGGGATGCCTTCCTGGATATCCAGTATAGAAAGGAAATGACGGATAAAGGATACTGGGAGCAGATTCAGAAGGTCCTCTCCACTGTGGAGGCCTACGTAAACGAACCGGGGGGAGAAGGGCTTCAGGTGGCCCTGGACGACTACTGGTCCGGCCTGCAGGAGCTAAGCAAGAGGCCTGACGACTCCGCTGTCAGGGAAAATCTTGTTGAGAAGACCAAAAACCTGACCGTCTATCTCGACCAGATCGTAAGAAATTATGATGAATTCCGGGCGGACCTCAACAGAGACATCAAGCTCATGGTGGAGGAGATCAACACCCTCATCGACCAGATTGCGAGCCTGAACACCACTATAAAACAGGTGCAGGGCGTAGGGGGCAACCCCAACGACCTCATGGACAAGCGAGACCTTCTGGTGGACAAGCTGTCCAAGCTCATAGATATAGACGTAAACCCCCCCTGCCTGGAGGGGGACGGCGACTTTAAAATTGACCTCCACGGCAAGCTTCTGGTCCAGGGGGACAGGACCCGCCACCTGGTGGCGGTGCCTGTACCGGGCAATACAGGTTTTTTTGACGTACAGGTGGAGGACAACCTCTTCGATATGGTATCGAACCCGTCAGTCCTTTTCGCTACCGTTGAGCAGAGCGCTCCGGAGGGAGTCCACTCGGTAAACGTTCACCGCCTCGCCTCTGAATCGGCCTGGTCGGTGGGTTACGGAGAATCCACCTGTCCCGACAGGGTAAAGCCCGAGGCCGTAACGGATCCCCTGAACCTGAGGGGGGCCTTCTCCATCCAGGTGGGAAGCCAGGGCACAAGGGTTGCCTCCTCCGTCAAGCCTTCGGATAAGGCCCTCGGGGAAGGACTTCCCGGGGATAAGCACATTTTCAGGATCTCCGTCGGGTCCTTCGAGCAGGAGATCACCGTCGAGTGGAACGACAGCAGCAGCGTCTGGGACCTCTCCGACGGAACTGCGACTGCGTCCTCAGCCGGTCCGGATCTCACCATGGCAGAGCTTGAAGCCTTTCTGTCCTCAAGCCTGATGAGTGAGATGGACGTAACCCTTAATGCTGTCAGCGCAAGCGAATCCCAGCTTGTCCTGAGCAGCAGCCTCCATCATCTTGTGTCCGTAACGGACGTAAAGGGCAGCCTTGCCTCTGCACTGGGACTTGCCAACGACGCCCCCGTCATCACCATCGATGTGGTGGAGGAGGACACGCTGGAGACCATAAAGAACAAGATCAACGCCATGTACAGCTCCGAAAACGGCCTCACCAGACCGGAGGACTGGCTTCATGCCAGCATAAAGCTGGACGGCGCCACCAACACCTACTACCTCTCTCTGGAGAGCAACGTGGCGGGAGAGGCCTCCCGGATAAACATTCTAGGGGATGAAAACGGCTCTCTCCAGATAGCAAAGCGACTGGGCTTCCTGAATGAGGACGGCAGCACGAACTACCTTGAGCAAGCAAGGGATGCCGCCTTCACCTTTGACGGCAGGCTCTACCTTTCAGAGAGCAATACGGTGCGGGATGCAAGACAGGTCCCCATCCTAAACGACTACAGCGCAAAAACCGTCGCAGAGGTCTCCCCGGGAATAAGGCTTGAACTCCGGTCAGTGGGGGAGGCGGACATTACTGTGCGGCATCACATCAAGGGAGGAGCCCTTAGAGGGGCTCTTGAGGGCAGGGACGACATAATCCTGGGCTTTATGAACGCCTTTGACGAGCTTGCCTACGGTCTGGCGACGGAGATGAACGCCCTCCATTACGCCGGCCACGGCATCGGCGATAATATCTCCACTACGGGATACGCCTTTTTTGACCCCATTATGGTTCAGTCGGGCGCCAGCCGCATGCTGGGCCTGAGCAGGGCCATTCAGGAGGACCGCAGCCTCATAGCCGCCGCCACAGGGGACGGCCACGGCTTTTCCAACGGCTCCGGCGACGGCAGCAATGCCCTCCGCATGGCTCAGCTTAAGCAGAGCAAGGTCCTCCAGAGCAGAAGCGCCGACTTCAACGAATTTTATCAGTCCTTTATCGCCAGCCTCGGCGCCCAAGGCGACCGGGCCAATACCATGCTGAAAAACCAGAACACCCTCATCGATCAGATAAACAACCAGCGCCAGTCAGTGATGGGGGTAAACATCGACGAAGAGATGATGAATATCATTAAGTTCCAGCAGGCCTTCAATGCGATTGCCCGATACATAACCACCGTGGACGAGATGCTAGACCGCATCATCAACGGAATGGGCATCGTAGGCCGTTAGGGGAGGGAAGTAAGATGCAGCGCGTCAGCAATCCCATGATTCAGAATCTGATGCTGTCGGACTTGCACAAGAACCTGTCCAGACTGCTTGAGTACCAGCATCAGCTGGCCACGGGCAAAAAGCACTCCCGCCCGTCGGACAACCCCATAGACGTGGTACGGGAGCTATCCCTCCGCACTGCCCTGACGGAGAACAAACAGTACATCCGCAACCAGGACGACGCCATAGCCTGGCTCTCCAACACGGACACGGCCCTTAACCAGATGATGGATATAGCCCACCGCATCAGGGAGCTTACCATCTACGCCGGAAACGGCGCACTGGGGCCCGGCGAGGTGGATGCCATCGCCGCCGAAATTAAAGAGCTCCAGGAAGAGCTCCGCAACACGGCAAACTACTCAGTAGAGGGAAGATACCTCCTCTCAGGCCTCTCCACCGGCGTGCGCCCCTTCGACCGGGATGCCTCGGGCAATATAGCCTACATGGGGAACACAGGTAAAGTGGCCTACGAACTTGAGAGGGGCGTAACGGGCGACGTTTCCTTCCACGGCAGAGAGGTCTTCCCGGTAGACTACCAGAGCAATACTATTACAAGCGTGGATCTGCCCCTTGATTTTCTATGGACCGGCCGGGATGAGAAGATTCAGATCTTTGTGGGGGGCAGGGGAGTAAGCGTTGCCATCCCCGAGGACTGGACTGACGAAAACATCAATGGCATCGACGACGTCACCGACTACAACCGCTTTCGGGATGACGGAGAGCTAAGAGGGCTTACCCTCGACGGCATTGCGGAGCTTATCAGGGAGAGCTTCGACATGGGGGACGTAAGCCGCCTGCTCTCCGTAAAGGTGGAAAAGAATATGGTGGCCGGAACCCAGAGGCTGGTCTTTCAGAGCCATACGGGCGAGCCTATCCAGGTTACGGGCTGGCCCGCCACGGACCGCAAGCCGGAGGCCCAGACCATCCTGGGGCAGGATGCCTCCTCATGGGCAGCCGGCGAGGGTACCATACGGGTTTTCTTCCAGCAGGGAGAGGACGTAACTTTTGATATTGACAGCTCTGATGACCTTGAATCCATAGCTGCAAAAATTACCACCGTCATGGGCGTAGCGGCAAGGGTCTCTGCCGACGGGCAAAAGCTTGCCGTGTCGGCCACAAACCCGGGAACTCAGTTCAGCATGGAGCTCACCGGCGCAGCCCGGGAGCTGTTCTCCCCATCGGGCGACGAAGTGGTTACGGTCACCTCCCGGCCGGTGGATCGCCCCGTAGATCACAGCCATATTGACCTGGCCACCCTGCTGGGGATGGAGACTACCCTCAAGAGCAGACAGTTCAGCGCCGGGGAGGAAATAGATATCACGAACGATCTGCACCTTCGCTTCGAGAGCGGCTACAATCGGGCAGAGCTTAAAATAAACGGCGGAGTCAGTCTTACAATTGATGAACTTGCCGAGAGAATCCGGCAGGTAGCAGGACACTGGCTTGAGGTTGTAGTACAGGAGGACCATACCGAGGCGGGCCTTGGAACCTCAACCAGCCTCGAAGAGCTGACAAAGCGACTTATCCTCCGTCCGGCGGCCAACGAACCCCTGGTGGTCTTCGACAAAAACAGCTCCAACTACGCCCACGACCTGGGCTTCTCCACGGCCATCCAGAGTAACGGAAATGCAGATGTTAAATTCCCCGATATCCTGTGCGTGGACACCAACATGGCCGCCCTCATCAAGGTCACCCTGGGCGGAGAGGACTTCACCGTAAAAATTTACCCTGACGAAGTCATGGCCGATACAGGAACCCATGTGGACCAGACAAAAATAATGCAGCAGATAGCAAAACAGGTAAACGAAGAGGCCGGAGCAGAGCTGCTGGGCTACACGGTGATAGATTCGTCCACGGGCAAAACGGCCCTCTACGCTAAAACAGGAGAGCCTCTGCGCATAGTGGACCTGCCCATCTCCGACCCCTCCTTCAGCCCCTCCTACTCAGCGGGGATAGCCATGCAGACCGGCATAGCATCGGGCATAACCAGCCCCGTTATAGCGGACGACGATGGCGCCTCCGCCGCCGGCACAATCCGCATCGAATCCCTGGGCAGAACGGTGGATGTGGCCATATCCTCAGGGGACAGCGTAAGGGAGATAGCTGATAAAATCCGGGATGCAGCCGGAGGCTGGCTTGATGTAAACTTCTTCGACGCCAAGTTCCCTGACGGGGGCTCCCCGGCGATGATAAACATAGCCGCAAAGGACGGCTCTCCCATCTCCATTTACGATGTGGAGGGAGATATCGCCTCTGCCACCCTTCAGATGGACAACGCCCTAAGGGGGGATGCAGACGTCTCGGGCTGGGGACCTCCCTCGGCGGGAGATGAGCTTATCATTATGGTGGACGGCTACTCCCATACTATCGATCTTAACGCCGTCTTTGACAGCAACGATTCAGGGGCTATAGACATTGACGACGTAGCCGCAGCGATCAACGCCCGCTTCCAGGATATGGACGTCAAGGCCTCCGTAGTTGATGAAGGCGCCGCCAGATATCTGGTGCTGACCTCACCCAGAGGCTATAGACTTGAAGTAGGGGGAAGCGCTGGGGCAGGCCTTACGGGAACTGCAACAGCAAACGCCTCCAGGGCCGGCAATCCCTCGGACCGGTACAACCAGAACGGGGTAACAAGGACTTCATCCGACAAAAAAAGAACGGACTTCTTCGGAGTGATGGATAACCTGGTAAACTCCGTCAGAGCGGAGGACCGGGAGGGCCTCAGCAACATCATGCTGAAACAGGTGGATGACTTCATAGACAACCTGCTTCGCTGCAGAACCCAGGAGGGCGCTCTCTTGCGGCGCTACGAAAACAACCAGGCCCGGTTCAAGCAGAACAACATCTACCTCACGGAGCTCTACAGCAAGGTCTCCGACATAGACATGGCCGAGACCAGCACCAACTTCGCCATGGCCCAGGCCATCTACGAGTCAAGCCTGGCGGTAATAGCCCAGATAGTCCGGCCCACCCTGGTAGACTTCCTGAGATAGCAAGCCTGATAGAACAGCCGCCCGCTAAGGAGCATCAAAAGCGGGCGGCTGCTGTCTGTCCTCCCTAAGGCAGAGATGAGGGGCCTGTGTCTTGAGGTCCCTCATAAACATCGAACATACTTTCATGCGTAAAATCCCCGTTTTTGTATGCAAGAGAGCCTGCGGGGGCTCTCTTTTTTTTGGGGGTGTGTGGTAGGATTGTGGTTGACGTTATTCAGGTGCTTGGGAGGGACCAGAGGTTTATGATGAAGCGTATTGCAGTTTTGACCAGCGGGGGGGACTCGCCGGGGATGAATGCGGCTATTCGGGCGGTGGTCCGGACGGCCCTTTATAACGGCATGGAGACTTTAGGGATTATGCGGGGCTTTGAGGGGCTTATGGACGGAGAGTTTAAGACCCTCGACAGGGCTGCCGTAGGAGGGATTATTCACCGGGGGGGCACCATTCTGCGCACTGCCAGGAGCGAGCGGTTCAAGACCGAGGCGGGGCACAGGGCCGCTCTGGTGCAGCTTGAAAACCGGAATGTGGACGCCCTTGTAATTATAGGCGGCGACGGGTCCTTCCGGGGGGCCTCCGATCTGGCTGAGCTGGGGCTTCCCGTAATTGGCATCCCTGCTACAATTGACAACGATGTGTCCGGTACCGATGTGGCCATCGGCTTTGATACGGCGGTGAATACAGCCCTGTCCGCCGTGCAGAAGCTTCGGGATACGGCCAGCAGCCACGACCGGCTGTTTATTGTGGAGGTGATGGGCCGCCATGCAGGATTTCTGGCCCTGGAGGTGGCTGTGTCCACAGGGGCAGAGTACGTGGTGGTGCCTGAGCTCAAGCTGGATATCGGCAAGCTGTGCGAAAGCCTTCACTACTCCCGCAAGCGGGGGAAGACTCACTCACTGATCATTTTGGCCGAAGGGGTTATGTCCGGCGGCGATCTGAAGAACGAGCTTCAGGATACGGGGGGCTACGACGCCCGGGTTACGGTGCTGGGCTATATTCAGCGGGGGGGAAGCCCTACCTCCTTTGATACGGTTCTGGCCTCTAGGATGGGAGCCTTCGCCGTGGAATCTCTGCTTGAGGGGAAGTCTGACTCCATGGTGTGCTCTTTGGGGGGGCAGATGAGTTTGTGTTCTTTCAAAGAGGCCCGGGAGGCCAAGAAGTACCTGAGCCCGGAGCTTTTGAGTCTGGTGGAGAAGCTGGGGGTGTGACATGGATGCCCCGGCGGCCATTGGCAGGCTTATAGCCTCTGACCGGGGGGACAGGAAGGTCTCCTCCCTCTTTCAGCCCGTTTTTCTCTCAGAAGCCCTTGCTCTTGTGGATAATTGTTCAAGGGCGGCGGTGGTGAGCGGATTTTACGTGCCCTCCCGGGGTGCGCCGGAGACGGATGGCCCGGGGGGTGCGGTTGTGTTCGCCAGAGCTCTCGCCCTCACAGGCCGGGAGGTTGCAATTTTTACCGACTCCTACTGCGGAAGGGCCCTCAGGGCCTGTTGCGATGCCGTGGGCGGCCCCGGGGTTATTGAGGTGGAGTCGGGGGACGAGGTTCTTGCCTTCCGGCCCGATCTGCTTGTCTTTATTGAGAGGCTGGGCCGGGCGGAGGACGGGAGGTACTATAATATGAGGCGTGAGGATATCTCTGCCTTCACGCCCCCTCTGGATAGCGCGGCCCTTGGCGATGGGGTGAGGGTTTTGGCAGTGGGCGACGGGGGCAATGAGGCGGGTATGGGAGTGTTCCGCCCTAGCCTTTCAAAGCTTTTGCCCGATTTTGCCGGGTGTCTTTCCGTTATCGGAGCCGATCTGGCTCTTCCAGTGGATGTATCGGATTGGGGCGGCTATGCCCTGGCTACCATGCTGTCCATTGCTTCGGGCAGGTGGCTTGGGCCGGAGGGAGAAGAAATAGAGGCCATGCTGGAGGCCCTCGTGGCCGTCGGTGCGGTGGATGGAGTTACCCTCCGGAGCGAGGCCACGGTGGACGGGTTTTCGGCAGAGGAGCATGCTCTTGTGGCCAGGGGGCTCAAGGAGCTCTGGTCTTCCGCATAGCTGCAGTGGGTGAAATCAGATCCCACCTCCGCTGCGCTGCGATACTGAGTGATTTCTAGATGCTATGGGATCCCTCGCTGCGCTAGGTTCGGGATGACGGTCCTGAGGAGCAGGCTTGCGGCTTCAAAATACGGGACTTTTTGTGGGGTCGCCCTTGAATTTCCTGATTCCACTTGTGTTTTTTAAGGGGCGGTGGGTATAATGGGGCGGAACGGAAGGATTTTTCCTCTTCTGGTATCCTGTGTTATTATCTTGATGACGGTTTTTTTATTCTGGGCGGCCCGGTCAAACAGGGCTGCCGGGTCCTTCGAGATTCACGGCATTCTGCTGTGCAACGAGGTGGACGACCAGATGCAGCCCATCGGCGCCGGGTCAATCTTCCGGCACGGGGTGCGTCAGTTGTGTCTCTGGTTTGAATATTCCAGGGCCTCCGGCAATGACGGCGTGAGGGTACGCTGGCTCTACAGGGGGCGCACCATCAACTCTGAGTATCTCCGGATGACTCCCGGCGATGGAGCAAAGGCTTACTGCCTTCTTCTGGAGGACGGCGCCCCGCTTCCCAGGGGTTCTTATTCTGTGAGAGTTTCTATGTACGACAGGGTTTTTTCCGACGTGCCTTTTGAGATAATCGATTAAAGGCGCGCGCTTTTCGAATTGCGCCGCCTTCTCCCGGGAAAGCAGCAGGGGAAGGGGCAGCTTCAGGAAGGGGATGTCAAATTTCGTGTTTCCCATGATTTTTTTAGCATCAGATCAGTACTTGGGCCTCCCGCGCCCGGTAACCCCATTCTGCGGGTTAATCCGTAAAGATGTCTGAAGTTCTTACGGATAAAGAGCTTACCGCCTCCGAGACGGAATCCGCCCAGGAGGTCCGGGAGGAAAGACCTTCCCGGGAGCAGGAGGGCGAGGGGCCTGCAAGAACAGCGCCAAGACCCAGGTTTGCCTTTGGGCATCTCGCCTCCCTTCTGAATCCCGAGCTGCGCAAGATTGCGAAAGAGCTCGGCCTTACCGGTTTTTCCGCCCTCAGGAAGGACGATCTTATAATTGCAATTCTGAAGGCCCAGGCAGAGGAGCTTAACTACCGGTTCGGCGGCGGCACTCTGGAGATTCTTCCGGAGGGCTACGGCTTCCTCAGGCCCAAGGGGCTTCTTCCCAGCAACTACGATGTCTACGTGTCCGCATCCCAGATCCGCCGCTTCGGCCTCCGCAACGGTGATGTGATCTGGGGTCTGGTGCGCCCTCCCAGGGATTCTGAGCAGTATGAGGCCCTGCTCAGGGTGGAGATGGTCAACTTCTCCGATCCTGAGGCAGCCAGAAGGCGCCCTCACTTCAATGCTATTACGCCCATTTTCCCCGATGAGAGGCTGTCCCTGGAGATTGATGCCCGGGAGATTTCTACCCGGCTTGTGGATCTCTTCGCTCCCATCGGAAAGGGGCAGAGAGCCCTCCTCGTGTCTCCCCCAAAGGCGGGGAAGACCACCATGCTCAAAAAAATAGCCAATTCCATCACCGTCAACTATCCGGACCTCATCCTCATGGTGCTGCTGATCGACGAGCGGCCCGAGGAGGTCACCGATATGGCCCGCTCCGTGGATGGTGAGATCATTGCGTCCACCTTCGACCGTCCCGCTGATGAGCATATCAGGGTGGCCAACCTCGCCCTGGAAAAGGCCAAGAGGCTGGTGGAGGCCGGCAAGGACGTAGTGCTTCTTCTCGACTCCATTACCCGCCTTGCGAGGGCATCAAACCTGGTGGTCCCTCCGTCGGGCCGCACTCTGTCCGGCGGGATGGACCCGGCGGCGCTGTATTTCCCCAAGCGCTTCTTCGGAGCTGCCCGCAATATCGAAGAGGGAGGAAGCCTCACCATTGTGGGCACCGCCCTGGTGGATACAGGAAGCCGGATGGACGAGGTCATCTACGAGGAGTTCAAGGGCACGGGCAACATGGAGCTGCATCTCTCCAGAAAGCTGGCGGAGCAGCGGATCTTCCCCGCTATTGACATTATCCGCTCCGGCACGAGGCGGGAGGAGCTGCTTATGGATGAGGACGAACTCAGCAGAATATGGCTTCTCAGAAGACGGCTTGCCAATGTGGATGAATCAGGGGCCCTTAACCTGATTATTGATAAATTAAAGCAGTCAGATACCAACAGGGACTTCCTCCAGACTATAAAGACTTCCTAGTCCGGGGAAGAAGTGCGAAAAATCTAGTATTACAGAGGAGGCAGGGGAGATGAAAAAGAGCAGTTCTCCTTTACCCGATAAGAACAGCGGCAGGGCCGCAGGCCAGAGGTCCGGAAGATTCGGCTTTTTGGTAGTTATTCTGAGTATGCTGGGAGCCGCGTCCGTCCTCGGACTGGGAGCGGGAGGAAGATCCGCCCTGCCCGCATGGGGCAGCCTGGGAGATCCCGGGGCCAAAGCGGAGGCCGTGCTGCCCTCCTCGGGCTTTATGGTAGTGGATATGTCCAGCGTTTACTCGCTGGACGAGGGGCGGAAGCTCACCCACAGGACCATGAAGAAGTCCCTGGATGAAGACAGCAAAGCCGCCCTGGAGTGGAGCTTTCCTGAAAATCTTTCCGTTAATCAGGGAGACGGCCCTCTGTCTCCTTTTGAAAAATCCGGAGTTTCGGTGGTTTCAGAGTTTGGGACGAGCATGCCTGGGAGCCTTCCCGTGGAGGGACAGTGCTTTGGCATGATCGGAGCGGGCGCAGTCAATGGCGGAGAGTCCCGGCTGGGCGGCTTCGACCTGAACGACGGCGAAGGAACGGTTCTGTCCGTAGAGGATATGGCCACTCTGCTGCCAGGAAAAATGGAATCGGACTACGATGACATAACCCTGAGCGAGATCTCCGACGGACGCCTGCTGCCCTTTGACGAAGGGGAGGAGGAGCCCGCTGCCGAAGAGGAGGAAGTTCATCTCACGGAGGTCCGGTCCCAGTGGAAGGAGCACCTTGTGAAGGCCGGGGAGACCATGTCGGACATAGCTATATCCTACGGCGTCCCCCTGTGCGATATCGTAAAGGCAAATGAGCTCAAAAATCCGGACAGGCTGGCGGAGAAGCAGCTTCTCCTGATCCCTGAAAGCACTGAAGCGGTGGATGCTACCCTGGAGGAGGTCCTTACCAGGAAGGCCCGGGTTGCGGCGGCAAGGGAGAAAGTGAAGCCCGTGAAGGTGACCGCCTACGTTGTGGCCCAAGGGGACAGCCTCTGGTCCATAGCCAACTCCCACAATCTGGAGATAGACAGCCTTTACGGCAGCAACGATCTTAAAAACCCCGATCTGCTGAAGCCGGGAGCGACTCTTCGCATACCCAACCAGGACGGAGTCTTCTACAAGGTCAAAAAAGGCGATAATCTGGATAAGATAGGCAAGGCTTACGGCATACCCGCTGAAAGGATAAAAAAAGGCAATGACGACGGAGTCCTTGACGGAGCCCTCAAGGCAGGGCAGGAGATCTTCCTCCCCGGGGCAAGGCCTGCTACCACCGTGTCGGCAGCCCAGAAGAAGAGCGGCGGCATATCCGCCGGCTCCAGGAGCTACCGGTGGCCTGTAATCGGCAGGATCAACAGCCCCTTCGGCTGGAGGAGGCACCCCATAACCAGAAGGCGGGATTTCCATACAGGCATAGACATCAAGGCCCCCAGGGGCAGAGTAATAAAGGCGGCCAAGGCGGGCAGGGTGGAGTATGCCGGATGGATGGGAGGCTACGGCAGAGTAGTGGTAGTAAGGCACAACGATGGACTTTCCACTCTTTATGCTCACTGCAGCTCCCTTTCCGTTCGCAACGGCCAGTCCGTATCCCAGGGGCAGACCATCGCCCGGGTAGGCACTACAGGAAGGACTACGGGGCCCCACCTTCACTTCGAAGTGAGAAAGGGCAAGAGCCCCACCAATCCCCTGAAGCTGTTAAAATAGGCAAAATGAACCATGCAACTTTGCTCTTAATTGGATATTTTGGACCGGGGAACTCCCTGGTCCAAGTTTTTTTTCAAGCGCGGGGCGCAGATTATTTTCTGGAGGGTGGAGGAGATGTCGAAGTACGTTTTTGTTACCGGCGGGGTTGTTTCTTCCCTGGGAAAGGGAATTACGGCCGCCTCCCTGGGAGTCCTGCTCAAAAAGAGGGGCTTTCGGGTGTCCATTCTGAAGCTGGATCCCTACCTGAATGTGGACGCCGGAACCATGAATCCCTATCAGCACGGGGAGGTCTTTGTAACCGACGACGGCGCCGAGACAGACCTGGATCTCGGGCACTACGAAAGATTCACCGACGAGTCCCTCAGCGGCAACCATAATGTAACTACGGGAAAGATCTACTCGGCGGTGATCGACAAAGAACGCCGGGGGGACTATCTGGGCGGTACAGTACAGGTAATACCCCATATAACC
>JBMNVK010000072.1:0-12699 GCA_050946755.1 Aminivibrio sp. | reverse complement strand
GGTAAATTTGCGGATTTAAATAATAAAAATAAATTATGTAAAAAAATTAAGTGTCTAGTATAATTGCCATCAGCGGCTGGATGCCCCCGGGCGGCAGTGGTAGAATAATGCTACGAAATAATATAAACGTGCTATTAATGGAGATGCATCTGCGCAAGGAGGATAAGAAATGAGCCTGGAAGGTGTAAATATGCCCCGGGAGCTGGAGCCCCTGATCGCTTTTCACGGGCACTACTGCCCCGGCATACTGGTGGGATGGAGGGCGGCCAAGCTGGCCATGGGGCTGCTCGATATGACGAGAGACGTAGACGAGGATATGGTGGCCGTGGTGGAAAACGATGCCTGCGGGGTGGACGCAATACAGTTCGTGCTGGGGTGTACCTTTGGAAAGGGAAACCTGCACTTCAGGGATTACGGAAAACATGTGTTCACTGTCTTCCGCCGCTCCGACGGCAGGGGAGTGAGGCTGGCTCTGAGGCCTCCTTCCCGGGAGCTTACGAGGGAAGAGTCTGCCCGGCGCATGCTTGAGGAAACGGATGAGAATCTGTTTTCCGTGGGAGAGCCCCGGGAGCAGATGCCTGAACGGGCCGCCCTATGGGGGTCAGAAAACTGCGCTCTGTGCGGGGAGAGGGTTATGGAAACGCGGCTGCGCTCACTGTCCGACGGGCGATCCCTGTGCATCCCCTGTTCAGAGGGAAGGTAGGTTTTTTTAAAGCTGTTGTGGATACAGTGGACAACTTATCCACAACAGCTGTCTTTTTTTGTTATTTGCTACGGGATTGGATGCTCGTTGTCCTTCAAAGTCTCAAAAACATCCGCAAAGATGTCTGCACTGTGGATAAACGCCTGGAGCGCCTGGGGAGAGAAGTGGGAGGGCATCACCCGGCCGTCGCCTACGGTTATGATCTCCATGGCCTTTTTGTGGGTGAAGGGAGGCTTGTATGCCCTGTAGGACCTCAAGGCGTCGTAGACATCCGCCAGGGCGGCGACCTGCCCTTCCCATGGGATCTGGTCTCCCTTTATTCCCTCAGGGTAGCCGCTTCCGTCCCATTTTTCGTGATGGGTCAGGCAGATTCTCCTGGCCATTTCAAGCCATGAGGCGTCCCCCAGGATAGAGGCCCCCCATTCGGGGTGTCCTTTTATCACGGAGAACTCCTCCGCCGTAAGAGGCCCCGGCTTGGACAGAATATCTCTCGGTATCTTAAGCTTTCCTATATCGTGGAGCCTGGCGAAGAGGGCGATCTTTTCCTGCTCCTCCCGGCTTCTTCCCAGTCTTTCCGCCAGAATTTTGCAGTACTCTCCTATTCTTGCAATATGATTTTCCGTCTCGTCGTGATAAATTCCCGTAACGAACTGAAGCTTTTCCGCCAGATAGGAATAGGAGGCCTCGATCTCCCGGCGCATCTTGTGGCCGTGAATAAGCCCTCCCAGGTAGGAGGCCACCGGGGCCAGGGTTTCGATGAGGAATTCGTCCCTCCTGGTGACGGTGTCGAAGGCGACCTCCAGTACTCCCTCCTCCTCGCCGCTCTGAAAGAGGGGCACCAGCAGCTGACTTCTCACGAAGGGGTGAACAGGCCGGGAAGAAGGATAGCGGCTTATGTCCTCGACCCAAAGGGGCGCGCCGGAGCTTAAGCTTTCCGAGGCCGCTATTCCCTTTCGCGGCAGGATGAAGGGCTCCAGTTCGTCCCTGTAGCCGCTGAATTCCAGGAGTCTCAAGCAATCTCCCTCGGCGGAGGAGATCAGCACCCCGAAGGCGTCCGTGTCCTGCCTTATAGTGTGAAGGGTTGAGGCAATGGCCCGCCGGGCATCGCCGCCCATGGAGAAGGACTTGGAGAACTCCAGAGTCCTTGACCACAGAGTCTCCCTTGTTATCAGACGGTTGTTTACATTTTCAAGCTCCTGGTTCATGGCCTCCACCTCTTCGTTGAAGGCCGTGAGCTCCTCCTGCTGGCGGGAGATGACCTGAAAGAGGTCCTTAAGGCTTTGGGTGAAGGAGTTCATTTCCGCCACAAAAGTATCCTCCAGGCCGGAAAACCGGGAGGCCATGGTATACATGGCCTCGGCGGCCTTTACGTGGTCCGTCCCGTCCAGATCCGACAGCAGGGCTCCCATCTCGTAGGACAGGCTGCTTATCCCTCTGATGCTGCGGTAGATCCCCCGGCGCCATACCAGCCATATGAGGATGACCGCCCCAAGGGCCGTCGCCGTAGCGGAGCCCGAGACGGCGGCGCCGTACAGAGCTGAGCGGAGCAGGGCCGTCAGGGGGTAGGCCAGGCTGAGCTCAAGGCCGTACAAAAAGGGCTCCTGACTGAGGACAACTCTCTCTCCGTAGTGGGAATCAATAAGGGACCAGCTGCCCCGGTCTCCATGTTTTTTCGCCACCAGCCCCCTCCCCCGGAGGTGGGAGGCGAGGCCCGCCGTCTCGCCGGAGGCTCCGACCCATACAATGGCGCCCGTAGGAGTCGACAGAACGGGGAGGATCTTAGGAGTACCCATCCCGTCCAGGTGGCTGAAATCCAGATCGAGTACAGCGAATATCGATTTTCCGTCCACCGTCATGACGCCGGAGAGGAGATTCCTGCCGAGCTGGTCCAGCAGGTCGTTTACCCTCCAGCCGTGCTCTATCAGATTGTGGGGCAGGATCATGCCCTCGGGAAGCCACCCCTTGAGAACGGTCTCTATTCTGTTTTCGTCAAGGACCGCCGCCAGCAGGACTATTTCATTCCCCTCGTGGTGAGGGATGCCGCCGGCCAGGCTTTTCACGGCGTTCTCCCCCTGCTTTACCTGGTTGCTCAGAAGCTTGCTCCCCATATTGGTAAAGGCCTCTCCCCACTCGGTAAATCCCTTGAGCTCGGAGCGAACCCTGAAATAGGCCGTCAGACTCCCGTCAAGGAGGATGATAAACACTAAAAATGCCATTATGGCCGAAAAAAATATGCCCAGGGAGATGACGGGACGCTTCACAGTCCTGCCTCCGGCGCGGGTTCTTCAAAGGGGATCCAGCCTTCCGGGGCGAGGGTCAGGACGGAGTGGTTCAGCTTTATGCCGCCCCTTCTGTCCACGGCGGCAATGCCCGCCGACGAATTCACGGACTCCAGCTCGGAGAGGGCCCTGGCTACGGAGTTCCTGTCGTGGGTTTTTGACCGGGTCAGGGCAGCGTTCAGCATAGCTACCCCGTCGTAGCCCATGGCCAGAATGCACGAGGGGATATGGTGGCCGTAAGTATCGGTGACAAACCTGTAAAAACCCTCCCTGCCGTTGAATTCTTCTCCTGGCAGGGCGGCGGCGGTATAAAAATCTTTGCCCAGATTGCCCGCCAAAAAGGCGGACCGGTGAGAGATGGCTCTGTTGGAGGCGAAAACAGGGATGTCCGGGGCCATGAGGCGGAGCTCCCTGAAGGCTATTATGGAGGGCCAGTCGGACAGCGCCAGAAGCATGGCGTCCATCCCCCGCACAATTCTGCCGAAGTGGCCGATCTGTTTGACGAGGTCGCCGCCGAATACCATGGTCCTTCTGGGGGGCGTTCCCAGGCCTGCCTCGAAGTCCCGGATGAATTCCTGCACATAGCCGCTGTCGAAGCCGCTTACTATGACGGAGTAGTTTTTTACGCCCCTGCGGGCCGCTTCCCGGCCCAGGACGAAGCCCCCCGTCTCCGGCCTGGGCCGGAAGACCAGGTCCTCTTTGCCGCGGATAAGGGATCCGGCGGCCAGAGAGACGACGGGGATGCCCTCTTTCTTTGATGCCTGAGAGAGATGGGCGGTAAAGGTAAGCCTGGGCCCCGCAATAAGGGCCGATATGCCCTGGGACGCATATTTTGCGGCCGAGGCTGGATCCGCCTCATAGATGGGGACGGGCTGAATTTTTAAAGAGGAGGTACGGGAGTTGAAGTACTCCGTGGCCAGTATAACGGACTGAAGGGCCTGTCTTGATATCACCGCCTCCGACGTATCTCCTGAGTCAAAAAGAACGCCTACTTTAACGATTTCGGCGGGCCGGTTCCACCATAAAATTATTAAAACGAATAAAGGCAATGCCGCAAAGAAAAAAAATCTGCGCCTCGTCACTGCTCCACCTCCCTATCCATCCTCTCCCCTCCGCGGACATAATTTATTCTACCACCTACTGAAATCAGATGCTATTATTTTCATTTCAATGAGGTTATTAAAAATCCTGCTTTAAGAATTTTTATAGGTGAAGGCCGTCATTGACAACACAAACACTTTGCACTATATTAAAAATAACAGCAATATTATCCAAGAGGAGGCGGTGAAACCGAAGTTTAGGATGGGCTGCAAAAAGGTTCTTAAATCCGTCTTCGGACGGAAACGCAAATAAGGAGGAGTGCGAAGTGCCAGAAGAAAGAGTGCACAAGGAAATTTCCCTTGGTGGAGCGGTGCTTATATTCGGAATTATACTGGCCATTATAGTTATAGGGAGACTGGTATTTTCCTTTGATGTGGCGCTGCTGCTCATGTTCATCGGCATGTTCACCACCGCAGTCTACGTTTATTATTATAATTACTCCTGGGAAGAACTTTTTGAAAAGGGCGTAGTCCCCATGGTGGCCAGGGCCACCGGAGCCATTATGATACTTCTTACGGTAGGTCCTCTGATCGCCGCCTGGATGGTATCGGGAACCATTCCCTACCTCATCTACGTGGGGCTTCAGCTTCTGAACCCCAAGACCTTCCTTGTAGCCGCCTTCATTATCTGTTCTCTGTCGTCCACCCTTACGGGAACTTCCTGGGGAACTGCGGCCACCTTCGGCGTGGCCTTCATGGGAATCGCCGAGGGCCTTGGAGTACCCCTGGCGGCGGCGGCGGGAGCGGTGGTGGGCGGTGCCTACTTCGGCGACAAGCTGAGCCCCATCTCCGACACCACAGTGCTTGCGGCGGCAGTGGCGGAAGTGGACGTGGTTGACCACATCCGGTCCATGCTCTGGACCACCGTCCCCGCATTCCTGCTCAGCATAGGGGTCTACTGGTATGTAGGCTCCGGCGCCTCGGGGGAGATCGACATGACTACAGTCAATACCATCCTTGATGCCATTAAAAATACCTTCAGCACCAACCCCGTAGTGCTTGTCCCGCCCCTGGTGGTGCTTATCCTTGCCTATATGCGGTACCCCACCCTTCCGGTGCTGTGGGTAGCCATCGTGCTGGCAATCCCCATTGCCATGATGCAGGGCTACGACCTGCCCGCCATTGTGAAGGCCATGGCCTCCGGCCCCAAGATCACCACCGGGGTTCAGTCCATCGACGGCCTGCTGAGCAGAGGCGGCCTCGCCTTCATGTCAGGGTCGGTGGTGGTCGTCTTCTTCGCCTATATCTTCGCGGGACAGCTTGAGTATACCGGCACCTTCCGCAAGATCTGCTCCTCCCTTAAGGATAGCTTCATCGGCGAAAGCAAGGGCAAATTCGTCTTCTCGGCGTCCATCACCGGCATACTTACCGGCCTTGGCACGGGAAATTCCTACCTCAGCGAGATCGTCCCCGGCACCATGTACAAGGACCTGGCGGACGAGATGAACATCTCCCGGAGGGTGCTCTCAAGGACTCTGGAGGACTCAGGAACCGTGGTGGTTCCCCTCATCCCCTGGTCGGCGGCGGGGATTTACATGTCCACCGTCCTCGGCGTATCGGTCTTTGAGTACGTCCCCTGGGCCATTCTCTGCTACTTCGGTTTCCTGACAGCCTGGTTCTACGGCTTCACCGGAATCGCCATCTGGCCCTCCGATAAGGAACAGACTGCGTAAAAACTTAAGGTCCCCTGCTTTTTGGGGGACCTTTTTCTTTTTCAGCGGGCGAAACGCCCGGGATCAGAAAGGAGAACCGGCGCCATGCTCTTGATTAAAAACGCCGACCTGTACGACCCCGAACCCAGGGGGTTGTGCGATATTTTAATGATTGCCGGAAAAATTATTTCCGTTTCCGGTGCGGGGAAGACGGACCTCGGAGCCCTCTCCGGCCCGGTCGGGGAACTTAAAATCGCGGATGCCGGAGGAAGTCTGACCATGCCCGGCATAATCGACCGGCACGTCCACTTCAACGGCGCCGGGGGAGAGGGAGGCCCCGTAAACAGAACGCCTCCCCTTCAGCTCTCGGCCTTCGTCAAGGCCGGGGTGACTTCCGCCGTGGGGATGCTGGGCACCGACGGCACCTGCCGGGCCCTGGAGGAGCTTCTCATGAAGGCGAAAGCCCTGGAAGAGGAGGGCATCTCCACGTGGATCCTCACCGGGAGCTACGGCCTGCCCTCGCCCACCCTCACCGGAAATGTGCGCCGCGACCTCTGTCTGATAGACAAGGTTATAGGCCTTAAGCTGGCCATCTCGGACCACAGAAGCGCCCATCCCTCCGTGGAGGAGATAAGGCGGGCCGCCTCCGACGTCCGGGTGGGGGGGATCCTGGCCGGAAAAGCAGGCTTCATGTGCGTCCACATGGGAGACGAGGCCCCGGGACTGGCCCCTCTGCTGGAGGCCGTTAAAGGCACTGATATCCCCGTAACCCAGTTCGCCCCTACCCACATTTCAAGGTGCGAGGCCCTGGTGAAGGAGTCGGCGGCCTTCGGCGCTAAGGGAGGGTACCTGGACATAACTGCGGCGCCGGGGGAAAATCCTGTCTTCGGCCTGCCCACTGCCCCGGTGGTGGCGGAGCTGCTTGAGGCGGGAGTTCCTGCCGCCAACATCACCCTGAGCTCCGATGGCAACGGCTCCATGCCCTCCTTTAACGAGAAGGGGGAGATGACGGGGCTGAAGGTGGGTCCTCTGGATTCAGTGCTGGAATCGGTGGCCGAGATGCTCGGGGCTGGGAACATTCCTGCCCCCACGGTCATCTCCATGGTCACCGCCAACCCCGCGGACCACATGAAGCTGGCCCGAAAGGGCAGAGTGCGCCCCGGTTTTGACGGCGATATACTCGTCCTGGACGAGAGCTTCAAACCCCGGTTCGTGGCGGCAAAGGGCCGCCTCCTCATGGAGGAGGCGGAGGTAGTCGTCAAGGGTACGTTTGAATAGGGTCCGGCAAAACCGGCCTCTTTTTCCGGGGCCGGCCTGAACCGGACCCCATATAAAAAAACGGGCGGCTTCCGATAGGGGGCCGCCCGGTTTTATTTTTATGGGTCTTTAAAACTACAGCCCCTTCACAAACTCCTCGACCCTGTCCATGGCCCTGACGAGGTCGTCCATGGACCTGGTGCAGGCGATGCGGACGTATCCCTCGCCGCAGGCTCCGAAGGCCGACCCGGGAAGGACGGCTACCTTGGCCTTTTCAATCAGCTGCCATGCAAACTCCTCGCTCGAGAGGCCCGTGGCGGTGATATCGGGGAAGAGGTAAAAGGCGCCCTCGGGAGCAGCGCACTTGATGCCCTTCATGGAGTTCAGCCGTCCGGCGCAGTAGGAGAGCCTTTCAAAGAAGATTTTGGCCCGCTCCTCAGTCTGGCGGTCGTGGTTGTCCAGGGCATATTTGGTTGCCCTCTGAGCGGGCACGTTCACTCCGTAGGTCTGGTTCGCGCCCAGAAGGGTCATAATCCTGATGAGGGGGGCGGGGGCAATGGCGTAGCCCATGCGCCAGCCTGTCATGCAGTGGCTCTTCGACAGCCCTCCCATGGTGACGGTCCTCTCCTTCATGCCGGGGATGGTGGCGAAGGGAGTGTGGGTTCCCTTGTAGACCAGGGCGTCGTAGATTTCGTCCGACAGCACCACGAGGTCGTGCTTCTGCACCACCTCTGCTATGGACTCCATCCTGGCCCTGTCCATCACCCTTCCTGTGGGGTTGCTCGGGGAGCAGATCATGAGGACCTTGGACCTGGGAGTGACCACCTTCTCCAGGGCCTCCGCCGAGGGCATAAAGCCCTCCTCCGCGGTGGTGGCCAGGTGGACGACCTCTCCCTGATGCTGGTAGATCTGGTCGAAGTAGGGGCCGAAGCAGGGCTCTGCCGTGATAACTTCGTCGCCGGGGTTCAGCAGGGCCTGAAGGGCCAGATGGGCGGACTGGATTCCTCCCGCCATGATCTGAACCTCCTCCGGGGTGGATTTCAGCCCGTAGCGGCGGTCCCAGTAGTCGCAGACCGACTGCCTCACATCGGCCATGCCCTGGACGGGGCCGTAGTGGGTATAACCTGCCTTCGCCGCTCTGCAGGACTCATCTATGATGTCGTGCTCCGTGTCGAAATCGGGCTCGCCGATTCCGAGGCTTATAATATCCGGGTCTGCCTCCGCCGCCTGGAATATTTTAAGCATTCCCGAGGGCTGCAGCCCCTTAAATCGTTCGGCAAACTTCATTTAATTTTCTCCCTGTCCCTTCCGGACTACTCGTATTCTTTAAGCATGGCGCTGTACTCCTCTTCCATGCCTTTCCTTACGTGATAGCAGTGCTCGTCTCCGGGGAATTTGCCGGTGCGGACGTCGTCGGCATACTCTTTGAAGGCGTTGGTGATGATCTCCGCCACATTGGCGTACACCTTTACGAACCTCGGAGTGAAGGCCTGGAACAGTCCCACCATATCGCCGCAGATCAGAAGCTGACCGTCGCAGGGTCCGCCGCCGCCGATGGAGTAGACGGGGATGGTGAGCTTTTTGGCAATAAACTGGGTGAGCTCGGGGGGAATGGCCTCCACCAGCAGGGCGTAGGCGCCTGCCCTCTCCACCGCCAGGGCGTCCTCTATGACGAACCGGGCCGATTCAGGGTCAAGCCCCTGGGCCTTGAAGCCTCCAAGGGGTCCGGAGCTCTGGGGAGTGAGGCCGATGTGGCCGCATACCAGCATCCCCGCCTCAGCCATGGCCTTAATGCGGGATTCCACCCGGACGCCGCCTTCAAGCTTTATGGCGTCCACGTCCGCCTCCTTGAAGAAGCGAACGGCGCTCTCCACCGCCTGCTCGTCGGACTTCTGGTAGGAGCCGAAGGGCATGTCCCCCATAATGAAGGTGTTGGGGGCGCCTCTGCGCACTGCCTTGCAGTGGCTCAGGCACTCTTCCATTGTCACCGGTATGGTATCTGAGTAGCCCAGGGTGATCATGCCCAGGGAGTCTCCCACCAGGATCATGTCAATCCCGGCGGCCTCGGCGAAGCTGGCCATGGGGAAGTCGTAGGCGGTTACCCACGTGACCTGCTCTCCGTTTTTCTTCATATTCACGAAATCGAGACGACCTTTTTTCTTTGCCATAGAAAATTCTCCTTTCGTTATTTGCAAAAGTTAAAAAAACGCCACTTTGTTTGTCTTCAATCCATTATATACTATATCCGCTCCCTAAAAATACGCATGGGAATCTTTTTTAAACTCCTTTATCGGTTTACCATGCCCCTCTTTAAGGTTATAATCACTGAAAGTTTCGAAGAACGAATTTAAAAGGAGATGATGTTGTTGAAAAAGCGCATTCTGTCCCTGATCGTTCTTTTGGCCCTGGCAGTATCCCTGGCGCCCTTTGCCTGGACTGCTGCCGCCGATGAAAAACAGTACGTAATGCTCTACTCGTCTCTGAAGGACTCCCAGCTTGCCGCCATAAGGGAAGGGTTCATGAAGAAGTACCCCAACATCACCATGGACTACTACACCGCCGGAACGGGCAACGTGATGACCAAGCTGGCCACGGAGCACCAGTCCGGGGGCATTGCCGCCGACATGATCTGGGTGGGGGACCCCACCAACTACCTGGCCTTCAAGAGGGACGGGCTGCTCATGCCCTACGACTCCCCAGTGGCCGCCGATATTCCCGATAAGTTCAAGGATCCGGACAGGCTCTACATGTCGGCCAGGCTGATCATGCTGGGCTTTGTCTACAACACGGAGCTCCTCAAGGAGGAAGAGGTCCCCAAAAAGTGGGAGGACCTGCTCAAGCCCGAATTCAAGGACTATATAGCCCTGACGGACCCCACCACGGCAGGCACCACCATGTTCACCGTGGCCGGGCTGATTCAGAACCCTAAGTACGGCTGGGATTTCATGGAGAAGCTCAAGGCCAACGGCCTCAGGCTTGAGAACGGCTCCAGCGCCGTGGTCAACAAGGCCGCCGCCGGAGAGTACAAGGTCTCCATCGGGGTGGACTACATCGCCCGTACCGTCATGACCCAGGGTGCCACGGTGGGATTCGCCTATCCTGAGGATGATATTCCCATCATCGAGAGCCCCATTGCCATCATAAAGAATACCAAGAATCTTGAGGCGGCCCAGAAGCTCTACGACTACATCATTAGCGACGAGGGCCAGGCGGTCCTGGTGGCAGAGCACACCATGCCCATCAACCCGGCCATGAAGCTGGAGGGAGCCATCGACGTCAAGGAAGCGGGGCAAAAGATGCTTCCCGTGGACCCGGAGGGGCTTTTAAGGGACAAGCTTGACATACTGAAGAAGTTCGACTCCATTTTCAAGTAGACATGGGCTTTTAAGCTGTATTGCGGGCGGTCCGGGGGAAACTCCGGACCGCATATCGTATCCGGGAGGTGTTTAAATGGCCATAGTCTCCATGAGGGACATTACCGTGCAGTATGGCGATAATATTGTCATCGAGGGGCTGTCCCTCGACGTGGAACGGGGTGAAAACCTGGCGGTGGTAGGCCCCTCCAGCTGCGGAAAGACTACCCTGATGCGGGCCTTGTGCGGCTTTATAAAAATTTCATCGGGGGATATCCGCCTTAACGACCGGGTGGTATCGTCTGTCTCCCCCAGGGTGATGGTGGCGCCGGAGAAGCGCAATATCGGCGTGGTGTTTCAGGACTACGCCGTATGGCCCCACTTCACCGTCTTTGAAAATATCGTCTATCCCCTGAGGCGGCGCAGGGTTCCCAGAGGAGAGGCCAAAGAGAGGGCCATGGCCGCCATGGCCCAGGTAAAGATGGCGGACTTCGCCGACCGCCTTCCCTCCCAGCTCTCGGGAGGGCAGCAGCAGAGGGTGGCCCTGGCCCGGGCGCTGGTGTCGTCGTCGGAGCTCATAGTCCTGGACGAGCCCATCACAAACCTTGACGCCAAGCTCAGGGAGGAGATGGCCTACGAGATCCGCAACCTTCAGAAGACCATCGGCGTCACGGTAATCTACATCACCCACGACCAGGAGACGGCCATGACCATCTCCGACCGGATGGTGATCATGGACAGGCAGGGGTATATCCGTCAGATAGGGACTCCTGAGGATATCTGGAACAACCCGGCGGACCGGTGGGTCTACTCCTTCCTGGGCGTTTCCAACTTCCTCCCCGTGGTGCGGGAGGGAGAGAAATTCTGCCTTCTTACTGCAAAAGGCGAAAAAGCTCCCCTGAATCTGGAGGCCGGGGCTCCTTCCCCCGGGAGCGAAAAGCTGCTCATGGCCTCCCGGCCGTCCAATGTAAAAATTCAGCGGGAGGGGGATGGCCTGAGCGGTCCTAAGGGCGTCATTGAACGGGTCACCTATCTGGGCCATCAGTTTGACTACTTTGTTGATTTGGGGGGGCACACGGTGCGGATTCAGGAGGACTCCCTGGAGGCCTTTGAAAAGGGCGTGCCTGAGGAGGGCTCCCCCTGCGGCGTGGAATTCCTGACCCCGGCCCTTTACGAGGCGGAAGCGGACGACCCCCGGTTCGGCCTCTGATCCTTCCCATTACAGGAGAACTGCCATGAAATTCTTTCTGACAAGCCTGTTCGGCAAAGAAACGTCCCGGGGAGACCGCCGCTTCGGCCTGGACCGGATGGTCTTCCTTCTGTCGCTGTTTATCCTGGTAGTCACCGTCCTCATGCCCATGCTCATGATCGTGGTGAGGACCTTCTTCAAGGAGGGCGCCCCCGACTGGGAGATGTTCGTCCGGGTGGTGCTGGAGCCGGAGAACCTTTCGGCGGTATGGAACACCATAAAGATAGGTTTTCTCGTAACCCTCTTCGGAACGGTGCTGGGGCTCTTCTACGCCTGGCTCATCGGTCGGAGCGATATCCCCATGAAGGGCTTCATGAAGGCCCTCTTCACCATCCCCTACATGTTCCCTCCCTTCTTCGGCGCCATGGCCTGGAGCCTCATGCTGGCGCCCCGCTCAGGGTACTTCAACAAGTGGTTCATGGGGCTGACCGGGGGGACGACCCCTCTTCTTGACATCAACACCATCGGGGGCATAGTCTTTGTGGAGACGTGCTACTACTTCCCCTTCGTCTTTCTGCAGGTGGTGAGCGCCCTGGAGAGGATGGACCCCACCCTTGAGGAGTCCGCCCGCATCGCCGGGGCGGGGCAGTGGTACGTGATCAGGAAGATAACCATGCCTCTGGTGCTGCCCGCCATCGCCGCCGGGGCCATGCTCATCCTCATTTCGTCCATCTCACACTTCGGCGTGCCCGCCATCCTGGGCTTCTCGAACAACATCTTCACCCTGCCCACCAAGATCTTCCAGCTCATCAACCGGGCGGCGGGCAGCTTCGAGGGCATCCGGGAAGGGGCGGCCCTGTCCGTCCTTCTCGTAGTGGTGGTGGTGGCGGCCCTCTACATCCAGCGCCTTGTCCTCAAGACGGGCCGGTACGACATCATCAAGGGCAAGAGCATGAGGCCCATGCTCATCAAGCTTCGGGGGGCCAAGATCCCCCTGCTGGGCATAAGCCTGGTCTCCCTCTTCATAATTGTGGCTCTGCCCCTGTTCATGATCTTCATCGTGGGCTTCCTCAAGGCCTACGGCCTGCCCCTGGCCTTCAAGAACCTCACCTTGAGAAACTACCAGTACATCCTGGGCCAGTCGAAGATGGTGCGGGATTCCATAG
>JBMNVK010000071.1:0-12817 GCA_050946755.1 Aminivibrio sp. | reverse complement strand
CTGATGGTCATCTGGACGTTAATACGGTGAGAGCCGGAGCTGTGATTATCTGTCCCGTAAAGGTCAGGGGCGGCGGCGTTTACATGGGAGATATGCACGCCTTCCAGGGCAACGGGGAGATAGCGGGGCACACTGCTGACGTATCAGGGCTTGTGACCCTCCAGGTCCGCCTGATAAAGGGCCTGAGCCTTGACGGACCCATACTGCTCCCCCTGGAAGAAGACCTGCCTCACCTGGCCCGGCCCGTTACCTCTGCCGAAAGAAAATCTCTGGAGGCTCTTGCAGGAAGGTGGGGCACAGGGGCTGTGGAGGAAGACGGACCTGTATGCTTTATCGGCACCGGGGCCAACATGAATGCCGCCATCGACAACAGCCTTGAGCGAGCGGCAGCAGTACTTGATATGACCATTGAAGAGGTGAAGAACCGGGTTACCATTGCAGGGGCCATCGAGATAGGCCGGGCTCCGGGAGTTGTTATGACTACTTTCCGCTGCCCAGTGGAAAAGCTGGAGCAGGCAGGAATAATGTCTTTTGTGCGGCAGCAGTATGACCTCTGATTATTGAATGAAAAAAATTGGCGGGGCGCAAAGCCCCGCCTTTTATTATTTTTGTTTTCTATTTGTTCGCTGGTATTAGCCCCCTGTTTTCTGAATCAGACCGAATCTTAAACCGGGCCACCTGATCCAGCAGATCAGCTCCTCTTTCGCTGAGCTCCTGGGCCTGCGTGGCTACCCCTTCAGCGGCTCGGGAGGTCTCTTCCGACGCATCGCTTATATTTCGGATAAGGTTGGTTATCTGGAGAGTACCGGTAGAGAGCTGATCCATGGCAGAGGCCATCTCCTCGCTGGATGCGGCCTGCTCTTGCGAGGTGGCGGCAATGTCCCTGATGGTATCCACAAGATGGCGTATCTTCTGCATTCCCTCCTGAAGGCCGGCGCCGGCCTCCTGAGCCCTTGCCACCGTAAGGCCCATGATCTCCCCGGCCTCTGAGGTAATGGCAATAGAACCTCGGGTACTCTCCCCCAGAGTCTGAATGAGGCTTGACACCTGGGCAGCAGCCTTGGCTGACTCCTCAGCGAGCTTTCTTACCTCATCCGCCACTACAGCAAACCCTCTGCCTGCCTCACCGGCCCTGGCAGCTTCTATGGCCGCGTTAAGCGCAAGAAGGTTGGTCTGGTCCGCTATGGATACTATGACCGATACGAAGCCGGAGATGTCCTTCACGGCCACTTCAAGCTGGTTGAGCATGGCAATGCTCTCTCTGGATTTTTCGCCTACGGCGTCAAGGTCGTTCACTACGCCGTTCATCTCATTTACGGCTCCTGCTGATGTGTCTGTCACCGCCTCTCCTGCCGAAGCCCCTTCCATGGCCGCCTTTGCCATGGCCTGGGCGCCTCCTGCCACCTCTTCCACCCCGGCGGTGCCTTCCTCAATGGAGGCAGCGTTTGATTCTGAAAGGTCTGAGGCCTGCATCAGGTGACTGCGCACCTCCTCCATGGAGGCATTCGCCTCCTGAGACAGGGCTGCCAATCCTTCCGCTGCGGAGGAGACGATATTTGCCAGGTTCTGTATTCCCGAGACGGTTTCTGCCTGGTTTCCAATCATGGCTGCCAGGGAGTCCGCCATTTCTCCCAGCTCATCCCGGGAGCGGATTTCAAACTCATCCCTGGTGATGGTCAGGTCGCCAAGCTTTGCCCTCTCCGACAGCTCTGCCACTTTTCTGACGGGCTTGACTATCCGCCGGACGATAAGCCAGACGGCGGCGGCGATGATCATCAGGCCCAGGACGGAGATTATAATAGTTATTTTTAAAACCCTGTTGGAGGAGGCCATTATTTCATTCTCCAGAATAACTGTGCTGAAGCTCCAGGGGGGCGTGTTGCCCACGTGGACGGGAGCGAAGCTTTTAAAAGTGTTCTGCTTCAAAATGGCGGACCAGGCCTCTTCAGTCCAGGATTCCCCCGCCTGAAGCCGTTTAAGCATGATGTCGCCGCCGGGCTGGCTTATCTCTCCTGCTGGCACGCCGACCCGGGATTCATCCTGGTGTCCCGCCACAATACCCGCATGGGAAAGAAGTCGGCCGAACCCTGTGTCATAGAGGTGGACCTCTTTTGTTATTTCATTTATTTTTTCAAGGCCTATGTCCACTCCTGCCGCGCCTACAACTCTGCCGCCTGATTTTATGGGCACAGTCATGGTGGTCATAAGGGTCTTTACTCCTCCTAGATCATAGGAAAAGGGCTCCATCATGACCTCTTTTCCCGTGTTTTTTGCAATGAGATAATAGTCTCCGTCCCCTGATTTATCGTAGTCCATAAGAGCTTCTGTGGTAACCTTCCCCTCAGACCGAAACCAGTAGGGTATGAATCTGCCTGTGGAGTCATGGTTCTGCGTGTTTGCGAATTCTTTATCCCTGCCGTCGAAGGCGTCCGGTTCCCAGCAGGTCCAGACGCCGGTAAGATCGGGATTCTGCTGAATTATGGAGGCCAGCATCCCGTTTACCAAGTCCCGGTCCTGCGTTTTGCTCTCCAGCATCCCTTCAAGGGAAAGGGCTAGAATCTTGGCAGTGCTCATCCCTCTTTCCAGGGTTTTCCCCACCATGTTGGCGTATTCTCCGGCCATGCTTACGGAAAGCTCTTCCGCCTGTTTCATGCTCTCTGACCTGTTCAGTACCATGGTTGTGGCGGAGATTGTAATAAAGACTGCAAGTACAACAGTGAGCACCAGTGCAATAATTTTCCCCTGAAGCTTGAATCTCATCGGGCTGTCACTCCTTTTTGATTTTAGTTCCTTGCACAGAATAGGACCTCTGAAAAGATGTTTATGAATAACAAAAACAATAGCATGCAAAAGGATCTTTAGCAATAATTTGTCCGGTGGCCTCAACCCAAACCTTCAAAAAACCTCCCGGAACAGCATTAAGACAGAGCTTGCAACGACATAGCTTCTCACTAAAAGCAGATGATTACCCTGACCCGCCCCCGGTAAATAAAGCTCACATAGATAGCTGATGTTAGATATTAAAAGTATGTATTTTTGTAAAGGGAAGATCTCTTTTGTCTTCAGGCTTCGCTACCCAATGTAATCGATTATAATTGGTGGATTCAGTTTAAAATGCGCAGCCAGTGAAGCATTTCGGCCAGCACAGGCGAAATGAACAGAATAGCTCGACTCATCAGGGAGGTGTTTTTCAATGAAGATAGTAAAGTCAGAGAACCACGTCTACGAATTTTCGCCCGCTATGATCCCGGTCCTTGAGGTTGCTCCGGGAGAAAGGGTTGTGTTCGAGACCCATGACTGCTTTGCGGGCCAGATATCCTCCGAGGAGGATCTGTGTACCGGCATCAACTTTGATTACGTTAACCCTGCTACCGGGCCGGTAGCCGTGTCGGGAGCGGAAAAGGGAGACCTTCTCGGGGTCAGGATTGAGGATATCGAGGTAGGGGAGAGGGCCTTTGCAGTCCTGGTGCCGGGGGCAGGCGTTCTTCCTGAGAGGGTTACAGCCCCCGTTACAAAGCTGATTACTGCAGAAGCAGGGGAGGGGACCTGCTCCTTCGGAGGCTTTACTCTGCCTCTGAAGCCCATGGTAGGTGTGATAGGCGTAGCCCCCGCCGGTGAGGGAGTTTCTACCGGAACTCCCGGAGCTCACGGCGGAAATATGGACACAAGGGATATTAAAAAAGGATCGGTCGTCTGGTTTCCCGTTAATGTGAAGGGGGCCATGCTGGCCCTCGGAGACTGTCACGCTGCCATGGGGGACGGAGAAGTAGGATGCTCCGGGGCGGAGATTCCTGCAAAAGTCACTGTGAGCACGGAACTTTTGAAAAATGCCTCTTCCTCCTGGCCCATAATTGTGACCGGGGAGGAGATCATGATAGTGGCGTCGGAGGACTCTCTGGATCTGGCTGCCCGGTCGGCTAGCGAGACCATGGCTGATCTGGCCGCAAAGAGCCTGGGGCTGTCCTTTGAGGACTCTTTGATTCTCTGCTCCCTGGCCATGGATCTCAGGATCAGTCAGGTGGTGGATCCCAAGAAGACGGTGAGGGCTGCCCTGCCTCTGGCAGTTCTTCCCTGGGGAAAGGCAAGGATAGGCCTGGGGAAAAAATAGAACCCCGCCAGGCCATTTTTATATTTGCCCGGGTTAAGGGGCTGGAGGTCCGGGCTATCGGCAAAAGTTCAGTATGGCGTCGATAAGCTCGGCCTTCAGCCTCAGGCCCGCAGCAGGAATTCCCTTCTCTTTTATAATCTGTCTGAGAATCTTGACAGTTGTCCTGCTGAGCTGCGCCTTGGTGAAAGGCTCCTGAGGAAGGGCAGGTTTGGGTTTTGGCCGTTCAGGCTCGGATAAAATTCGCTCCATGGCCGACAGTCTTTCCTGAAAAGCGTCCTCCATTTCCGCAAGCCTTGCATCGATAGCAGGGAGGAGTTTTGTGAGTTCATCTCTGAGGACCAGGCGGACTGATTCGGCCATGGCCGATTTAAGTTTATGGATCTCCTCGCCCTCTGAAAAATGTCCTTGCTTTACGGATGGGGCATAAGGGAGCGGGCTCACAAGGCCAAGCTGCCCGATTACCGCCCTCTCCGCCGATGGCTCAACGACGAAGGCGTTTATCATCTCCCCTCTGCGGGGATCCTTCTCCCGGGCCCGCACGGCGGCCCAGTACTCCAGATGGCGGCTCGCCACCTCATATTTCCCCTGGCCTGCGGTTCTTAAGAGAAGGGGCTGAATCAGTCCCTCGTTTTGCAGGATGGAGTCCGCCAGCTTTTCGATCAGGCTGGGTGCAAAGTCGTTCCTCGGAGCGCTGGACGCAATGGCGGCCACATCTATTAGCTGATATTTCATGCCGGGCACCTCGTCATCTCTACTATTTCCTTCGCCAGCTCCGCAAAGTTTTCAGCGGCCTGTCTGGCGGAGACCGTACTCTCCAGGGCGTAAAAATCAAAGATAGATTTGGGGTCAGGGATGTCTGCGTTGTCCTCGGATGTGGTTCGGCCCAAAGAGGCGGCAAGGGGCATCCTTTCGTAAATAACTGTTTTCAGCAGGGGAAAACCATATTTATCGACGACGATCTGCTTTTGGCGGGGAAAGGTGTACTGAAGGTACTTGGCGTTGGTGGATATTTTCGAGGGAAGCACCCCCAGTACGGACAGAGCGGCCTTGCCGATGGACCGGCGGTACTCATTGACCTCGTCCATAAATTGTTTGACATTGTTCAGCCCCTGGTTGGCGAAGGGCCTCAGGTCCGACGGTATGATCAGATAGTCTGCCGTGTTGAGGGAAATTTCTGCATAGAGATCCTTTGCGGGGGGAGTGTCGATAACGACGAAGTCGTAGTCGTCTTTTACCTTCTCCAGCTTTGCGATAAGGCGATTTCGGCTTGCCCCCATCTGGATCAGTTTGGGCTGATGATTTGTCAGGTCGAAGTGGGACGGAATTACGTCAATCTCAGGGCTATTGAAAGAGCTGGATTTCCTTGTAATCTCGGGAATAAAGTCAAATTCTCCCGAGGCCAGCAGATGGTACACGTACCTTGGCAGGATGTGATCGTCCTCCTCAAACTGAAATTTAAGAAGTCCCGCGGCGAAGGTGGCATTAGACTGGGCGTCCATGTCGATCAAAAGAACGCGATACCCTTTGTTTCTCAGTGCCGCCGCAAGGTTTACCGCTATGGTGGTCTTCCCTACGCCGCCTTTATTATGGTAGATGGCGATGATCTTCATTCCCACATCGTCCTTGATCTCTTCGCCGACCTCTGAATCCGTCTCAGTTCCCCTTGACTCCTCAGGCTGCGGCGCGGCTTCCGGTTTTTCTTTATCTGAATCTGACCGTGCCACTGTCGCAGGATGGGAAGGGTTGAGAAGGGCTTCAAGATCCCGGACGTGAAGGTCAAACTCATCCTCAGTACACTGAAAAAGCAGCTCTGCATCCCGGTCCGGAGCCTTTTCAAAGACTCTCAGCTCTCTTCCATTGGTCAAAAATCCGTACCTGGAGTTCAAAAACTCCATATAGCCCATAAGCCTTGATACAAATCTTTCCGGTTTTTCAAAAGGCCCGATGGCGAGGACGGCGCCATCCGCCTCTTTTGCTGCCCGCTTCGGAAACATGAGAAACCATTTGAAAAAGAGCGCAAGATCAAGCCAAAAATCCCCAATTTTTACCTCTATGCCCAGGGTTTCAAAAAGGGGGGCAAGTCTGCCTTCCACAAATTTCTCAATTACGTCATCCTTACTCCGGAATGTCTCTGCGCAACTATTCAACTTTAATCTTCCCTCCTGCGCCGCAAAATTTTTTATTCTCTCTACCATCAGTATGATACCATTTTCTGAAAGATGGCTTTTTGAGCTTGCCTCTTAAGCTGACCCCCCCCGGATACGGGGGAGTAGGAAAATCGATTGAAAAAAAAAGAAAAATAGCCTAGAATCTTCTCTGTCCGCGTGAAATCAGTCCCTTTAAAACCGTTCTGCGGCGGGGACAATTTGCCGGAACGTTTTATCTGAGTTGGTTATCCCAGGATGCAAGGAGGAAAAAGTTTTGGGGAAGGATCTTATGAGCCTCTTCATATCCTTTGTGAAGATAGGCTCCGTAGCTTACGGGGGCGGCCCGTCCATGGTTCCCCTGCTGAAGGCGGAGGTAATTGAGCGCCGGGAGTGGATTGATACGGAAGATTTCATGGATGCCCTTGCCATAGGCAACGCCCTGCCCGGGCCCATAATCACCAAGATGGCCTCGGCTATAGGCTACCGGAGGGCAGGATGGACGGGAGCCGTGGTCGCCCTGGCCGGACTTATCATCCCCAGCGCTGTAGTGCTGCTCATTCTCATGGGGTTTGTCTCTCTCGTAAAGGATAATCCGATGGTGACCAGCATGCTGAGGGGCTTACGGCCGGTGGTGGTGGCTATGCTGGCCTATGCGGCCTGGGACATGGGGCCCAGCGCCCTGAAGGGCAAGAGCACCTGGGTCATATGCGTCCTGTCCCTGGCCCTTATGGTTTTCACCCCTCTTCATCCGGCGCTGATCATAGTGGCGGGGGCCGCGGCCGGCGTAGCCCTCAAGCTCTAAGGAGATGGATTCATGAGTACAATCTGGGCCCTGTTCTGGTCTTTTCTCAAAATCGGATGTGTAGGCTATGGAGGAGGCCCCTCCATGGTGCCCCTTATTAAGGAGGAAGTAGTCAGCATCCGGAACTGGATGGCGCTGACGGACTTCGTTGATGTGCTCGCCATAGGCAATGCCCTTCCCGGACCCATCGCCACCAAGATGTCGGTAGTGATCGGGTACGATGTGGGCGGAGCCCTGGGGGCCCTGGCGGCCCTTGCAGGCACCGTCATGCCCAGCGTCATCGTTCTGATCCTTCTGCTGAGGTTTGTGGCCATGATCAGCGGCAACCCCAGGGTTACCAGCATGCTGAGGGGCCTGCGGCCTGTGGTGGTGGCGCTGCTGGCCTTTGCCGCCTACGATATGTCCTTCGGCTCTATCACCGGAGTTGCAACGGTGCTGATCGGGGCCGCCGCCCTTCTGCTTATGATCTTTACAAGGATACATCCTGCCCTGTTCATTGTGGCAGGGGCTGTGGCGGGAGCGCTGCTGGGGCTTTAGGAGAGCGCCTAGCCCCCGCCGATGATGGGAAAGATGGCCACCGTATCCCCGTCGGATAGGGGAGTTTCCCCGCCCCCCGTATGGGCAATATGGCGGCCGTTTACCATTACTATCACCCGGTCGGATATTTCGCCCTCCTCGAAGGCCTCGTCGTGAAATTCCCGTCCGTACACTTCCGCAAGACTGATCAGCAGCTCCATGATAGTTTGGGGGCCGTCTGCTTCCGTCTCTTTTACTCCGGTGTAGTCCCGGATGTTGGCGAAGAAAAGCACTTTTATCATGGCTAAAATAGTACCCGAAAAGGACCGGTTTTGCCAGTCATTAAGAAAATCCCCTCTCCGATCTCGGAGAGGGGATTTTAACTTGTTATTTCAGACCCAGTTCCTCAAGTTTTTCGGCTGTGGGAATGCCCTTTTCGTCCCATCCCCTGTATTTGTAGTAGGCGGGCAGCATCTCCGGCAGTCTGCTGATCATGCCCTTGGAGGGTCCGTCAGGGATGGGCTCCTTCAGCAGCCTGTCGGGAAGGGTGTCCTCCTTGAGGGGATCAAGGCCCTCCCTGAGGTTGAAGAGCCGTTCGATGTTCCAGATCCGTTCTCCGGCCTTCAAAGTCTCCTCTCCATCGTAATCGAAGCCAGTGGCGGCCTTGAGGAAGGCGCCGTAATCGTCCGCTCCCAGGGCAAAGGAGGTAAAGAGGCACATCCCCGAGGCGTCGATGGCGGCAGTGAGATTCTGGAAGATGGATACCCAGGTCGGCTTGGATTCTATGTCTATGGGGTCGAGCTTCTCGGGCAGGCCCAGAATCTCCGGCGAGATGGTGTAGCCCCTCACGTGACATCCGCCCCGGTTGGAGGTGGCGTAGTTCAGCCCTATCCCCTGGATGGCCCTTCCGTCATAGGCAGGCATCTCCTGTTTTTTTACTGTCATGGAGAACTCCGGATGGCCGTACATTTCGCAAAGCCTGTGGGAGCCTTCAGCCAGCTTGCTGCCGAATCCCTCTCCCAGGCCCATTTTTCTGGTCCAGTAAGTTACCGCCTCTTCGTTGCCGAAGTTAAGCTCGGGGCCTCCCTCCAGCTCTTCCTTTTTAATGTAGCCCTTCTCGTAGAGCTCCATGGCCGCTGCGATGGTAACTCCGGCGCTGATGGTGTCCAGGCCCAGTTCGTTGCAGATGTTGTTGGCCTCTATTATGGGCTCCAGTCTCGCCACGCCGCAGCAGACGCCGAAGGCGAAGATGGTTTCGTACTCGGGGCCCTCTCCGATCCTTTCGCCCAGCTTCGTTATTCTGCCGCATCCGATGGGGCATCCGAAGCAGGAGTATCTCTTCACCAGGAAGTCTCTGGCGAGGGTCTCTCCCGACTGCTCGTCCGCCTCGGCAAAGTAGGCTCCCTGCCAGTTGTTCATCGGGTAGCCTCCCGTCTGGTTTATTACGTTTACCAGTACAGCGGTGCCGTAGGTGGGGAGGCCCTGGCTGGTAACGGGGTTGGTCTTTAGCTTTTCCATGGAGCTTGCAAGGGCGGCCCTCATCCCCTCGGCATCCTCCACGGGAGGACGGGTGCTGCCCCTTACCGCTATTCCCTTGAGGTTTTTGGAGCCCATGACGGCGCCGACCCCGCTGCGGCCCGCGGCTCTGGTCTTGTCGTTCATGATGGCGGCTATAGGGGAGAGGTTTTCCCCCGCAATGCCGATGCATGCCACCTTTGCCTGATCGTCTCCTACGGCGGCCAGGAGATCGTCGGTGGCCTCGTGCCCATCCTTGCCCCAGATGGCCGCCGCATCCCGGATCTCAACTTTGTCATCCTTGATCCACAGATAGACAGGCTTGGGCGATTTGCCCTCCAGTATAATCATGAACCAGCCTGCCCTGGCCAGCTCAGCTCCCCAGAATCCTCCTGAATTGCTGCTGGCTATGTAGCCCGTCAGGGGGCTTTTTGTTATAACCATGTACCTCCCTGCGGAGGGGGCCCCTTTGCCCGTGAGGGGGCCGTTGGCGAAGATGAGCTTGTTCTCCGGGGAAAGGGGATCCGTACCGGCAGGCACTTCGTCGTAGAGGACTTTTGTGCCGTAGCCCCGTCCTCCAATATAGTCCTTTACCGTCTTTTCGCAGAGGTCCTCAACTTTAACCGTTCCCTCGGTAAGATTGACCCGCATCACTTTGCCCAGATTGTCCATTATTTTTACCTCCTTGTTTTTTGGCTGTGGAGAAAAGAAAAAGGAGGACCGCCGGCTCCAAGTCCGGATGATCCTCCTTTGCAAACATGGCAGGTGTGGGAATCGCTTCCCCTACCCAGAGCCCCTACAGTCTGCTTGAGACGGCAAGGGTCGAAGGCTTATTCTTTTATATGGTCAGTAACTGCTTCTTTTTTATACTAAAATGTGAAGTCTGTCAATCTTTCGGGCCTGTTTTCCTGTATAATTTTTAAGTGGAAGGAGGAGATCGGCAGTGAGCTGGTTCGATTGGGTAGCAAACTATGCGGAGACAGTTGGCCCCTGGAAGACGATCCCCTTCCGCGAGATAGGCAAGGCGGCGGTCCTGGAGGGAGTTTCCCCTGGAGAGGCAGAAATCTACTGTCTGGAAAAGGGCTATGTCCCCTCAAGGTACTTGCGAAATATAGGCACTATCGGCATTGACGGCCAGATCCGTCTTCTGTCTTCGAAGGTGGCGGTAATAGGCTGCGGCGGCCTGGGGGGCCTTGTATGCGATCTTCTGGCCCGGGCGGGCGTGGGGAGGCTGATTATGGTGGACTCCGATATTTTTGATGAAACCAATCTCAACCGCCAGCTGCTTGCCACGGAGAAGACCCTGGGAAGGCCCAAGGCAAGAGTTGCGGCGGAAAGGGCCGGGGAGATAAACAGCGCCGTGGAGGTGGAGGGAAGGCAGTGCCGATTCGACACCTTTACGGCCGAGAGCATTCTGCAGGAGGTGGATCTGGCCGTGGACTGCCTGGACAGCCTCTCCTCCAGAAGGGTGCTTTTTGCCGAGTGCGCCTCCAGGGGAATTCCCATAGTATCCGGCGCCATAGCCGGTTTCTGGGGACAGGTGGGAGTGGTGCTGCCCGGAGACGATACCTTTAGCGGCTATCTGGCGGGGGAGTCCGATACAGGGGTGGAGACGGAGACAGGAAATCCCCCCTTTACAGCGGCGCTGGTGGCATCGCTGGAGTGCGCCCAGGCCCTGAAGCTGCTCACCGGCAGAGGACGGGTGCTTACGGAGCAGCTTCTGTGGATAGATACGGCGGATGATGAATTTACCCGCCTCAGCCTTGGTCCGGGAAAAAGCCCTCCCTAGAGGGGGAGACCGGAGCTTACGCATATGCAAAAATATTTCAGGAGGTATATCTCACCATGTTTTTCGTAAACACCATGGCTCCCCTGATTCTTTACAGCTGCTCTGCCCTTCTTTTTTTTCTGGGAGTCAGAAGAATTCGACTGGGGAGCAGGGCAAAGGGAGTTGTCAACATTATAGGGGCCGGCGCCATTGCGATCATGGGCTGGTCCATTGGCAATCCCTGAGGGTTTCTCCGGCCTTTTAGGCAATTATGCCGTTTTTTCAGGCCCTGTTTGTGATACACTTTTTAAGTTTTGACGCTATTGTTGAACTACACTATTCAGGGAGGTTTTTCAATGAAAAGAAATAGTTTTGTATGCTTGGTTCTGATGGCTTTGCTTGTACTTACGGCAGCTGCTCCTTCCGGGGCAGAGACGGCGGCCGCTCCTGCAGATGCAGATCAGGAGGCGGTAGTAGCCCGGGTGGGAGACAAAGAGATAAAGCTGAAGGATGTAAACGAGGTAATAGGCAGGCTTGATCCCCAAAGGGCGGTCCTTTACAACAACGAGATAGGAAGAAAGGCCGTCGCGGAAGAGCTGATCAATATGGAACTTCTGCTTCTTCTGGGAACCGAGCTGGAAGTGGAGAAGGATCCCGAATTTGCCGTCACTCTCGATGCCCTGAAAAAGGACGTAATCCGCAAGATGGCCATTGACCGGATTATGGAGGCAGTGGAGGTTACTCCTGAGGAGACGGCGGAGTTCTACGAGAAAAATAAGGACAACTTTGTTGTGCCTGAGATGGCAAAGGCCTCCCACATTCTCGTGGATACTGAGGAGGATATGGAAAAGGTTAAAAAAGACCTTGAGGCAGGCATGTCCTTCGAGGAGGCTGCAGGCAAGTATTCCACCTGTCCGTCCAAGGAGCAGGGAGGAGATCTGGGATTCTTCGCCAGGGGGCAGATGGTTAAGGAGTTCGACGCCGCCGTCTTTGACATGAAGCCAGGCGAGGTTACTGAGGAGCCGGTCAAGACTGAATACGGTCTTCATCTGATAAAGCTGGTGGAAAAAAAGGAGTCGTCCCTGCGGCCTTTTGAAGAGGTTGAGGATGAGATTTCCAAAGGTCTTGAGAATGAAAAGAAATCGGCCGCCTACCGGGGCGAGCTGGCAAGGCTGAAAGAAAAGCACGGCGCCGAGATCCTCAGCGACAGGAAGGACGAAGAGAGCGATTCCAAGGAAGAGGAACAGAAGGACGGGGAAGAGGCATCAGAGAATAAGTAGCTTTGCCCGGGCAGCAGGTTAAGGATCGAGGTGGGAAGGGCTTGATTGCGCTTCCCACCCGTTTTATTCCTTAATCGCCAGGTTTGGCAGCTCATCCATGAAGCAGTATCTGTTTCTTCCCTGTCCCTTGGCCGCATACATGGCGATGTCTGCGTGTTTCATCAGGTCCTGAACCGTGACCCCATCCCCTGGAAACAGACTTATGCCGATGCTGGCCGTGATGCTGATCTCACTGCCGGCGATGGAGACCGGGAGGGAAATTTTCCCGAGGATTTTGCCCGCTGCAGTCTCAAGGGCGGCCCGGGAGGAGGGGGAGGGAATGACGATGGTAAACTCATCGCCGCCCATCCGGGCCACAGTATTCTTCTCTTTAACCTCCAGGGACAGCCGCCGGGCTACTTCCTGCAGCAGCAGGTCTCCCGTGTCGTGGCCCAGGGTATCGTTTACCCTCTTGAAGCCGTCCAGGTCCATAAAGAATACTGCAACCTGGTCGTGAGTCTTTATGGCCTCACTGAGGCGAAGGGAGAAGAGCTCCCTGTTGGCAAGGCCGGTGAGACTGTCGTGGTAGGCTCTGAACCGTACTTCTTCCTCCGCCCGTCTGCGTTCTTCGATCTCCCTGCGCAGCTCCCTGTTGGCCTTCTCAAGCTCCTTCGTGCGGTTTACAACCTCTTTTTCGAGGTT
>JBMNVK010000070.1:0-13317 GCA_050946755.1 Aminivibrio sp. | reverse complement strand
ACTTCTAGTCGTCATTTCCCTGCTGGTCCTATCAGTGGGCGCTATCGGCTTCTACGCGGTAGGCGCCGGAAGCCGGGGCATAGGAGCCGTAGTTAACGACTACGAAATCTCCCTGGCCACGGGAATGGCCCATGAGCTGGAGGCTGAGTTCAACCGCTTCCAGGGTACCCTTCACGCCCTTTCAGGACTGGTTACCACCCGGTTTACCCCTCAGATGCTCAACGCCGAGGTGGGGGATGTGGTAATCCGCCAGTTCGGCGCTCAAAACGGAAAGTTCGTCAACGACATAGGAGTGCAGTCCCCTCATATCCGGAGTCTGTTCATCGTATTCAACCCCGAATTCTTCGGCACGAAAGACGTCTACATGGTGGGCTTCAGCAGAAAGAGCGAGCAGGACGCCTACATGTATATGGACTCCGTCGGGGTGGGCGCCGCAGAGCTCATCGACAGAAACAGCCCGGCCTCCGCCTGGTTCTGGACGCCCCTGGATACGGGAAGGGAGTACTGGGGCGACCTCAGAAAAACGGAAAACGACGGCGGTGAAGTGCTCTACACCATGCCCGTCAATCTCGACGGAAACACTGCCGCGGTGGCGGGAATCTCCTTCGACTTCAACTTTGTCCATGAGACATTGAGCGCCGTGAAGTTTTACGAAACCGGCTACGTATTCCTTCTTAACAGGGCTCTGAAAATCCTGCATCACCCAGTGTTTACGTTTGAGGGGCCCGGCTTCAGAGAGGTAGCCGGCGGAGCCCTCGCTCCCTATGGGGATAATTTTTTGAAAGAAGATGCCGGGCGCTTTTCATATATTATGGACGGCGATGAAAAAACTATGGCCTTCCAGAGTCTGGCCAACGGCTATATTGTAGGCGCAGCTGCCACGGCGGCTGAATCTATGGGCTCCGTCAGCGCCATGCGCCGGGCGATATACATGGGCATTGCCGCAGTCCTGGTGGTAGCGTCCGCAGTAGTGCTTGTCTTCTCCCGCAGCCTGACCCGGCCCCTGAGGGCCGCCGCAGACAGGGCTCTCTACGTGGCCGAGAGCGGCGACCTCACCGTATCGGTGGACGTCCGCACCTCCATCGAGGAGATCAGGGCCGTGGCCGGCGGCCTGAACCGCCTTATCGAGGGCACTGCCGACACGGTCAGGGCCATTGTGGAGAATGCCTCCTCGGTTCTCTCCCGAGCTGAGGACATGAGCGCCGCCTCGGAGCAGAGCAGCGCCTCAGTCCAGGAGGCCGTATCCCTTGCGGCCAATGTGGCAAAAAACACCCACGACACAGCCAGCGCCATAGAAGAGGCCAATGCCGGTGTGGAAGAGGTGGCGAGCGCCTCCCAGGCGGGGGCGAAGGCGGCGGTGGAAACGGGCGAACAGGCCGCTGAAATCTCCTCTGAGGCTGAACAGGGAGGCAGGGCCCTGGACGAAATGTCTGAGCTCATAGAAAAAGTCTCGGGAGCAGGCGACCAGGTCAGCGAGGCCGTGGAGGAGCTTGCCAAATCCGTGGCGGGCATTACCGGCTTCGTCAACACCATCACCCAGATTGCGGACCAGACCAACCTGCTGGCCCTTAATGCCGCCATCGAGGCGGCCCGGGCGGGGGAGGCAGGCCGGGGCTTCGCCGTGGTGGCCGAAGAGGTCAGAAAGCTTGCGGAGGAGTCAAACCGCGCCGCGGCCCAGGTGGGCAAGGTCATAGGCGAGATCTCCGGCAAAACGGACAAGGCCCTCTCCGACCAGAAGGGCAGCGCCGAACAGATAGAGCTTCTCGTAGTCCGCGCTCGGGAGGCCAAGACCGTAATCGACGGAGTAATCGCCCGGGTGGGGGCCATCACCGAGAACGTCCAGTCCATAGCGGCGACCATGGAGGAGCAGTCGGCCAGCGCCCAGGAGATGACCGCGGGCATGGATCATGTAGCCCGTTCGGGGACTGAGATCAGCGATCAGGTGGAGAGCATTAACCGGACCATGGAGGAGCAGGCCCGGGTTGCGGAGTCCATTGCCCGGTCGGCGGAGGAGCTTGTGGAGCTTGCGGAGGATATGCAGCGGTCCGCCGCCCGGTTCAAAGTGGCCCAGGGCGGAGGACTCGTTTCAATTTAGATAGCTTAGAGCAGAATATTACGCTCACAGCGAAGATTTATATAAATCATTATGACGAATAAAACAAGGGGGAGGAGCAGCAGATGGCAGAGCAGCAGCTGGTAGTCTTTGGGCTTGGCAAGGAGGAGTTTGGAATTGATATCTCCCAGGTCAGGGAGATAGTGCGCCTTCAGAACATCACGGCGATACCTCAGTCCATGGACTTCGTGGAGGGAATAGTGAACCTCAGGGGGCAGATAGTCCCCATAGTGGACCTTTGCAAGCGATTCCGGGTGGCGGGCTCCGACGAAACTGAGGAGTCTGCCCGGCGCATAATAGTGGTCCATATGGCTGAACAGAACATAGGCATTCTCGTAGACGGTGTTTCAGAGATTTTACGCATCCCTGATGAATCCATCGAGCCCACTCCTCCTATCGTAGCGGGAGGAATTTCAGTGGAATTCATAAAGGGCGTAGCCAAAGTAGATGACCGGCTTATCATCTTCCTCGACCTGGACAAGATCTTCTCCGTGGAGGAAAAAGAGGCCCTGGCCCAGGCTCAGGCCGCCGGCGATTAAACAGCGAAGCGTCCGCTTAAACACGGGCAGTCCGGAGGAGATTCCCCCGGACTGTCCGTGTTTTTTATGATTTTAGGGCCCGAAAGGGCCGCTACTTCTTTTCCCTTTCCTCTATCGGAATCAGCCCCTTTCTTCCCGTACCGTCGCCGAACCTGAAGAACCCCACCAGATAACGCGCATTTGCCAATCAGCGCCGGGGAGGGTAAAAAAACAGCTTGACGGAGCGGCCCTCTATTGTCTATTCTTTAGTCGTATTTCCATTGCGGAAAGGAGAAAATATCCCATGAAAAAAGTGCTGAACCGTATAGGCGAGCTTGGAATTGTGCCGGTAGTGAGGCTGGACAGGCCTGATGACGCTCTGCCCCTGGGAAGGGCCCTGCTTGAGGGGGACCTGCCCATTGCGGAGGTGACCTTCCGGACCGACGCTGCGGAGGAGTCGATAAAAATACTGTCGGAGGAGCTTCCTGAAATTTTAGTGGGAGCGGGGACGGTACTGACAAAAGACCAGGTTGAGAAGGCGGTGGCCGCCGGGGCGAAGTTCATCGTGACGCCGGGCTTCAACCCCTCGGTGGTGGACTACTGCGTGGAGAAGGGCATTCCCGTAACTCCGGGGATAAACAGCCCCTCTCAGATCGAGATGGCCCTGGAGCGGGGCCTTGATACGGTGAAGTTCTTCCCCGCCGAACAGTCAGGCGGACTTGCCATGCTTAAGGCCATGAGCGCCCCCTACGGCTCGGTAAAGTTTATTCCCACCGGAGGCGTGGACGCCAAAAACATGCTCTCCTACCTGGCCTTCGACAAAATTCTTGCAGTGGGGGGAAGCTGGATGGTGAAGCCGGAATTCGCCGCCTCGGGACGGTTCGACGAAATAGCCCGGCTTGCCCGGGAGGCGGTCTATACCATGCACGGCTTCGAGCTGGGGCATCTGGGCGTCAACTGCGCCGACGAAAAAGAGGCCTCCGGGGAGGCCTCCAAAATCGCATCCCTCTTCGGCCTGGCGGTCAGGGACGGAAACAGCTCCGTATTTGCCGGGAAGCTATTTGAATTCATGAAATCGCCCTATCTCGGGGAGAAGGGGCACGTGGCCATCTCCTGCAATAACGTGGAAAGGGCCCTTGCTTTTCTTAAATCAAAAGGCATAGCCCCCCTGCCGGAGACGGAGCGCAAAGAGGGCGGAAAAACCGCCGCAATCTACCTTGACCTCCACGCCGGTGGGTTTATTTTTCATCTGCTGAAAAAATAAAAGGCAGAGGTGTCGTTAAGAACCGGAGGGGGACTTGGTTCTCGGAAAACGGCCAGGAAAATGCCGCCTAAGCGATCGGCACCTGGTCGGTCGCTTATGCGGCACGCCTCTGGCCGCCTTCCCCCCCGCCCTACCTCTGCACCCTTCCGGAGGCGTCTCCTCCCGCCAGTTTCAGTACGTCCTCCTTTGTTACCCTGTTGAAGTCGCCGTAGACGGTGTGCTTCAGGGCGGAGGCCGCTACGGAGAACTCCAGGGCCTCCTGGGGGGTCTCAAGGTTGTTCAGGCCCCAGATGAGCCCCGAACCGAAGGAGTCTCCCCCTCCTATGCGGTCTACAATGTCCCTGATCTCGTATTTTTTGCTCCTGAAGAAGTTGCCCTTGTCGTCGGCCAGCACTGCTGACCAGCCGTTCCAGTCGGCGCTTACGCTCTCCCTGAGGCTCACGGCCAGGTACTTCATGTCCGGATAGGCGGCCATTACTTTGTCCGCCAGCACCCTGTACTTGGATACGTCCAGCTCTCCGGCGGTGACGTCCACGTCTATTTCTATGCCCAGACACTTCTGGCAGTCTTCCTCATTGGCTATGGTGACGTCCACGTACCGGGCAAACTCCGTCATTACCTCCTGGGCAGTCCTGCCCCACTTCCAGAGCTTGTTCCGGTAGTTTAGGTCGCAGGAGACGGTTATCCCCTTTGCCCTGCATGCCTTCACCGCCTCAAGGGCTGCTTCTGCGGCTCCCTCAGACAGGGCGGGGGTTATGCCCGTGGTGTGAAACCACTTTGCCCCGGAGAGAATTTTATCCCAGTCGAAATCGCCCTTCTTTACCTCGGCGATGGCCGAACCAGCCCGGTCGTAGACAACCTTTGAGGGTCGCATGGCCGCTCCCGTCTCCGTGTAGTAGATGCCAAGCCTGTCTCCCCTGCGGAGTATGTGGCCCGTATCTATGCCGAAGGAGCGCATCTCCTTAACCATGGCGTCTCCCACGGGGTTCTCGGGGGCCGCCGTAACGTAGGACACATTTTCGCCGTAGTTGGCCAGGGATACGGCCACGTTGGCCTCGGCGCCGCCAAAGGTTGCCACCAGCCTGTTCGTCTGAAAAAGCAGCTCGTGGTCCGGCGGGGTGAGCCTCAGCATTATCTCTCCGAAGGTAACGAATCTGCCCATTTTATCTGCCTCCCTGGGTGTTTTTATTAAAAGGTCGCAGAGGGGATCCGCTCAAGCACGTTCATAAGCAGAGCGAACCGTCCCGCGGCCTGATCGATCTCCATGTACTCCGTCACTGCGTGGGAGCCTCCTCCCACGGGGCCCATGCCGTCCACGGTGGGCACTCCCAGCGCGGCGGTGAAATTTCCGTCGGAGCCTCCGCCGGTGGCCTGCCAGCCGAACTCCACGCCCGCCTCCCGCCCCGCCTCCTCCACCAGGGCGCAGAGCTTCATGGTCTCAGGGGAGGGGTTCATGGGGGGACGGGTGATGAAAAAGTCGGCGTCCACCTTAATTCCGGGGGTAGCGGGATTGGCCTTGAGCTCTTCCACTTTTGCCCCTATCCGGTCCTTCTCCTCCGCCTGTTTTATGCGCACGTCCACCGCCATGGTAGCCTTTTCGGGCACCACGTTGGGGGCCGTTCCTCCCGCCACAACGCCAGCGTTAAGGGTGGTGCCCTTTTCAAAGTTGGTAAGCCCGTGGAGGGCCGAAATCCAGTGGGCCATTTCGTTGACGGCGCTTACCCCTTTCTCCGGCTCCACTCCGGCGTGGGCGGCTCTGCCGTGAAACTCGATCCTTATCTGCCCCAGGCCCTTTCGTTCGTTGGTGAGGTCGCCGTTGGGCCGGGCGGGCTCCATAATGAGGGCCGTGCGGCTCTGCCGGGCCAGCTCCTCTATCCAGGGCCGGGCCCGCCGGGAGCCTATCTCCTCCTCGCTGTTGAAGGCGATGCAGAAGGAGCCGGGGGCCTTGCTTTCCTCAAGGGCTCTGGCGGCGTACAGGGAGAAGAGAAGTCCTCCCTTCATGTCGTTTACTCCGGGGCCGTAGGCCCGTTTTTCATCTCTGGTGAAGGGCCGCTCCGCCACCGTCCCCCGGGGGAAGACCGTGTCCATGTGGCCCAGGAGCAGTGCATCATAGGGAGCCTCTCCGTTGGTGATTTTCAGGCAGGGCCCGGCGGTGGGGTCCAGCTCTTTTTTCTCCACCTTCCAGCCGATTTCTGCGAAGGCTTTTTCGAAGAAGGCCGCTACGGCGGCGACTCCCTCCGGGTCGCTGGACTGGCTGTCGATGTTGACCAGATATTCGAGGTCTCCCAGGAACTGGTCCAGATCAAGGGTATGTTTCATAATATAACCTCCCGGTTTACATAAATAGAAGCAGGCTCACGGCCATGATCATCATGCCGATGATCAGCCCGTAGATGGAGATATGGTGCTCGCCGTATTTACGGGCGGCGGGCAGAAGCTGGTCCACCGAGATGAAGACCATAATTCCCGCCACGGCGGCAAAAATTATCCCGAAGAGGGTATCGCTCAGGAAGGGCATGAGCACGAAATAGGCGAGCAGGGCGCCCACGGGCTCCGCAAGGCCCGACAGAAAGGAGTACCAGAAGGCCTTTTTTCTGCTGCCGGTAGCGTAGTAAATGGGCACTGAGACGGCGATTCCCTCGGGGATATTGTGAATTGCGATGGCGGCCGCTATGGGCAGGCCGAGCTTGGGATCCTTGAGGGTGGCAACAAAGGTGGCAATCCCCTCGGGAAAGTTGTGGACGGAAATGGCTATGGCCGTAAGAAGGCCTATCCTCATGAGGGCGCTCTCCCGGGCTTTTTCTCCCGCTTTTGCCGTCATCTCCTCCACACCGTGCATCTCGTGGGGGTTCTCATGGGAGGGGACGAACTTGTCTATCAGCATTACGACGAACATTCCGGCGAAGAAGGCTATCACCGTGACCCAGGCTCCTTTAATTTCTCCCAGATCTGCCTGGAGGGCGACTTTGGCCTCGAAGAATATCTCCACCAGGGAGACGTAGATCATCACTCCCGCCGAAAGGCCCAGGGAAAAGGCCAGAAAGCGGGTGTTCGTCTTTCTGGTAAAGAAGGCAAGGGCGCTTCCTACCCCCGTGGACAGACCTGCAAATAGGGTCAGCCCGAGGGCGAACAGGGTATTATCCATTTACTGAAAAACCTCCTGAAAAAGTTTATGCATCAAAACCATACCCAAGGTAAGCGCCCTGGTCAAGGCTGTCGGATAAAAGTTGGCTCTACCAGCCCTTTACCGTCTCGAAGATGCTGTCGGGGATGTCGCCGTCCATAAAATCCCTGAAGGACTGATCGATGATCTCCATGGCCTCGTCGGCCTGCTCTTCGCTTATTACCAGGGGCGGCTGTATCCGCAGGACGCATCCGCTGAAGAAGGAGAGCAGAACACCCCGCTGCCATGCCCGGTAGCATATCTTGGCTGCGGCGGCCCTGTGGCGCTCCTTAGTCTCCCTGTCCGTAACCAGGTCGACGCCGATGGAGAGGCCTATGCCCCGGACGTCGCCGATGATCTCGTACTTCTGCTGCATTTCGAGGAACTTGTTTTTAATCCGCTCCCCTACCCGAAGGGCGTTTTCAAGAAGATTTTCCTCCCTGATGACCCCGATGGTGGCCAGGGACGCGGCGCAGCAGACGGGGTTTCCGGCGGCGGTGAAGAGGTGGGCGGGGGCCTCCCACTTTTCGATCAGGTCCGCCCGGGCCACGCAGGCTCCCAGGGGCAGCCCTGAGGCTATGGCCTTGCCCATGACGATGGCGTCGGGGACTACACCGAAGTTTTCTATGCCGAACCACTTGCCCGTTCTGCCGAAGCCCTGCTGCACTTCCTCGGATACCAGCAGAATCCCGTACTCGTCGCAGAGCTTCCGCAGCTCCTTCATGTACCGGACCGGGGGCACGATAAGCCCCCCGTCTCCCTGGATGGGCTCTATGACTATGGCGGCCACTTCCTCGGGAGGGACGTTGGCGCTGAAGGCGATTTTAATCTGCTCCAGGGCGAAATCCGTTACTTCGTCCTCGGTCATGCCGGGGAAGGGAGGGCGGTAGGTGTCGGGAAAGGGCACGTGATGGATATCCGGCAGGGTGGGCCCCAGCCCCCGGTGCATGGGGAGGCTGACCGCGCTCAGGGAGAGGGCGCCGTAGGTGCTGCCGTGGTAGGCTCTGAGGTAGGCCATGATCTTTGGCCGTCCGGTGGCTATCCTGGCCAGCTTGATCACCCCGTCGTTGGCGTCGGAGCCAGCCAGGCCGAAGTAGGCCCTCTTCCTGAAGTCCCCCGGCGTGATGGAGATAAGCTCCCTAGTGAGCTTGATCAGGGGTTCGTGGTACATGTAGACGGGGGTGTACAGAATCAGCTCCTCCGTCTGCTTCTTTATGGCCTCCACCACCTTCGGGTGGCAGTGGCCCGCGTTTATGGCGCCGGCGCTGGCCAGAAAGTCGATGTAGCTGTTTCCGTCCAGGTCCTCCACCGTGGCTCCCCTGCCCCGCTTTACCGCCAGGGGGAAGTAGGGAATCTTGGCCGCGGGGGAGGTTAGTTTTTTATCCTCTTCCACCAGGGCCAGGCAGCGGCTTCTGTCTTTATTGTCGACGAACATCTTGCTTGCTCCTTTCCCGATGCTTACAAAAAAGGCGGAAGGCTATAAAAGCCCCCCGCCTTGTCATGCGCGAAAAACTCTAGCGGGATATGCCCGACTCCTTATAGATGCGGTCCATGAGGTCCTTGCCCACGATCTCCTCCATCTTGGGCCATACTTCTTTTCTAACGTGGCCTGCGATGGCGTCAAGCTCCTCCTGGGAAAGGATGACTATATCCCAGCCGTACTCGTCCACGAGCTTCTGGCGGTACTCCTGATCCACTGCTTCTGCCCGCTCCCACTGAATCATCGACTCTTCCACGGCCGCCTTGAGCATTACGGCCTGATCCTCAGGGGAGATCTTGTTCCAGAGGTCCATGTTGATGTTGAACCACCAGGATTCGAAGTAGTCGTTGTACTGAATCCAGGTCTTGTTCACGTCCTTGAACTGCCAGGCCTGGAAGGGGGGCCCTCCCATCTGGCCGTCGGCGATGCCCGTCTGAATGGCGCTGTAGGCCTCGGCGTAGGGAATGGGGGTGGCGATGTAGCCCAGGGCCTCGTAGGTCCACTCGCAGGGCTTGATGGGCATTACCCGCACCTTCATGCCGTGCTTGGCGCCCGGCTCGGTGTACTTTTCAGGGGCCTTGTTGAGGGATACGCCGGACATGCCCAGGGGCATAACCGCCAGGGCCTGGATATTGTGCTTGGCCCAGAGATCCTGGATGATCTTGTAGGCCCAGCCGTCGGGCCCGTAGACCTGCTGGGCTTCCTGGGCGTTGGTGACTATATAGGGGAAGTAGTAGGCAAGGTTGAGCTGGGGGTCGAAGTTGGCATTGGCCTGCCCCATGCTCATCTCGATGGTGCCTCTGGAGACCATTTCGAAGATCTCTGTCCAGTCTCCCAGAACTCCGCCCGAGAAGACGTCGATCTGGATTCTTCCCTCGGTGCCCTCGAAGACCTTCTTGGCGAAGGAGAGAGCCCTGTGGTCGTAGTCGCTGTCCACGGGGTGAACCTGGGCGATCCGCATCTTGAACTGGGGCTCTGCCGCCGAGGCGACTCCGAAAAGGGCCGCAATCATTACAAGGGCAAGAAGGCATGCTGTAAGTTTTTTCATCAAATCTAACCTCCCTTTCTTGATTCACTAAAAAATGATGCATCTGACTTTCTCCAAGGGTTACTGGGCGCCATATTTTATTTTTTGCCTATCCCCCCTTTGCCAAGAGTGCAAAATTTTACTTGATTCCCATTAAAAGCCTGGGAAGGAAGAGCGAAAGCCCCGGGAAGTAGGTCGTCAGAATTATGACGGGAATAAACCCGAAGAGCATATAGATCAGGGCCGGTTTCAGGTATTCGTCGAAGGACACGTTTCCAATCCTTCCTCCCAGAAACAGGATGGGCGCCGTGGGCGGAGTGACGTTGCCCAGGCCCAGGTTGGTGCCAAGGATGGCGGCAAAGTGAATGGGGTGCACCCCTATCCTGAGCATGAGGGGCATGAGAAGGGGGGCCGCCAGCATGGTGCCGCTGAGGTCGTCCATCAGCATTCCGATGATGAGCAGGAAGATGTTCACCATGAAGAGGAGGACATATTTATTGCTCCATGTCCCCAGAAGGAAGTTGGCGATCTTCATGGGAACCTGCTGCATGGTGTACAGCCTTCCCAGAATGGTGACGAAGAAGAGCATCAGCACGATGACGCCGCTGGTGGTGGCTGCCGACTTCAGCGACCGGAAGAAGGTGGTGAGGGTAAGCTCCCTGTGGATGAAGAAGCCCACCAGGGCTGCGTATCCCACGGCCACCGCCGCCGCCTCGGTGGGGGTGGTCACTCCGCCGTAGATGCCGCCCAGGATGATGACCGGCATCATAAGGCTGAAGAATCCCTTTTTGCCTGACTGCACTATAAGCTTGTTCCGTTCCGGCTTTGAAATGGGAGGCTCAACTTTAACGTCGGGGAATTTGCCCACCATGACATAGTTTATTACGCAGAAGATGGTGGTGGTGAGGATTCCCGGCACCACAGTAGACAGAAAGCAGGCCGCCACGGACTGCTGGGTGACCCAGCCGTAGAGGATCATGGGGACGCTAGGGGGTATCAGCTGACCCAGCACTGCCGAGCAGCTGAGCATCCCCGTGGCGTAGCCCCTGGGGTAGCCCAGCTTTTCCAGCCTGGGGATCATAATGCTGCCTATGCAGGCCACCGCCGAGGAGGCAGTGCCTGAAATAGCGCCGAAGATGGCGCAGGCCACAATGCTTGCCGCGCCCATTCCGCCTCTGAGGCGGCCGAGCATGGAGTTGGCGAACTCCGTCAGCCTCTCCGCTATCCCCGCCGATCCCATGAGGGCCCCGGCGATAATAAAGAAGGGGATGGAGAGAATGGTAAGGGAGTTAAGGCCTCTGAAGCCTATGGTCATAAGAAATGAAAAATCCGGAAAATAGATTACGCCCATGTAGATGGCGGCCAGCATAAAACAGAACGGCACGGGAATTCCTATTACTATGCTTGTGATCAATATGATAAGGTCGATAGCGATATGCTCCATGGTACGCCTCCTCAGTTTCCCTTACTCGTCGTAGGGGGCTTTGGGCAGGGCCAGCTTCGGCTTTCCCGCCGCCTGTCTCAGGTTGTCGATAAACTCGATGAAGAAATAAAAAGCCATAAGCGCCGAGGAGACGAGAAGGCTCACCTGGGCGAACACCATGGGTATCATAAGCGCCGGCGACCGTTCCCACGACTTGATGGACCACAGGGCGTAGTCCCAGCACCAGCTGGTCATAATGCAGGCCAGCACTACCGTAGCCAGGGTGACCACGGACTGGATTCCCCGGAAGGTCCTTTCGCTCTTTACCATAGTGTAGACAAGGTCCGCTCTGATATGGTTTCTTTCCCTTGAGCCCGACGCCGCCCCCAGCATGTACATCCAGAAGCCCGTCATGGTGGCCAGCTCCTCCACGCCCATCAGGGGCAGCTTGAAGATATACCGCAGGGCCACCTGGGTAAGCACCAGTATAACCAGGACGATGGCGCTTACGATCATCACAAAGTTTTCGATCTTTCTCAGCAGGACCCATACTGCGTCAAACAGCTTTTTCATACATTCAGCCTCCTAATATTTCCCGCCGGTCAGAGAGCGCGCAGCACTTCTTCCACCAGGGCTCCGTTTCCGCCCGTCTCAACGGTCAGGAATTCCAGATCCTCCCCGGTAAGATCGGAAGGACGAAGATCCCTGTTTTTGAGCGCATTTTTGATAAGGGAAGCCCTCATGGAGTCCAGGTCTGCCTCCCGGGCGCGGATTCTGTCCGGGTGATCGGGGATAATAATGCTCTCCCCCGGCCTTTCTTCCTCCGGGTTTCCCGTCTCCACCCTTACGCCGTTCTCCCTGGCGAAGGCGATCTGGGCGTAGTGATGCTTCCCCGCCCCGGTGTATTCTGTCTCCTGTACCACCAGAATCTCGTCCTCGTCAAACTCCCGGGCAAGGGCGAAGGCGGCCGTCAGGGCCGTATTGCCCGCGGGCCCCCGCTCAAAGCCATCGAGCTGGGCCAGGGCCTCTGTAATATAGAACACCTCCCCCTGGTTTACCGTCACGTACCTGTCCATATAGCGCAGGGGCCTGGCGGCGTTCCTGGGCACGTCGGACCGGTCGGGCCACGTGGCGAAGGGAACCCCGAAGCCCGTATGTCCCGTGGTGAAGGATTTAAGGTTAAAATCCCTGTCGCTGGCCATGTGAAGCCCCTCAAGGTTCACGCTGGCCCCGATGATGGGCACGCCTTCCGCCCCGGCCTTTTCAAGCCCCCGGGCGGTGCCCGTCACGTTGCCTCCCCCGGCGTGGGTAACCACCACTGCCGCTGGAAGGCCGCCGTACTGGCTGCGGCACTGCTCGGCGATCTCCCAGCCGATGGTCTCGATTCCGGAGATGCTCAGGGGCGTGTAGAGGGATGCGTTGAAGAAGCCCGTCTCCTCAAGAACGCACAGCAGATAGTAAAAAAGCTCCGGCCCCACGCTGGTCTGAATGACCTCTGCGCCGTAGGCCTCGCACTTGCGGGTCTTCTCCACTATCTCCGGCTGGCCCCTGTCCCGGCTGTCGAAGACCTCCTGGGCGATGATCGTCTTAAGGTTGTACATATTGGCCTGGGAGACCAGGGCCGCTCCGTAGTTGCCGCTCGTGGCGGCGGCCACCCCTTTGAAGCCCTTCGACGACGCGAAATGGCACGACAGGGATGCCCTCCGGTCCTTGAAGCTTCCGGAAGGGTTGGCGGCCTCATCCTTCATCAGGATCCGGGCCCCCTTGCCCCTGGGCGCCAGGGCCCGGGCCGTCCTGGTCAGATTGTGCAGCTCCACCAGAGGGGTGTTTCCCACGTGGGTAGCGGCCTGAATAGCCCGCACCCGGTCGAGGTCGTACCCGAACTGGCTCATCATGCCTTCGTAATCAAAGGCCAGGGCTCCCCTCTCGAACTGTTCGAAATCCATGAGGAGGGATTTCTTCATAATCTCGTTCCTTCTTGCCATAACCCTTTCGTAGGAGCTGCTCATCGCTCTTCCTCCCAAAGCGCCCTCAGGGCGTCGCCAAGCCCCAGAAACTCGGTGACCTGACTGCCGAAAGAGTGAGTGAAGGCCGGATTTTCCGCCACCAGCACGCCCTTCAGCCGTCTCCCGCACGCGGTAGTTATGGTCGCCTCTTCGCCCGGTTCGCAGTCCCCGGCCAGAATGCCCTTCGCCCTCAGGCGGAAGGGTACCTGACCTTCCCTGGAATTGACGGACATAGATTTAGGCCCGACAATGAGATCAATCTCACTGGAGGTGCCCGAGATGGCAAAGAAAAAAGGAAGCAACAGATACTACGACGAGGAATT
>JBMNVK010000069.1:0-13878 GCA_050946755.1 Aminivibrio sp. | reverse complement strand
AGGAAGAGATTGGGATACTGATCCCCCTTAAGCTTCAGAGCCTCCGCCTCAGGGACGTCAAGGGCAATAATCACGCCGTCTGAGGGAATTCTCCGCGCCTGTATCCTTCTGACGGCCACTCCCTCGTCGTTCCAGTAGTGAATCGGCTTTACGACTACGTTTACTCCCCCTATAAAACGGGCTATTACTGAAAGCCACGGGGAGGTGACAAAGATCTCTGCCCTTTCTGCGCTCAGAGCCACGGCGAACGGATTCATAAGCATAAGAGCTAAAAAAGCTGATACGACAATAATCCGGCGTGAATTCTTATTCATGCCTCTTCACATGTCTCCGGAACAAACAGGGATAGTGCTTCTTCTGCGGCGGCAAACTCAGCATCTTTTCTGGTATCCCCTTCTCCCGTCCCTTTTTCATGCCCATCCACAAGAACCCTTGAACAAAACCTGGGGGAATGGGACGGGCCGGTGACTGAGACCATCTCATATACGGGAACTGACAATCCTTTTTCCTGGGCGGCGATCTGAAGGCGGGATTTGGGATCCCTTACCGGGCTTACTGCAGGATTTCGGGTCCTATGGAACAGGAGGTATTTTTCAATGACTTCCATAAGAGCAGAGAATCCTCCATCCAGGAAAACTGCTCCAAATACCGCCTCTGCAGCATCGGTGCAGAGGGACACGGCGGCGGCCTGATCCCGGCGGAGACCGTGGCCTGTACGGAGCAGCCTGCCCAGATTCATCTCCTCACCCCACTCGGCGAGGGATTTTCCGCATACTACCGCTGCTCGGGCCCTGGTGAGATCTCCCTCGTCGAAGCCAGGGTGCTCCCGGTACAAAAAGAGGGAGACGCCAAGTTCAAGGGCGGCGTCCCCCAAAAACTCCATTCTCTGATTGCTGTCATCAGCGCCCTTTTCGTGGGCGTAGGTGGAGTGGATCAGGGCTGTTTCAAGTTTTGCAGGATCTTTGAAGCAGTATCCCAGCCGTTCCTGCAGTCTGTCCAGTTCCCCCCTAAACCAGGTATCAAAGTTCATAACGGCCGAACTGCTTTAGCCTTCAAATTTCTGAAAGGCCGCCACGCCGTTATGACCGCCGAAGCCAAAGCTGTTCACCAGCAGCCGGGATACTTTCTTTTTCATCCCTTCGGGCCCTACGATGTTAACAGCACATTCGGGATCAAGGTTCTCGAGGTTTATAGTCGGGTGAATTATCCCTTCTTCAATAGATTGCAGGGCCGCTACCGCCTCAAGGGCGCCGGCAGCGCCAAGACAGTGGCCGATCATGGATTTTGTGGAGTTGACCAGCACGTCGTCGGTGTGATCTCCGAAGACGGACCGGATGGCTATGGACTCCATTTTGTCATTGAGGGGCGTAGAGGTTCCGTGGGCATTAATGTACTCTACATCCTCAGGAAGCCATTTTGCCCTCGCCATGGCCATTCTCATGGCCCTGGCCGCTCCTTCGCCGCCGGGATCGGGAGCCGTGATATGGCTTGCGTCGCAGGTAGTGCCGTAGCCCACCAGCTCTGCGTAGATATGGGCTCCCCTGTTTCTGGCATGTTCAAGCTCCTCCAGAACCAGCACTCCAGCGCCTTCTCCCATCACGAATCCATCTCTGTCCACATCGAAAGGACGAGATGCCCTTTCCGGTTCGTCCATACGGGTGGAAATCGCCTTCATCGCCGCAAAGCCCGCAATGCTTATGCTTCTGAGAGCGGCCTCCGTGCCTCCGGCAAGAATGACGTCCGCATCATCTCTTATTATAGTATGGTAGGCCTCTCCCATGCTGTGGATGGATGTGGCACAGGCGGTCACCACGCACATATTGGGTCCCTGAGCCTTGTGCTTGATGGCCACATAGGCGGTGGACATGTTGCTTATCATCATGGGGATGAAAAAGGGGCTCACTCTTCTGGCTCCTCTTTCCAGCATGGTCTTGAAATTATTGTATGTGGTCTCGATGCCACCCTGACCGCTTCCGATGTAAACTCCGAATTTATGGGAATTCAGGCTGGCCGTGTCAAGCTTGGCATCAGCAACAGCCATATCAGCCGCCGCAACGGCAAACTGAATGACCCTGTCCGAACGCTTCGCTTCTTTATTGTCCATCCATCGGGAGGGGTCAAAGTCCTTGATCTCCGCTCCGAAGGGCACAGGACAGTCGGATACGTCAAAGGTAGTAAGGGGACCTATCCCGTTTCGTCCCTCTTCAAGGGCCCGCCAGTAGTTTTCCTTGCCTGTAGCTATGGGGCTCACAACGCCGAGCCCGGTTACAACAACCCTTCTCAAATTTCTTCACTCCTCTTTGCAGGGTTGGAACATGTCAGAGGCATGCAGCATTGGCGGGGTTTACGCAACTTTGCCGCCAATGCTGCCTTTTGCCGTTCTTTACTCTTCAACGCCAAGTTTTCCAAGGGTGTAGTTCATGGCCTCCCCGACGGAGGTGAGCTTTTCAGCGTCTTCATCAGGTATCTCAATGTCGAACTCTTCCTCAATACCCATGATGAGCTCCACTATGTCGAGGGAGTCTGCGCCAAGGTCCTCCACAAAGGAGGCCTCAGGCACTATCTGATCCTCTTCGACGTCAAGCCTGTCGATAATGATCTCTTTCAGACGAGCAAGCATTTCCTCTTTCTTCATATTATTTCACCCCCTTTTTGCTTATTTTCAGCACATGGTCATGCCGCCGTCAACGGCTATGACCTGTCCGGTAATGTAGGATGCAGCATCGGAGGCGAGAAACGCAGCAACAGCGGCCACGTCCTCCGGCGTCCCTGGTCTGCCCGCAGGAACCTGGTTCAGCAGCGCGCTCCTTGCGCCTTCAGGAAGGGCTTCTGTCATGTCAGTGGAGATATATCCAGGGGCAAGAGCGTTTACCGTGATGCCTCTCGGAGCGTATTCCCTGGCCGCCGCCTTGGTGAATCCGATGACTCCGGCCTTCGACGCGCAGTAGTTGGACTGTCCCGGGTTGCCTATAAGGGCCACCACTGATGAGATGTTTATAACTCTGCCCCATTTGGCCCGGACCATTCCCCGGATCGCCTCTTTGGTGCAGTGATAGACTGATGTGAGGTTGGCCGTGATAACAGAATTCCAGTCATCTGCACCCATTCTCATCAGAAGTCCGTCCTTTGTGATGCCCGCATTGTTGACGAGCGCTGCTACTGGTCCAAGCTCTCTCTCCACTCCGGCGAAGAGGGTTTTTACGGCCTCTTCTGAAGTTACGTCCGCCTTGAAGGGAAGAGCGACTCCCCCGGAGCTTTTTATAATTTCGCAGACTTCTTCCGCAGGTTTTTCGCTCCGGTTGAAGTTTACGGCCACTTTAAATCCCATCTCACCAAGCCTGAGCGCCACGGCTCTGCCGATTCCTTTTCCTGCGCCTGTTACAAGGGCTACTCTGGCGTCTGCCATTTTAAATCAGCTCCCTGAGTTTCATAGCTATATCCTCAAATTCTGAAACAACCCTGCAGGGCTGTACAGTCAGGCCTTTTACGCACTTTCTTACCAGCCCGGTCAGCACATTTCCCGGCCCTATTTCGTAAAAGGCTTTCACGCCTTCGTCCGCCATAAATTTTACTGAATCGCTCCACAGTACCGGCATGAAAGTCTGGTCAAAAAGGGAGCGCTGAATATCTTCCACAGTTGCCACAGGCCGGGCAAGGGCGTTTGAAACGATTTGAACGGATGGCTCCTTCCATTCTATGGCTGAAAAGGCCTCCATAAGCTGGTCCGCCACCGGCCTCATCTGCCTGCTGTGAAAGGGAGCGCTCACGTTCAGCATTACTGCCCTCCTCGCACCGGCATCCCTGGCCTTTTCCGCCGCTGCCTGCACAAAGGAGGTCTCTCCGGATATAACTACCTGCCCCGGAGAGTTGAAGTTTGCCGGCTGGCACTCTCCGCCCGGCGCCGCCTCTGCACATACTGCGGCTACTGCGTCAGAATCAAGGCCAAGGATTGCCGCCATAGCCCCCTCCCCTTCGGGAACTGCTTCCTGCATAAGCCTGCCTCTGAGATGGACAAGCCTGACGCCGTCCTCCAGGGATATGGCTCCTGAGGCCACCAGGGCAGTATACTCCCCCAGGCTGTGTCCTGCAAAGAACAGGGGGGACAGGGAGAGTCCGGCCTCTTTTGTGAAGCATTTAAGAATAGCAATACTCACAGTGAGGATAGCGGGCTGGGTTATGGCAGTCCTTCTCAGCTCCTCCTCCGGTCCGTTGAAAATCATGGCGGAAAGGGGAAAGCCCAGGGCTTCGTCCGACCTAAGAAACACCTCCCTGGCACAGGGAAAGCCGTCGAAAAAGTCTTTTCCCATACCCGTCTCCTGGGAACCCTGACCGGGGAAGATCAGTGAATAGCCCATAGCGCTATCCCTCATCTGTAGACTTTTCCGGGAAGCTCACTGAGGATTTTTTGAGCCTCTCCGAAGATGTCTTCAATGATTTTGGCAGTAGGAAGTATATCGTTTATCAGGGCGGATATCTGGCCGGCCATTACCGACCCCCACTCCATGTCCCCGTCCACAACAGCGGCGCGGAGTTTGCCCGCTCCGAGCTTTTCATACTCCTCTATGGGGGCGCCCTCTCTGTCGAGCTCCTCGAACTTGGCCGTAAGCTTGTTTTTGAGGCATCGTACGGGATGGCCGGTGACCTTTCCGGTGATCACGTTGCTTCTGTCCCTGGCGCCGATCACAGCTTCTTTATAGGCCTGATGAGCGGTAGACTCAGCGCTGCATACAAATCTTGTCCCCACCTGTATTCCCTCAGCGCCAAGAGCGAAGGCGGCGGCAGCTCCCCTGCCGTCGGCAATTCCTCCGGCAGCGATGACGGGGATTTCCACTGCGTCCACTATCTGGGGAACGAGAGCCATGGTGGTTATCTCTCCAATATGCCCTCCCGCCTCCATTCCCTCAGCGACTACCGCATCCGCACCCTGTTTTTCCACCCTCTTTGCCTGGGCAACGGAGGCGATTACCGGAACGACAATTGTCCCGTGAGGCTTCAGGGCATCAAGCACTTTGCCGGGGCTGCCTGCACCGGTAGTAACGATGGGTACATGGTGTCTTGTCACAATTTCAATCACCGAATCCACGGTGGACGACATCATCATGATATTCACGCCGAAGGGCTTGTCGGTGAGGGATTCTGCCTTTCGGATTTCATCTTCAAGAAGATCAGGAGGCATGTTGGCCGCAGCTATAATGCCAACGCCGCCTCCGTTGCTGACCGCTGCCGCCAGCTCAGCATCGGCCACCCAGGCCATCCCTCCCTGCAAAATAGGGTATTCGCAACCAAACAGACGGGTTATTCTGTTTTCCCTGAAAAAGACACCTTTCTCACGCTTCATAAATTATACCTCCATATGTCATGCCGGCTCCAAAGGCAGTGAAGAGCAGCTTGTCCCCTTTTGCCATCCTGCCCTCCCCTAAAAATTCATGCAGGGCTATGAAGACCGAAGCCGCAGAAGTATTTCCGTACTCATCTATGTTTATAATCACCTTTTCTGACTGTATTCCAAGCCTCTCGGCAGCCCTCTCGATGATTCTCTGGTTTGCCTGATGAAAGAACCACCAGTCTATAGCCTCAGGCTCCATACCCGAATCCAGGCAAAACTGCCTTAAAAAAGGGGGTATTATCCGGTTGACAAACCGGAAGACTTCATTCCCCTTCATGCTTACATAGTGATAGCCTTTTTCCAGGGTTTCCGCGGATGCGGGATTCTCTACAAGGCCGCCGGGGAAAACGATCTGGTCGTGCTTTGTCCCGTCTGACCTCAGGTCGGCGGAGATAAACCGACCGTCCCCCTCCTTCGCTGCGCCGATTACCATGGCGCCCGCCCCGTCTCCGAAAAGGATGCAGGTGTTTCTGTCTGTCCAGTCGATCAGAGGGGAAAGGACCTCCGCTCCGATTACCAGGACATGCCTCCAGAGGCCGGACGCAATGCCCGACACCGCCAGGGCCATGGCATAGACCCCGCCGGTACAGCCTGACTGTACATCAAAGGCCCCGGCCCTCATAGCTCCAAGCCGCCCCTGCACCTTGGGCGCAACCCCGGGAAAGATGGTGTCAGGGCTGTTTGTGGCCACTATTATCATGTCCAGGTCTTCAGGAGCAATCCCGGCGTTCTGAAGAGCATCTCTTCCCGCCTTTTCCGCTCCGTCGCTGGTAAGCTCCCCCTCTTCCGCCAAATGCCTGCGCTGTATGCCTGTTCTCTCCCTTATCCACTCATCGCTCGTATCTACCATCTTTGAAATGTCTTCGTTGGTAAGCATTTTTTCGGGAATATACAGGCCCGTCCCCATAATGGAGGCGGGCACACCTGCAAAAGAACCCATCGGACAGACCTCCTTTACTCCTACTCCAGTTCCTCTCTAATCTGTTCCACTCCACTCTGTATTACAAAGTTTCTGGCTACTCTCAGGGCGTTAGCGATGGCAGGAGCTTTCGAACGGCCGTGGGCCTTTATTACAGTTCCCCTGACGCCCAGAAGGGGGGTGCCTCCGTGCTTCTCGTAGTTGAACCTCGCCCAAAGATCCTTCATCATGGGAATCATGAATACCATGCCGACCTTTGGAAGGATCCTGTGCCCCATTTCCTCCTTGAGCAGGGAGTATGTGGCGGACATAAGGCCCTCGGCAAATTTGAGGATTACGTTTCCCGAAAAGCCGTCGGAAACCACTACATCCGCCCTGCTGTAGGGGATATCGTCCCCCTCCACGTAGCCGGTAAAATTAAGACCGCTGTTTCGTATCAGCTCTCTGGCACCAGCAACGGTCTCATCCCCCTTAATATCCTCCGAACCGTTGGACAGAAGGGCTACTTCCGGCTCCGCCACACCAAGAATTTTTTTTGAGTAAACGTTTCCCATAAGGGCAAACTGGTAGAGGTTTATGGGCCTGCTTCTGACAGTGGCCCCCACATCCAGCAGAAATGTGAACTTGTTGAGAGTGGGCAGGGCGACTCCGAGGGCAGGCCGGTCAATCCCGGCAATTCTTCCCACCACCAGAACACCGCCGGCGACAATTGCTCCGGTGTTGCCGGCGGATACGCACCCCGAGGCTTCGCCGCTTCTCACCATTTCCATGGCCATTCTCATGCTCGAGCGGCGCTTTTTTCTGAGCGCTGCTGAAGGATGTTCATCCATTTCGATCTGTTCTTCGGAGTGCACAACGGATATCCTGCCCGAAATTTCTCCCGGAGCCTCTTCAATAACCGGTTCTATCTCGGAGCTTCTGCCTACGAGAATAATTTCGAGGTCGGAGTGTTCTTTGCAGGCTATAATCGCTCCTCTGCACACTTCCGAAGGGCCATGGTCGCCTCCCATGGCATCCAGGGCAAGTATCAAACAGAGCTCTCCTCTCTGGTGTTGCTGTCCGGTGAAACAACAGCGGCTATAAATCTGCCCACGAATATCTCATTATCTCCCACTTTTGTACGGACGCTCACTATATATTTTTCATCCCTATTGACGCCCACTTTAGCTCTAGCAACAAGGGAATCGCCGACCCGGGCATGGCCTTTGTATTCGCCCCTCATGGAGTCAAGTATCACCAGATCCGCCTCCACCACCGCAATGGCAATAGAGCTGGCCTGGGCATAGATATAGTGATCCCATATCATGTCCGTCTCCCTGAAAGCCATATCCTTTTTCGTCTCAAGAACGGACAGGGCCCACTTGTTGGGCTCCAGCTCCAGGAGGTCCCCCACAACTTCGCTCTGCTTTAAGGATCTCAGCCTGCTGGTGGCCTTCTGAGCCATGGTCCTGGTCCGTTCCCTAAGTTCAGGAACGCCAAGGATCGTCCTGTCCAGCCTTATTGTGCTGACACTTGCTTCCAGGGACGCTGCAAGCTTTTCATCGGTGAGCAGTGGATTTTTCTCGATGAGCTTTAGAAGCTTGTCCTGGCGAATTTTTCTCCTTTGGGATTTGGCGGGTCTTTTTTCCATATTGTCACCTGATAATATTATCTGCTGCTAAGTTGCGGAATAGTATAGTATCGGAAGGGCAAATCGTCAATACGTGAATTCGATTTTAAAAAGAAAGGAAGAGGAAGGGGGCCCCTCCTCTTCCCGAAATTATGATCTAATCCTCCGCTTCGCTGTCCGAGGCGATTTTCAGCACTTTTCTGCCCCGATAGTGCCCGCATTCACCGCAGGCCATGTAGTTCCTTATTATCTCTCCGCAGTGGGGACAGGCAGTCGTCTCCGGGGCGGAAAGCCCCCCAATCCACTCGGATTTTCTTTTATGGGTACGGGCATGGGATACTCTGCTTTTTGGTGTTGCCATTTTTAACTTCCCTCCTTAAAAATTGCTCAATTTGTCATTCGGGCAGGTCTTCAATCTTGAACTCAGCAAGTTTATCCAGCCTGGGATCGGTCTCCGTCCGGGAGCAGCAAACGTCATCGTCCTTCAGAGGCTTGCCGCAGACGGAGCACAGCCCCCTGCAGCCGTCGGAACAAAGTACCTTCAGGGGCAACGACAGGATGAAGCTCTCCCACACCTGTTCAGTAATATCGATAAACCTTCGCCACGAATCTATACGCACCACTCTGAAGTCTTCTTCGGCAGAGTCCTCTCCCGAAGCTTCTCTGTCGCGCAGGGAATAAAGATACAGGAAATCCCCCAAAATTTCAATACGGGAAGGTTCAAGACATCTGGAACAGGGAGAGGAGAGGACTGCCGAAGTCTTTATTCTGACCGCAAGATCCGGATCGGCCCAGCGGGCCCTTGCCTCTGTCACGAAGGGGCTTTTGAAATAGAAAGCCTGCCCTCCGTAGAAGATCTTTTCAAGATCCCCTTCGGCTATCTCCGTACGGAGTACAGTCTCGTCGTCCTGATTTCCCAGCTCCGGCGTCTCAAGACTAAATTTCCATGAGGGCGGTTCCCAGACGGGCATTTTCTCTATGGACGCTCTACTTCCTGTCCGCAATAAGGCTTTTTGTGTCCCTGGCAATGACGAGTTCTTCGTCGGTAGGAATCACTATTACCTTCACCTTGCTGTCATCTGTGCTGATTATGCGTTCCTCGCCCCTCACCTTGTTTTTCTCGCTGTCTATTTTTACTCCCATAAATTCGAGTCCCGAGCAGATGCCGGCCCGGGCTCTGTCGCTGTTTTCGCCTATCCCTGCCGTAAAGACCAGGACATCCATGCCGCCCATGGCAGCGGCGTAAGAACCGATGTACTTCTTGACGCCGTAGAACAGCATCTCCTCTGCCAGCTTGGCCCTCTTGTTTCCGTTGTCCGCAGCTTCTTCTATATCCCGGAGGTCGCTGCTGACGCCCGATATACCGAGCAGGCCGCTCTCCTTGTTGAGAAGCTGGCTCATGTCTTTTTCATCCATACCCTCCTGCTCCGCAAGGAAGGATACCAAAATGGCGTCCACATCACCGCACCTGGTACCCATGATTACTCCCGGCAGGGGGCTGAAGCCCATGCTGGTATCAACAGATTTTCCGTCCTTTACGGCAGTTATGGAGCTGCCGTTTCCCATATGGCAGGTGACTATCTTCAGGGACTCCACAGGCTTGCCCAGAATCTCGGCGGCCCTTCTGGAGACGTAGTAATGGCTGGTTCCATGAAAGCCGTAGCGGCGGACTCTGTATTTCTCGTAGTAGTGGTAGGGTACTCCGTACATATAGGCGTAACCGGGCATGGTCTGGTGGAAGGCCGTGTCGAAAACGCCTGCCTGAGGGATGTCGGGAAGGGCCTCCGTAACGGCGTAAATCCCCATGAGGTTAGCAGGGTTGTGGAGGGGGGCCAGGGGAACGCACTCCTCAAGGGCATCGATGACGTCCTGGGTGATCATGACCGAACCAGCGTACTTTTCACCGGCATGGACCACCCGGTGTCCTACGGCAGAAAGCTCGTCCAGGCTTTCCAGGGCGCCGTGGTTTTTATCAAGCAGGGCCTCCACCAAAACCTTGAAGGCAACCTTATGGTCAGGAATTTCAGTGCTTTTTACGACCGTATCCATTCCCGTCTTATCGTGCTTGATCCTGGCTCCCTCGATCCCGATTCTCTCTATCAGGCCCTTTGCAAGAACCGATTCATCGTTCATGTCAAAAAGCTGATACTTGAGAGACGAACTGCCGCAGTTTACCACCAGAATTTTCATTGAGTTACCCCTTCCTCTCTTCTTGACCTTCCCGCCCCTTCCGCTGTACCATGGCTGCAATATCACGGAGAAGGCGGCTGGTCTGAATTATTAAAAGCATCATTGGCATTGTGGCAGAATATAACCCGCTTCACCGCGGGCATTTGTATCATATAGCCAGGGCGAGAAAAAACAAGAATGACGCCCTGGTGGCCGTTATTTCCTCCTACTTTACCCAAAGAGGAGAACCGGCCCTTCTGAGCAAGTGGGACAGGGCCACATGGCCCTTCAAGCTGGAATAAACCTTGTCCTTGAACTCCCCGCCTTTTTCTCATGCCACAACGGAGGCGTATTCGGCGGAGCTGCCGTGGACATCCTTGCTGCCTCAGGGGTTGTCGGATTTTTGTCCTTCGGCATGGAGCATCCCGAATTCGATGTAAATTCCATCCTTTCAATCATAGTACATGAACCAGTATTTTTCAAGGACAAACTTAAAAAGCACCTGAATTCCGGATTTTCCTACGTAAAGGCCAGAGCTGCCGCCCTAGAGGATATTCAAAGGGGCTGGGGGAGCTTTGTATCATCGCCGAACAACTCCCTGGCCCTCTCCTATATGGAGAGAGTAGTAAGGAAAGGCTACTCCATCAGATGGAGGCCGGTACGGAGAGCCGGCGCCAGTTTTCATGACGAGGATGTCGCCTCTCCCCTGCCAAGCGCTACTGCCCTAAGAAAGGCGGTTTGTGAAGGCCGGTGGAAAGAAGCCGAAGAGGGCCTTCCCCCTTTCTCCTCATCCATCCTTGAAAGGTGCATGAACAGAGGGGCAGCAGTCCTGTCCCGGGAGAGGCTGTGGAGGCTTGCCCGTTTCCTTCTGTTGAGGACATCTCCAGAGCAGCTGGCAGACTACTCAGGAATGACGGAAGGCATTGAGAACCGGTTCAAAAAATACGCATCGTCGAGTTCTTCCTGGGAGGAGTTTGTCTCCCGCTGCGTAACAGGCCGCTACCCCAGGGGAAGAATCCAGCGCCAGCTCATTCATTTTCTCCTGGGAATAAAGCAGGAGGAGAACCTGATGCTGCAGAAGTCAGGCCCGGCATATATAAGGGTTCTGGGCGCTGACGCCAGGGGCGCTAAAATTCTGCGGCGCATGAGATCAGTCTCCTCCCTGCCCGTTTTAGGAAAAGCCCCCTCAGGGACAGGAGGGGCCGGAGAAGTTCTTGCCCGTATTGAGCGAACTGCCTCCGACCTCTGGGAGGAGATCGCCGAAAGGTACTCCCCCGGGGAGGAGAAAAAACGTCACACCCTCATAACTGAATGTTTCCAGGAAGAGGATACCTCTCCCTAAGCCTTCTGAAGACACCGGGGGGCACCATTTCATGAACGGCGCCGCCGAACTGATAAATCTCCTTGACTGCACGGCTTGAAAGGTAAGAGTACCGGGCCTCCGTCACTATGAAAAGGGTCTCTATCTCAGGAGCAAGCTGCCTGTTCATAAGGGCAAGCTGAAACTCATATTCAAAGTCAGAAAGAGCCCTGAGGCCCCTTATTATAATTCTGCTTCTCTCCTGCCTTAGAAAATCTACCAGCAGACCGGAGAAGGAGCCTACCTTGACATTGGGAAGATGGCTGAGCGCCTCCCTGGCCATGGCTTTCCGCTCATCCACGGAGAAAGCGGCCCTCTTCTGGGGATTGAGCAGAACGCTTACCACTACTTCGTCGAAGAGGGCCGCAGCCCTCTCCGCAATATATATGTGCCCGTTCGTGATCGGGTCAAAAGATCCCGGATAGACAGCACTGATCGATCTTTTCATTTTCCTTCCTCCTCCCGGGGTACGAAGAAAGTGAGGGCTCCGTCACCGTATCTGCGACTCTCCAGAATCGTCCAGCCCGGCCCTGGAGCCGGTTCTTCTCTGTAAGAATGCTCCACTGCAGCAACTCCTCCGGGCGCCACTATCCCTCCTCCGGAGGGGAAGAGCAGAGAGCCCATCCCGGCAAGCCACCCGGCCTCATAGGGGGGGTCGGCGAAGACTATATCAAAAAGACAGGCCTTCTTTCTCAGATAACCCGTTGCCCGTCTCACGTCCATGGTCAAAACGGTCACATTCCGGTCCCCGGGGAAAAGGGCCCTTATCGCCCTGGCTCTTGCCGGAATAAGCTCCACCGCAGTCACGGGGCAGGCGCCCCGGTCTCTGGCGTATCTTGCCACTTTGCCGGTGCCTGCAAAGAGGTCCAGAAAGGATCTTCCGTTAATGTCGCCCAGGATGCTGAACAGGGCTCCCATCATCTTTCCTGATGTGGGACGTACCCCCTTTACCCCATGGCCGCCGTTCCAAGCCTTTCAGCCAGTCTCTCCATGGCCCCTCTCACGGCAGGAGTCAGAAAGGGAACAGAATAGGCGGACGTCTTTACAAGAACATCCTCCTCCCTCTGCACCACCTGGAGAAAAAACTTCTGTTCAAAAGCGCCGTCCCCGGCAACCACCTCTATCAGCCGGGCATCGTCTGAGGCGGACCATGTCCTTTTGAAGACCCAAAATCCCTCTTCTGTCCTGCCCTCTTCATTCCGGAGGCTGGCCAGGACAGAATCAAGGCCGATCCTTCCGGGAACAGAAAGATGCATATCCCCTGCCCTCCCAATATAGTCGTCCCTTACTGCAGCGGGAACATTTTTTTTAATGAAGCGGGACAGGAAGATCCTTTTTCCCATCCCCAGCCATTTCCGCTCATATTTAGTTTTTTCAGGCCTGGGCGGATTAATCTCCCAAGCCTCCCGAAGCAGATCAGAACAGGATTGGAGGGCGGCTTCCACCTCCAGGCCATACCATTCTTCATCGGTTACCAGCTCGAAAAACCCGCCCGGCTTAAGAACCCGCGCCAGCTCAGGAGGGAAGCCTCCGCCTGAGACCCTGCGCCGGGCATGCTTCTTCTTGGGCCACGGGCAGGGGAAATTCATATAAATTCCGTCCAGGGAGCAGGAGGGTACACATTCTTTAAGAAAAAACCTGGCATCGGCATGAACAAGAAACACATTTTCAACGCCCTGCCGGAGGATTCTTTTCATAGCTCTCACAAGACAGGACGGCGACATCTCCGCTCCCCAGAAGACGCTACCCGGACTCTTTTCCGCAAGGGAGGCCAGAAACTCTCCGTTGCCGAAGCCTATCTCAAGAAATACAGCATCAGGCGCCCTGTCTCTGTCCATAGTCAGGGGCATTTTTTCCTTCTGAGGCACTACTATTGTGCTGCTGCTACGGATCAATTTCACAAAACCCCACTTCTTCAGCATGCGCTCTTATTCCTTCCAGGCTAATAATTATAACAGCCTTCCTTTCTCTCTGCCCTAATTCCCAATCATCAGACTACACCCCCGGTCCTCCGGCATGAATGTATGTTTAATTGGCCTGAAAGAACCAGATGACAACCTGCAGAAACCCCGAAGAATTATATAGAATGCAAAATCCAGGTTTTGTTGTAAAATGGTTGGGCCGGCAGGTGCATTTTTTAACAGACTCTCCGGCAAAACAGGATAATAATCAGGACAGGGGGCAGGCGCACCTCCTGAACCTGAAATTTAAGAGGGGGTACATTAATGAAGAAAAACTGGAAAACAATGGACGGGAACACAGCGGCGGCTCACGTTTCATACGCTTTTACGGAGGTCGCTGCCATCTATCCCATCACGCCGTCCTCAAACATGCCGGAAATGGTGGATGCATGGGCTGCCAGAGGCCTGAAGAACATTTTCGGCAAGCCCGTCAACGTCACGGAGCTCCAGTCCGAGGCAGGAGCGGCAGGAGAG
>JBMNVK010000068.1:0-13973 GCA_050946755.1 Aminivibrio sp. | reverse complement strand
CCTCTGTACCCGCTTTACTGCTTCAAGCTTGAAATCTGGAGCGTAATATTTACCCATACTCTGCAACCCCTCTCTGATCTACAGTATATCGTCTCTTCATACTGTCTATCAAATAGGGGGAAGGGCACGATGCCCATCAGGATGGACGAGATTGTAAGGGCAAGGAGGAATTTTTTTCCGGATTCTATATTTTCTTCGTTTTCCAGCCTGTTATTCTGAGCCCATTCGAGGCAGAAGTTTGCAAGGTCCCTTTGAGCTTCCGTTACGCCTCTAAGATGCTGTTCGGCCTCTTCCCTGAAAAGCTGGAAGGCCTCATCATTTTTGTTTTGGAGGGACAGTTCAAAAATCTGCGCCACCGCCGCCCGAAAAGCATGGAGGGACCTCTCCGCGTCCGCCACCCGCTTCCTTTCAAAATCCTCAATATCAGCATTCTTGTAGTTGGCAAAGTTCTGGTCGTTCGCCAGCTTCCTCTCCTCAATCTGCTGGATGAGGGCCTTTTTTTCGGCTATGTCGTCGGTGACCATTATGAGGTAAAGATTGGCCCTTATCCTGTTCATGTTGGCCCGTATATCGTTGGTCCACTGGACTGGCATTACGCCGAGCTCAAACATATTTTCCATGTCCTCCCCGGCATCAGACAGCCGGAGATAGCCTATGAAAGATGCAGAGGCTGTGAAGAGGCAGAGTATCGCCGTCAAGGCAATGAGCCGGGATCGTATGGTGATGTTTCTGAAATACGCTAACACTCATAATCACGTCCTTTATCAAAATTATGCTGCCTTGCTTCAACTCCGAAGTCAAAGGGTTATCTGCTGAGGCACTGGAGGCGTAAGAGTCTGCTCCGGTCTCTCGCTGAATGAGTACGGGGAGTTTGAAGCAGTTGTCAGACTGCTTAAAGTCCATTGCTTGTAGTTCTAAATGCCCGCCTGGCGAGTTTCCCGGGTCATTATACATCAGTAAATCCCGCAAATAAAAAGATAAAATAATTTTTTTCTTTTGCTCTTTTTTTGTATTAGGTTTGAATTTTTTTGCAATTAAAAGGCTTTTCCTGGTTAGGCAGGGGAGCTAGTTGAAAGGAGGTCTTAATTGACTGTATATTTTGAGGCTCGGCAGGCATGGGGCCGGCACGGACCCTTCATTTATAAAATTTTACCCAAAGGCGGGTAAAAAAAAGGCGGCCCGCAGGCCGCCCGTCCCTGATGCTTTTTTATCTATTCATCTCCGTAGTCATGAAGAATGCAGTCCCATCTCTCCAGGGTGATCTCTTTGCCCCAGGCATTTTTGGTCTCCTCCTCAGTGGGGGAGAAGCCGTAGTATTCGTACAGCCTTCTGGCATCCCTCAGCTCCGGGAAGGACATGATATAAACCCTCTGGTACAGGTTTTCCCGGCAGAAGGCCAGGGCTTCGTCCATAAGCTTCCTGGCAAGGCCCATTTTTCTGAACTCGGGCTGCAGGAGGAGGCCTGCAATTTTAGCGCTTTTTGAGTCCTCTCGGTCTACAAATATGGATCCAACTATGCTGCCGTTGTGGTCCACTACCCAGCCCTCGGATCTCTCCCGCTCTTTATTTTTCATAAACCTGGACATTCGCTCAAAAAGGAACAGCTCAAAACTCTGGTCGAGGCCCATTTCATTCATGTAAAAATCCATGCTTTGTGAAACTACAATGCCCAGCTCCCCCGGCTTTACCGGCCGCACCTCAGTACTTTGGGGGTCTGCCGTCAGTATGCTTCGGATGGTGTCCATTGATCTCAGCAGGCCGTAAACGTCAGATTTTGTAAGGGGCGCCAATAGCTCTGCGGTGCTTTTGTCGGCGGCTTTTTCCAGGGCCGTCAGTATTCTCTCTCCCTGGGCCGTGAGACGGAGGACAAAGGCCCTGCCGTCGCTGGGAGATCTTTCTTTTTCCAGGTGCTTTTCCTGTTCAAAACGCCTTATGATTCTGCTCAGGTACCCCGGGTCCAGATCAAGCTGCACATTTATCGAGCTTGCCGTAGGTGCTTCGTTGTGTTTGATTTCGTAAAGAACCCTGGCTTCAGCCAGAGAAAAGGGGCTGTTTTGCACCGATTTATTCACAGCTCCGATAAAGCCAATGTAAAATCTGTTGAAATCTCGGATTTGACGGGTGATCTGCTCAGGAACATTTTTCAATTGGCATACCTCCTCTCATTCTTTCATGTCAATGATATTATGTTTCATTGTTGATTTCAAGGAAAATAAAAGCCTTCTTTGTTGATTCCCTTAGAAAATCCTCCATTTATCGAGGAAAAGGAGGGGAAAAGATAGAGAGACTAATCCTGTTTATGGGCCAATTTCGCAAGGTTTTTCAGCCTGTGCATCTCCCCGGGCGTCATAATGCGCGATAAATAGGTGCTGAAGACGGTCTTATTGGACAGCAGCGGTTCGTCCACGAGGCCCGGCAGAAGGGCCGCCGCAGCTTCAAAGGAAATGGTGCCTGGCACGGGGGAGTATTCAGCTATCCTGGGAACCCCTCCCAGATCCTTGACAAACCGGATGGATAGTTCTACTGATTCGGTGGTCTGACCGGGCACGCCTGCCAGGACATAGGTCTCAAGGCTGCTCTCCGTAAAACCTGCCCCTTTGAGGGCCTCAAGGGACGCTCTGTATTCTTCCGCGGAGACTTTGTCCGAGCTTCTGTGCTGCATCTCAGCGTCGGAGCTCTCAAAACTCAGCCTGATCGTCTTAAAGCCGCTCTTTTTAAGGACGGCGGCGCACTCCTCATCGATCTCCCGGACGTGCAGGCCGTTGGGAGTGTGGAATCTTATGCCCTGCGGCTTCAGCTGCGAGAGCAGGGGATAGAGGCCCTTCTCCCGGTCAATAAGCAGGGCGTCGTCGTAAAAGGCCAGATCCCGCACCCCTCCGGAGGCAAGCTGACTTTCGGCATCGGAGCGCACAAGTACGGTAGGTCTTTTTCTGAAGACGGGCTCCAGGGCCGACGATGCGCAGTATTCGCAGCTGAAGGGACACCCGAAAGATGTGATCAGCACCCCGTACCGCAGCCCCCGGTAAAGGTCAAAGGCGGGCTGGCAGAAGTCCAGGTCCAGGGGCTCTGTCTGTATCATGTCCGCCCCTGACATGGCGGCATGTTCGGGGCAGAGTCTGGCATAAATGCCGCCGAGCACGATCTTGGCCCCGGGAAAGACCTGCCGCAAAGTTTTTATGGAGCTGAAGACTCCCTCGTACCAGTAGGTCATCATGGAAGTTACCAGAATATAATCGGGAGAGGGGAGGGGGGAGAGGGTCTTTATGAACTCCTCCTCATCCAGGCCGAAACGGTAGTAGCGCCTTGGGATGGCAGAAAAGGGCGGAGGTTTGGGTATCTCCCGCCTTTTTATCGAGTCCCTCCCAAAGGACAGAGCCCCAGTCCTTCCCTCAAAAACACAGTCTGTCAGCATGACGGTATTTCCCCGGCGGCGCAGGTAATCAAGAAGAAAGAGAAGGCCTGCCGGCTTTGCCCAGAGGTCGTAAAAAGTGAAGTCATATACCGGGGGGTTGACCCCGAGTACAACCGCATTTTTCATATCTTTGAAAAGCCCTGACAGATCGGACACGGCTTTCTCCTTCCTCCGGCGGCCGGAAAGCGGATTTTTCCCCTGGAGTATACCAAAAACAGTCGTCGGTGACTTAAGTCTGATAAAGGAGTATAATGCCCCTATATGCATCGGGGGAGTTCGTAAAGGACTGAGAGGGGGCATTTTAGCCCCGACCCCTGGAACCTGATCCGGATAATGCCGGCGAAGGGAAGGTGCCCTGTCCAGGACATTCCTCCGATGCGGTCTTCGCAAAGGAGGAATTTTTTTATGGCGGGCGACAGAAACAGGATTCTTGTGGAGGGGGCCCTGGCGGTGGCTCTTTCTGTCATCTTTTCCGCCCTTCGTCTCTGGTCCATGCCTCAGGGAGGCTCCATTACCCTGGAGATGGTTCCGCTGTTTATTTTTGCCCTCAGAAGGGGCGGTCAGGTGGGCTGCATGGCAGGGGTCGTATCGGGGATGCTGCAGTTCATAACCGGCGGTTATGGCGCCCACCCTCTCCAGGTGCTGCTGGATTATCCCGCCGCTTTCGGACTTCTGGGCATTGCAGGCTTCTTTCCCGGGCATCCTATGGTGGCCATGGCCCTGGCGGGGTTTCTGAGGTTCGGGTGCCATGTCCTGGCCGGGGTCGTTTTCTTTGCGTCCTTTGCCCCGGAAGGGAGCAACATCTGGGTATATGCCTCCGTCTATAACGGCTCCTTTCTCCTCCCCACCCTGATAGTTGCCTCGGCGCTGGTTCGTGTCATCCTGCCGAGGCTGCAGAGCCTTGAGAGAAGGGACGATAAAGGGGAGGATTAATCCCACCCGGCGGACGGGCGTCCCCTTAGGAAGTTGGGAATATTTCAGCGGCGGCGCCTCCGTCTTCCCTTCATGAGGTAAAATGAACCTCAGCAATATCCATCGGAGGGAGGAATTTTAAATGAACCCCGCTGGAAAACCGGCTTACGATTTTTCGCTTTTTGGCGAGTTGGACTCATACCTGTTCCGGGAGGGAAACCACTGCCGGCTTTATGAAAAACTCGGCGCCCACGTGGCGGAGCATAATAAAAAAGACGGGACCTGTTTTGCCGTATGGGCTCCCAACGCCCGGGAAGTGAGCGTGATAGGCGACTTCAACGGCTGGGACAGAACGGCCCACTATCTGTCGCCCAAAAAGGACGGCTCCGGCGTGTGGGAGGGCTTCATCCCGGGAGTAGGGAAGGGCGCCCTCTACAAGTACTCCCTCCGCACCAGGGAGGGCCGGGTCATTGAAAAAGGGGACCCCTTTGCGTATTTCTGGGAGGTATCCCCAAAGACGGCCTCCATCGTCTGGCCCCACGACTACCAGTGGGGGGACGGCGACTGGATGAAAACAAGGGCCGAAAAAAACGCGCTTGAAGGCCCCATGTCCGTCTACGAGGTCCACGTCGGCTCCTGGAGGCGCAACCCCGCGGAGGGCTTCCGGTCCCTCTCCTACAGGGAGCTCGGCCACGAACTGGGCGACTATGCCGCAGCCATGGGCTTCACTCACGTGGAGCTTCTTCCCGTGATGGAGCACCCCTTCTACGGCTCCTGGGGCTACCAGACCCTGGGCTACTTCGCCCCCTCCAGCAGATACGGGACGCCCGAGGACTTCATGTACATGGTGGACATGCTCCACCAGAAGGGCATAGGGGTGATCCTGGACTGGGTTCCCTCCCACTTCCCGGCGGACTCCTACGGTCTGGCCCGGTTTGACGGCACCTGCCTATACGAGCACGAAGACCCCCGCAAGGGCTTTCACCCCGACTGGAAGAGCTGGATTTTCAACTACGGCCGCAACGAGATAAGGGGATTCCTCTTCAGCAGCGCTCACTTCTGGCTCGACCGGTTTCACGCCGACGGCCTGAGGGTGGACGCGGTGGCGTCCATGCTCTATCTGGACTACTCCAGAAAGGAAGGGGAGTGGATTCCCAACAAGTACGGCGGCAGGGAGAATCTGGAGGCCATCGACTTTCTTAAAAAGCTGAACGAGACGGTCTACGGCGACTTCGAGGGAGTCCAGACCATTGCCGAGGAGTCCACAGCCTGGCCCATGGTGACCCGCCCCGTGTTTGTGGGAGGGCTGGGCTTCGGCATGAAGTGGAACATGGGCTGGATGCACGACATCCTCTCCTATATGGCCCGTGATCCCGTTTACAGAAAGTACGACCATAACAAGATAACCTTCAGCATAATGTACGCCTTTACTGAAAACTTTCTGCTGCCCTTCTCCCACGACGAGGTGGTCCACGGCAAGGGGTCCATGCTGGGCAAGATGCCCGGCGACGCCTGGCAGCAGTTCGCCAATCTGCGCCTGCTCTACGGCTTTATGTACGCCCATCCCGGCAAGAAGCTGCTCTTCATGGGCTCGGAGTTCGCCCAGGGCAAAGAGTGGAACCACGACGACAGCCTCCAGTGGGACCAGCTGAATATCCCCGAGCACAGGGGCGTCTCCCTGCTGGTGGGGGAGCTTAACAGGATCTACAGGGAGGAGCCCGCCCTCCACGAGCTGGACTTTACCTCCGGGGGCTTCGAATGGTGCGACTTCTCTGACTGGGAGAAGAGCGTAGTGGCCTTCGTCAGAAAGAGCCGCTCCGGCGACATGGTCATGGCAGTTTGCAACTTCACCCCCCTGCCCAGGCTTCACTACCGGATTCCGGTCCCCAGGAGCGGCTACTGGCGGGAGCTGCTTAACACCGACGCAAGGGAGTACGGCGGCGGGGGATTTGGAAACTTTGGCGGCCTTTACTCTGAAAAGTTAAAATGGAAGCAGTGGGATAATTCATTATGCGTCACATTGCCCCCCCTGGGGATGCTGCTTCTCAAACTTGAGCAGGAAGAATAATTGCAGGGGGTCGGATCTTAAGGTCCGACCCCCTTTTTTTAAATTGTTGCCTCCGCCAGGGCCATAACTGCCCCCAGCACCACATCAACGCCTTTTTTTATCTCTTCGTAGTCCGTCCACTCCTCGGGACAGTGGCTGCGTCCTCCCCTGCTGGGGACGAAAAGGAGCCCTGCCGCCGTCGCTGAGGCCATTATCATGGCGTCGTGGCCCGCGCCGCTCAGCATCGTCTTCGTACTGTATCCTCGCTTTTTCGCCTCTGCCGCAAAAACATCCAGTATCTCCGGCGACATTTTTACCGGGGGCACATTGATCCGGTCTGTTACTCTTACCTTAAGGCCTCTCTTTTCGAGGTCCTTCAAAAAGCCTCCGAAGGCTTCCGTTACCTGTTCTATCCTGGCCATCTCCCCGGCCCTTACGTCGACTGTGAAAAACACTCTCGCCGGCACTATGTTTATTCCGCCGGGGTAGACCTCCATCCTTCCCACGGTGGCCACCGTCCCGCCCCCTGCCTTTTTTGCAGCCTCGTCCAGAAAAAGGGCGGCCTCGGCGGCGGCAGTCAGGGCGTTGCATCTCATCTCCATGGGGGTTGTGCCCGCATGGTCAGCCCTGCCCAGAATCTCGATCTCCTTCTGGGAAATGCCCACGATGGTCTTCACCAGGCCCAGTTCGATTCCTTCATTCTCCAGAATAGGCCCCTGCTCAATGTGCATTTCTATAAAGGCCTTCAAGCTGCCTTCAGGCCGCATGGAGGAGGCAATATCGTCAGGATTCAGGCCGAAGTTGCTCATGGCCTCCGCCATGGTAGTTCCGTCCCTGTCCTTAAAATCGTCAAGCATCTCCCGGCTCACCGTGCCTGTCATGACCCTGCTGCCGTGGAGGCCCCCTCCGAACCGGGCTCCCTCTTCCTCTATAAGGGCGGCAAACTCCAGGGGGTACCGGGTTTTAACGCCCTCTTCATGAAGGATCCGGGCCACTTCAAGCCCCATTACGACCCCGGCAGGGCCGTCGAAGATGCCGCCGCTTTTTACCGAGTCGAAATGGGAGCCTATCATAATAGCTTTCGCACCGGCCTCGGCGCCCTCCCTGCGGCCGAACAGGTTTCCTGCGCTGTCCTCATGGACGGCGAGCCCCGCCTCCTTCATTCTGGCGGCGATATAGTCCCTGGTCAGCCTGTGCTCCTCTGTGAAGGAGAATCTTGTCATGCCCGCACCCGGCGTGGCCGTAAATTTGCCCATGGCCTCCAGGTCCTGTTTTATTCTTTCAGTCTTTGCCTCAAGCATGGTAACGCCATCCTTTCTTGTTATTTATTTTCTCTTGCCGCCATCACAATCCCCGCAAGGATAAGGGCTCCTCCCGCAGCCTTGGAAAGGGTAACCGGTTCGGCCAGAAAGAAAGCCGCCAGCAGAGTGCTCCCGATGGGCTCCCCCAGCAGGCATAGGGCCACCGTGCCCCCGGGGAGCCACCGGAGGGCCCAGTTGTAGCTGGAATGGCCCAGCAGCTGAGGGATGAGGGCCATCAGAAAGAAGACCGCCCAGGTGGAGGAGGAATAGCCCGCCGGGGAAAGCCCTGCCGCCGCCGCAATGGCCCACAGAACGACCGCCGCCGTCCCGTAGTTCACCGTAATGTAAGCCCTAAGGGACATCCTGGGCCGCACCCTTCTGCCGCAGAGGATGTACAGGGCGGCGAAGAAGCTGCCCAACAGGGCCAGAAAGTCTCCCCAGAGGGCGGCGCCGCCCAGGGCAAAATCTCCCCAGCCTATAATGGCTCCCCCGGGCAGGGCGATGAGCAGTCCTCTTTTCAGCCCCCCGGAGAAGGAGTCTCCCGTTACAAAAGGGGAGAGCAGCCCCGTCCAGAGGGGGGTGGCGTTTACTATCACTACGCTGCTTGCCACGGTGGTGTAGAAGAGGGAAGAGATCCACGTCGCGAAGTGGAGCGCGAGAAAGCACCCCGACAGAATTACCGTCCATAAGTCCCTGCGGGAGAGCCCTTTTGCCTCCCTCAGCGCCCCTCGCCCCGCCAGGGGCAGAAGAAGCGCGGTGGACAGTCCCACCCGGTAGGCGGCAATAATCAGCGGCGGCGCCTCCGCCATGCGGGCGAAGATCGCACCCGTGGAGATGGCCAGCACCCCCGCCGACAGCACCAGCCAGGGTGAAACGGGAGGCTTCTCTCCCATGAGATCCTAGCTCCCCGTCCCTTTGTGGCCGGTGTAAAGCTCGTAGTGCTTCTTGAGCATTTCAGGGATGGGAAGGGTATAAGGGCACTTTGTCATGCAGACTCCGCACTCGGTGCACTGGGGAATAGTATCCATGGCAGGGGCGGCAAAATTCCGGGACACCTCCGGCGACATGCGGCTTGCGTGCAGGGGGTAGATCATTCCGCCGGGGATGTTCACTCCGAAGGGGCAGGGCATGCAGTACTCGCACCGGCGGCAGAACTGGCCGCCAAGCTCGTTTCTGACCGCCTCCATGGCGGCCAGATCCTCTTCCGTCACCGAGTTCGCCGATTCGTAGATTTTAAGAATCTGCTCCACCGATTCGGGGGAGTCAAAGCCGGGGATGGGGAAGTGGTTTTCGTGGGAGCGGAGGAACTTGAAGGCAAGACTGGCGTTGGCTATGGCCCCCCCGCCGAAGGGCTTCATGGAGAGTACCGCTACGTCTTTTTCTTTTGCAAGGGGATGAAGCTCCTCTGCTGCAGCCTCCTCTATAAAATTAAAGGGAAACTGTACCGTGGAAAAAAGCCCTGATCCGGTGAATTTAATTGCCAGAGGCAGGCTGTGAGAGGTGATTCCGATAAAGCGGATCTTGCCCTCATCCCGCGCCTTGAGCGCCGCTTCCATGGCTCCTCCCGGCCCTGTTATCTTTTCCCACTGCTCTTCTTTTGAGACCTGGTGGAACTGGAAAAGGTCGATATAGTCCGTCTTCAGCCGCTTCAGGCTCAGGTCGATATGCTCCGCCGTCGAGGGGCCGTCCCTCTTCATGGTCTTGGTGGCAAGAAAAATTTTATCCCTCACCGGCGACAGAGCTGCGCCTATCTTCTCCTCGCTGTCGTGATAGGCGTTTGCCGTATCGAAAAGGGTAACTCCCAGGTCGAAAGCCCGACGAAGGGTTCTCTCAGCGTCGCCGAAGGACAGCCTTATGATGGGAATCGCCCCGAAACCTACCTCGGAAACCGAAACCCCCGTACTGCCGAAAGGCAGATATTTCATTCCATTCAGCTCCTCTCACTTGGAAACGGTTGATTCATAAAAGAATAGCAGACAACCGCCCCCCGGGAAAGAGGGAGGCGGCTGTACGCAATCTGCAGAAGAGGGCTCGTCGGCCCTTATTCGCCTCTGCCTGGTGCGAAATAGGGGTTAATTATCTGGGGCTTATTTCCACTGCGCCGATGTCGATCCCTCCGCCCTGAGGACGCTTGACGCCCCTCTGGTCAGTTGGGGGCGCGCCTTCCGCCGTGCCCGCGTCGATGGCGGAGCTGCCTTTGCCCGGGGCGCAGGTCTGGGTCGGGCCGCCGTTGTCCGCCAGGGGGCCAAGCTTTGGATCGGCGTCTAATATGTTTGTTCCCCCGACATGCCACCACTTCCTTTCCACACAGTTTTTATTTTCCGACCCGTCCCGGCAGTACTCGCAGCCTCTGCTTGGGCCAATGTTCAGTCTAGCTGAAAAGACCGGTCATAAGGAGAGGAAATACAAGAAGGATGGTGACAAGGCGCACCGTCTGCAAGATGCTGACTTTCAGGGGGTCGCCCCCCATCTCCTCGGAGATGATGGCCATCTGGGACAGGCCTCCCAGAGAGGTGGAGAGAAGGCAGGTGGGGTAGTTCCAGCCGGTCATTTTATGGAGCAGGATTCCCAGCAGGAAGCTTGCCGACAGCATGGCCGCCGTTATGGCCAGTACGGGCCCCGCCATGGATATAAACGTTCCCAGGGTATCGGCGGTGATGTTAGCCGCCATTATTACGCCTATGCCTATCTGGGCGCCAGTCCTCAGGCTTGTCGGCATGAGAGGCTGCTCCTTCCAGGCAAGGTTGAGAAGGGCTACCGCGCCCATGGCGCCGGTAAGAATGCCTACAGGAAGGCGAAGGATATAGCCGGTGAAGGCGCCTGCAAAGGCGGCAGCTGTCAGAAATGCGTAGTTTATCTTCTGTTGGGGGTTCGGTTGTGCAGGGGCCCTGCCTGGAGTCGATGCGTCCGATAGGGCATCGCAGCTCAGGGAGGAGGCGCCGGGCCTGTTTGCCTGCCAGCTGGTCCACTTGCGGCAGAAGAAGGGAGTGGCCATTATGGCCGCCAAAAGGCGGAAGACCTGCAGTATGGAGACGCTGGCCACGTCGGCGCCCAGCGCTACGGCCAGCAGAGTCATCTCGGCGATGCCGCCGGTGGTGGAGCCAATAAACGCGGTGACGGGGTGCATATCGCTGAGCAGCAGAAGCAGCCCTCCTCCTGCCAGGGATATGGCTATCATCCCCGCTGATACAATCACAGCCGGTGCAGGAAGTTCCCTTAGAATTCTTACAGATGCCCGGGTTACCCTCTGGCCGACGTAGGTCCCTATTACTACGTTGCTGAACCATGAGAGGTAGAAAAGAGGAAATTCCGGGGGGTACCCCGACAGATTGAGGGCTGATGAAAAAAACAGGGATCCCAGAATCGCTGGAACGGGAAGCCGAAGGAATCGAAAGATATAGTACCCGGCAGTAGCCGTGGCAAGAGCAACGATAAAGCCTGTCATTAAAAAACCTCCGGTTCAGGCGTAGTTAAAAGCACTTTAATAAACTTAATCGTACTTTATGCTGAAGGATTTTTCTTCTCCCCCCGGCGGGCTCTCCAGGGTGGTCACGCGGCTGACCCTGGAGGCCGGCGGCCCCTTCTCAAGGAGGCTCTTCAATTTTTTTAGGGCTTCGGTATTGCCCTGGGCCTGTACTTCCACGGCGCCAGAGGGCAGATTTCGTACCCAGCCCGCGAGCCCAAGGGACAGGGCGCAGCTCGCCGCCCAGCGGCGGTAGCCTACACCCTGCACCCTGCCTTCCACAAGAAATTTTTGTCTTCCAGTGGTCAAGACCGGGCCCTCGTAAGGCCTTCCAATCGATCGATGCGGGAGGACAGGGCCGGGTGGGTGCTGAAGAGGCTGTCTCTTCCCTTTTTCTTTTTCAGAAAGGGGTTGACTATGTACAGGTGCTGCATTCCCTTGCTGGCTCCCTTAAGTTCCGCCCTATCGGCGGACAGCTTCTTAAGGGCCGATATCAGCCCCGCCGGATTTCGGGTGAGCTCTACTGCTGATGCATCAGCCAGATACTCCCTCTGCCTGCTTACGGCAAGCTGAATAATGGTGGCCAGCAGGGGGGCAACTATTGAAAGGATTACGGCAAAGACGACAAGCACAGCCCTGGCCTGGTTTCCTCCCCGGGAATCCCGGCTTCTGGAGCTCCGGCCATGGGAGCTATACAGTATGCTTCTGCGGACAATATCGGCCAGAAGCACGATGGAGCCAACCATCACCGCCATGAGCATGGCAAAGCGAATGTCGTAGTTCCTCACGTGGGACATTTCATGGGCCATTACGCCCTGAAGCTCCTCCCTGTTAAGCTTATTCATAAGGCCTCTGGTGATGGCCACGCTTGCGTGCTGAGGGTCTCTGCCGGTGGCAAAGGCATTCATGGCATTGTCATCGATGATGAATACCTTGGGCATGGGCATGCCTCCTGCAATGGCCAGCTCCTCTACCACGTTCCACAGCTGGGGGGCGTCATTGTGGGTTATCTCCCTCGCTCCGCTTGAGGCAAGTATCATGGAGGCGCCGAATCGCCATGTGATGAGAAAGTAAACGGCCGCGACGCCCAGGGCAATTAGGAGCCCCGAGAGCCAGTCGCCCCCCCACAAGACCCCGACGGAGGCGCCAAACAGGCTGAAAAGGGCGGCCATTACAATGAACAGCAGTATGCTTAATTTTTTGTTGTGGTCGATGAGCTTGTTGAAGCTTGCCATTTTCTAACCCCCCGCACCGAAGGAGACGTCCCGGACGGTCCGCTCGGAGGCGTCCTCCACTGTCCACATGGGACGGGGGCCGTACCCCAGTCTCTGGGACATAAGATTGTTGGGAAATACGGAGATGGCGATATTGTACTCCTTCACTGAGTCGTTATAGTACTGGCGGGCGAAGGCAATCTTGTTTTCCGTGGAGGCCAGCTCCTCCTGCAGGGCCAGAAAGTTCTGGTTTGCCTTCAGCTCCGGGTAGTTTTCTGAGACGGCGAGCAGGGATTTCAGGGCCCCGGTGAGCTGGTTTTGCAGGGGAGCCGTCTCCTCAACTGATTTTGCCTGGAGGGATGCGCTGCGCAAGGCCGCCACCCGCTCAAAAATCTCCCGCTCGTGGGCGGCGTAGGCCTTCACCGTCTCCACGAGATTGGGGATCAGGTCGAACCGCCTTTTGAGCTGGACGTCGATCTGGCTCCAGCCGTTGTCAGCGTTGGTCTTTTTTCGTACCAGCGTGTTGTAGATGAATACCGCATATGCTGCCCCTGCCGCTAGCAGGGCGATCAATATATAGACGCTGTTCTTCACTGCATTATCCCTCCTTAGGCGGGGTCTTCGCCCGGGTTTGGCTGCTTTATTAGTCGAGGTGCGTGGGAACTGCCTCCCTGAACAGCTTTGCCAGCCTTTCCGTAACGGGTCCGGGGCTTCCGCTTCCTACTGTGTGGTCTCCTATGCGTACCACCGGGGCTATTTCAAGGGCGCTCTCAGTTATAAAGGCCTCAGTTATGTGGGGCAGCTCCTCCAGGCTGAGGCACCTTGTCTCCACGTGCATTCCGTTCTCCCTTGCTGTCTCGATGACGATCTCTCTGGTGACTCCCTGCAGCACCCTGTGATCCGGCGCCGTAATAATGTTGTCTCCCGCGACGGCAAAAAAGTTGGCCGTAGCAGCCTCGGTTATCTCACCCTCAGGGCAGTGAAGCGGCCCGTAGGTTCCATGGGTCTTGTTTACAAAGGGTACGAGGTAGTTTATGGTCATTGCCTGAAAAAATTCCCGTTCCCGGGGAAGAAGGGACAGGGCGAGGCCCTGGGAGTAAGCGGCATCATCTATGGGCTCCAGCTTGGAGAAAAGAGCAAATAGCCGGGGGCTGGGAAAAATCCCATCATCTTCTATATCACCGCCGGTCAGAAAAATTTTGGCGAGTCCGTCGGAGGAAGTGCGGGCGGCTCCTTCTCTGATTACGGAGGCAATCTCATCATCGGTCAGAGGCATCTCCATCCGGCAAAGAGCCGCAGATCTTGAAAGTCTCTTCAGGCTTCGCCCCATAGCGAAAGGGCGCCCCCCGTAAATTCTGACAATATCATAGACGGCGATTCCCCTGTGAAGAGCAAGATCGGAGAGGGGAAGCCCGGGGAGAGCCCCTTCCGTAAATTTCCCGCTGAAATAGCAAATTGTCATATTGAAGATAGCACCTCGATCCCTTTTTGTAGGTAGTTTATCCTAGCATTTTAGGGAGCCGGGTTCAATTGCAAAATGCACTATCGACACGAAAAGGACACGAAAAAAAGAAAAGAGACCGCAGATGCGGTCTCTTTTCTTTTATTTGGTAGCCCCAACGGG
>JBMNVK010000067.1:0-14018 GCA_050946755.1 Aminivibrio sp. | reverse complement strand
GATGGAATCTTTTATCCGGGCGCAGTCGTCAAGGGAGGCGTCTAGAATCTCCTCGCAGCCCTGAGGAGAATAGCTCATGATTTCTATGCGGGCTCCGCCGTCCGGGCGAGTCCCGGAGAACTGGCTGTCGCCGGTCATATCAAACCCTCCTGTCATCAGGGGTCGGCAGCGGATGTTCCGGAAAAGTTCTATGCCCTTTCCTCTCCGCAGACTTAATAGCCGAAAGCGCCCTGCAATTCTTGTCTGACGATTATAACACCGCGCCTGAATCACAATCAGGCCGAGTATCTGCGCCCGTCCCGGCCGGTAAGGGTCCAGGGGACGCGGTTTGCGGAGGAGAACAAAAAATATATATACGGCACTATCAGGAAGGGCCCTGCGGCAATCGGCGACGCAAGGGCCGTCCGCGGGATTGAGCGGCCCGCTGATGCCAACAGCAAACCCCGGCGCAATTGCGCCGGGGTGCTTTTTTCCGCAGTGCTTTGGATTTGGCCCGAGGCCGGATTTACTTTTTCACCAGCTTTACGCTGCACAGCATCTCCTTAATCCAGTCTCCCGCGGCGGAGTAGTTCTCCCGGGGCAGGCTGATTCTAACCGCGCCGCCGGTGTTCTCCCAGTGGGCGGTCAGAACAGCTATTTTTGCGCCATCCTGTTCGCCAGAGTAGAGGGTAACTTCTACTGTGGTCTCGCCGCACTTGATTTCACTGGTGTTGTGCCTGCGAAGCCCTTCGTTTTTCTTTCCGGCCTCTCGCTCTGCCGTTTCAAAGTCCTCAAACAGTGCAATGAAAATGCGGGACCCGTCAGGCCCTGAAACTTCTACGCCTTCATCGTTACGGGCGACCTCTTCGGCGCCTTCGGGCAGGGCAATGAATATCTCCCAGCCGGCGGCGCTGAAAAAGCCTTCCTCTTCATCCTCGAACTGGGGCAGGCCGCCGTTTTCTTCCTTCTCATCGTCGTCAAAGGCGGGCAGGCCCTCGCCTCCGTCCTCCGCCACCTTTTCCGGCTTTTCCGGCTGAGTTGCCGGAACCGTCGCCGCAGGCTTTACCTCTGGCTTAGGCGTAGTTGGGGAAACGGGAGAAATCACCGGCTTGGGGGCTTCCGGTAGATTCACCGCCTCTTTAACGAACTGCGCAAACTTCGGCTGCATTCTTGCAAACCATGGGTCGGTTGTGTCGAAAAGAAGCAGATATCCCGTCGTGTCTTCCGCGAACGCGTACGCCTCGCCCTTCAGAAGGCCCTGCTGATTGGAAAAATGGAAACGGTGAATCATCATTTCCCGGCCGTGAAGCGTAACAGCTTCGTCCTCAATGGGGGAGTAGTTGCCGAAGTTCGGCATACCGTTTATTTTTACGGCGTCAAGATACTCCCGGGTCGAGATCGGCGAGGGAAGTTCCTCCTCGAAAATCAGCAGCTCCGCCATGACCGTGGCCTTCTCCTGATAGATAAAGTACCTTGCGATGGACTCGTCCATAGGTTCTCTCTCAACCCACCCCGCCGGCAGTTTCCCTATGGACGGCTCCACGGCGGCGGCGGCCGGCATTGCGGCAATTGCCGCAAGCATCAGAATCAGCGCTAAGGATTGATGCAATCTCTTCATTTCTATTCCCTCCCATGCAGAACTGTTGTTGTTTTGGCCCCGAAGCGGGGCGCGCCGGTCTCTTGCTCTAAAAACCAACTGACTCAGTAAAACTTGGGACAATCTTAACACTTTTATCTCAGACTGAAAAGGTAGGAATTTATAAAAAGCGAATTTTCTTTATGAGAAACGGCTGGATCTATCGAAAAAGCTGGTTCTTGCAGCGCTTTACGACAATATTTATAATATGGACGGCAGAGCTTTAAAAGTGACGCCAGGGCGGATGATGGATATTACGAGTATAATTGCGAGTCAGTAACAAAGAAACAGGGGAAACGGGCATTACCGGATACGACAGGTCGGTGGAGCTGAGGCAGTCGTGAGAAAAAACGGCGGTCCGCGGAAAAACGCCTTGGCAGCCTCCGCATCCTGTTCATCCACCACTCCAGAAAAATAGATAACAGTGAAACAACCTGGCGCCATGCCAGGCAGATATTCGAAAACGACAGAATAGCTGATTTTACAGGGAACCCTTGCGCCCTGCAGAATCTCCCAGGTACTGAAGCGTTCAGGCTTCACCCTAAAAATGGAAGGAAGTTGATAGCGGTGTTTCGTTTTGGTAAGGGCTTCTTTGTTGTGTGCGCGGCGGCTTTTATCTTTTTTTCTGCAACCTGCGCCTTCGCCTCGATTCCTGTGCGGGCCGAATATGTCCCCGGCGAGGCGCTGGTGATATTTAAAACAGGGGCTTCGTCCTACTCCGCTTCCATAGCGGCGGCATCGGTGAACGCTTCAGGCCACAGAACATTTTCTGCCGTCTCCCGTTCCGCGGGCAAGCAGGTAGCGCTGGTCCGCAGCAAGGATGCAACGACCGAAGAACTGATTGCCAGGCTGAGGAGCATGCCGGAGGTGGAGGCGGCGGAGCCTAACTATATCCGGCGGATATTTGCGACGGTTCCGAACGATACCTATTTCGGCAACCAGTGGGGGCTTTCCAATACAGGATCGTCCGGGGGAACGAGGGGGGCGGATATCAGCGCTCCACGGGCTTGGGACATCCGCAGGGCGGCGCAAGAAAAAGTGGTGGTTATCCTTGATACAGGTGTAGATTTGAGTCATCCGGACCTTGCAGCTAATCTGTGGCGCGACGGGAGTGGAAAATCGGGCTACGATTTCGTGAACGATGACGACGATCCCGACGACGACGACGGGCACGGAACCCATGTGGCGGGCATAATCGGAGCTGTGGCAAACAACCGCCTGGGGGTTTCGGGTGTGGCGTGGAACGTTAAGATGATTCCCCTGAAAATCGCTGACGGGGTTGGCAGAGTGTTGGACAGTGCCGAAATCGCTGCTATAAACTGGATCCTGGAGAAAAAAGAAGCCGGTTTGGATATAGTCGCAGTCAACGGATCCTACGGAGGATATGAATATTCGGCTGCCCAGCGAAACGCGATTTCAAGCCTGGCGAACAAGGGTATTGTTTTCGTAGCGGCGGCGGGAAACAGTTTTAATAACAACGACTCCCGACCGACCTATCCGGCGAGCTACGACCTGGCTAACATCATTTCGGTGGCGGCGACGGATAAGCACGATACTCTGTCGGATTTCTCGAACTACGGAAAGGAAACAGTCCATCTCGCGGCGCCGGGAACAAGTATTCTCAGCACGTACAGCTCGTACAGCCCTCTCCCAGGAGACCCGTTCTTCGACTCATTATCTGATTTCGACCAGTGGAACCACGGAGCTGAGGTAGGTTCTACCGACGAATGGTCCGCCGGGACGTTTGATTCGCGCCCGGTATTGAATAGCGGGTACGAAGCGAACAATTCATCCTGGATCGGGCCGATGTATTCCATAGACCTTTCTGGCAAGCGGGGTGAGCATATTGTCCTGGGCTTTCCCGTCGTCCTTGATATAAAAAAGGGAGAGGATTTTGTAAGAGTTTACTTCTCTTCCGACCACGGGGCGAACTGGACTAAGGTCTACGAGATTTCGGAGTATACGGGCGATAATTTTATTGATTTCAGGCTTACGGTTCCGGATAGCTTCAAGACTTCAGGATTTAATTTCGTAATAGAGCTTGAGACCGGAAGCGCCCTTGAGGAGCACTGGGGGGTAATGATAGGCGAAGCGGGGATTGGCAGCACTGAATACAACTACTTCTATCTGGACGGCACGTCCATGGCGGCCCCCTTCGTGACCGGGGCCGTGGCCCTGGCCGCAGCCCAGTTCCCGAACCAGTCGCCTCGGACCCGGGTTCTGGAAAACGTGGATAAGCTGGATTCTTTAAAGGACATCACCATAACGGGAGGCCGCCTGAACCTATACAAGACTCTGTACCAGTACAGAGAGCCCGATGGAGCTGTGGAAGGATGCAGCGCAACTGCCCTATCTCCCTGGGCGGTGCTGCTGGCCGCTCCGCTGCTGATGCTGCTAAAGAAGAAGTAAATCAACATAGCCAGGGCCCCGCAAGGGCCCTTTTTTGTTGCCTTGAACCAACAAAGCCATTCTGTCATCCTGAACGAAGTGAAGGATCCGGGGTTGTTTTTAAAGCACTTTCATTACAGATGCTGCTGTCCACGGTTCCGTCCTTGAGCAGGCGTAATAGAACGGTTTTGTGACTGACCCGAAAAATTCGTTTGACCTTGAAAATTCTGTCCACGAAGTGTAATCCTGACGCTTCATCCCATTCAGTTTCTGCAGATTCATAGATTGGCTAGACGGACGAGCTCTTTTCTTCCCCTGGACTTATTGCTTCTTGAGGCTCTTGAATTCCTGTTTTACTAGGACACTGCACTTACTGAGGACCTGCTGAATCTCCAATGCGACGGTGATCAGCAGCTTGTTTTCTATCATCGCGTCTACCTGGCACTTGAGGGGTAAAGGGTACCGTGTTAGGGGAGCTTCTAGACGTTCCCCGCCAAATCAAGCATCTTATCCAGCAGCTCGCGAAGCCTCCGACACTTTTCATAGGCGACGGCGGGGTCCAACTTGTCGAAAAGCTCCTTTCCGTTCACGACTTTCTTATAGGTCCGTTTTGTATATTGCCGATACAATCTATCCAGCAGCTTCGCAGGGGGTTCATCGAAATTGACCGTCTCTGGTTGCACGATCTTTCCGGGAAACGCATTCCGAATATTTGAAGGAAATATCTCCGGCTGGCTAAGAAGCCACGCCTCCACCTCATGAACAGCGAAAAACTGGAAAAAATTCTTTTCTTTCACCTTGTCTTCGATCATCTGTTTTGCCCATAGATAACGTCTGTCTCTTTCTGTGAGATCTGCTGGATAAAAGGACGGGCCGTAAAGATCCAGAAGAGAGATGACGGCGATGATTTTATCTTTCGATGGGCCGTTCAAGTACATCTTCGCCTTCTGTTCAGCGTCTCTAAAAAGCTCCGGCCATCCATCGAAACGTACGGTTTGTATACCCACGGGCGATTCCAACCTGGGGTCGAGCCACCTCTTCAGAAACGCAGGGAGCGCCTTGCCTTCCGTGTGGCCTTCGACAAATAGTATGAATTTCATGACATTCTTTCCAGTTCGCCAGATTTGAAAAGCGAGCCAAGAGAGTAGCTTTTCAGCCAATATTCGAGTTCTTCTCCGTCTAACGTCCGCAGTACAGTTTCGCCGTTCTCCCACGCTGAAACTGTTGTGACCGGCTTTGTATCGGTGAAGGCGTCGAGCAGTTGCGTCGAATGTGTGGTTATAACGACCTGGGAGCGCGTGGCTGCATCGACCGCATACTCGGCGATAATCGGCAGCATCGACGGGTGAAGACCGGTCTCTGGCTCGTCGATGGCGATCACGGGCGGCGGCGAGGGGTTTGCAAGGACGGCCAGCAAAAAGAGGAAGCGAAGTGTCCCGTCGGACATATCCGCCGTGGATTGCTCGCGCTTCAGCGACTTCCACCGTATCCGCATCTGTATTCTCTGATCTGATGCCGGAGGAAAGACCAGCTCTTCGAAGTCATCCCCGAAAGCGCTCTGCATCGCGATGTGTATATCTCTTTTGAACTCCCGGTCGCTTGCATACATGGTGTGCAGTACTGATACAAGATTCTGACCGTCCGGGTCAACGTGTTCCTCCATGCGTGAGACGACGGGGTGGCGTAAGGGAGCGTCCCTGTTGGTATGGATGTCATGGTAGACGGCGATCGAAGCCAGAGCTCTCTGAAAGGGCGTAATGCGCGGATTGTGGGTGAATGGGCCGGAAGCCAAAGAAAGAAGCGTCTCCTCGTCCGAAACGAACTCTTCTGGAGTAATGAACTGATTTTGCGCCGAGTCGAAGATGACGGCGGTTTTTGCATGGCGCTCAAGGTAGACGAGCGGCTTATCCTTCAGTCCGGATCGTACTTCAAAAAAATCAGTCAATCGTTCGTTCCCGATTCTGTATGCGCTGCCGCCGCCAAGTCGGATCATTTCAAGCTCGTACTGCTCCGGATTACGCTCTTCACTCACGGAAAATGTCTTCAAAAGGCATTTTACGGAACCTGCCTTCCCGTCCCAGACTATTGGGTCCATTCCCCCGAGCGACTGTATGTACTTCCCCAGCCTGCCCTGTGCAGATACTGAAAGCAGCTCAAGAAAGCGCAACAGATTTGACTTGCCGCTCCCGTTAGGGCCGATAAGAACGTTGAGGTTGCCCGGACGCCAGCTCGCCTTGCGAAAAGAGCGGAAGCCTTCGATATCCAGTTGTTTTATTCTCATCGCCGTTCCTCCTTAATCTTCGATACCGGTGACGCGAGAACTCATCGGGTGGTGTGCTTGCCTAAGCAGCACCGCCAAGGTCTATTGTAGACGAAAAGTACCATAGGGACGAGGGGGTTAGGTATGGGCATACTCCACTCATATTGTTTCGAATCTACCGATGAGCACAACAGTTCATTGCCATGGCAAAGGGCTTCAACAGCCTGCACTTTCTGGCGGCCAGGGGCGCAGGTGAAAAAAGGTCCTGAGAATGTTGGGTATAAAAGGAAAAGTATGGGCAAGTGGTTTTGTGTTAGTTGAGGTGTTGCAAAGGGCCTGTGGGTCTGAGATCAGACCCACAGGCCCTTTAAAGGCTTACACTCTTACCTTGTGCAAGAAGTCCTTCAGCGCCGCTCCTGCCGGCACCATGGGGAGGATCAGCTCTTCCCTGGCGATGCGGCAGTCCACCAGGGCGGGGCCCGGGGAGTTCATCACCGAGGGCAGCATCTCCTCAAGTTCGTCCAGGGCGTCGCAGCCGTAGCCCTTTACGCCCAGGGCCTCCGCCAGGGCATCGAAGCGGCAGGGGGACTGGGGGGTGGTGGCGGAGTACCGCTCGTCCCAGAATAGCTCCTGCCACTGGCGCACCATGCCCAGGGCCCTGTTGTTGAGGACGAAGATCTTTACGGGGATGTCGTATCTGGCGCAGGTCTCCAGCTCCTGGCAGTTCATGAGGAAGCCGCCGTCGCCGGCGAAGCACAGGGCGGGAGATTTGCCCTTTGCCAGGGACGCCCCCATGGCCGCGGGGAGGGCGTAGCCCATGGTCCCCAGGCCTCCGGAGGTAAGGAAGGCGCCGGGGAGGTTGGTCCTGTAAAAGAGGGCGGTCCACATCTGGTTCTGTCCCACGTCGGCCACTGCGGGCCAGTCTTCCTGCGCCGCCGCCTTTACTCTTTCCATGATGGCTGAAGGGACGAATGCCCGGTCGTCTGGGTCGGTCAGGGGGTAGGTCTCTCTCCATCCGGCTATGGTCGATGCCCATGAATCCCTGCTGACGGGAGGGGCTTTTTCAGCCAGAGTCTGAAGGATGGCCTTGGCGTCACCCAGAAGGGGAACCTGGCTGGGCACAATTTTATCTATCTCCGCCTCGTCGATGTCGCCGTGGATGAGGGAAGCTCCTTTTGCAAAGCTGTCAAGCCTGCCGGTAGTGCGGTCACTGAACCGGGCTCCCAGAGCGAAGATTACGTCGGCCTCGGTGAGGGCCAGGTTGGCCCAGGGGGTTCCGTGCATTCCCGCCATTCCCAAAGACAGGGGGTGGTCGTCCGGGATGGCCCCCTTTCCCATGAGGGTGTTGGCCACGGGGATGCCCCGCTTTTCGGCAAAGGGCAGGAGCAGGTCGGATGCCCCTGACGCAAGGACTCCGCCCCCCGCCAGAATTACGGGCCGCTCCGCTTTGCTGAGAAGGTCCGCCGCCTCGTCCGCCCGGGAGAGGTCTGCCCGGAGTGTGAGGCGCTCCTCGCCGAATACGGAGTGCTGCGGATAGTTGAATTCTCCCTCTGCCCTCTGGATGTCCACGGGCAGGTCGATGAGCACCGGGCCGGGACGGCCAGATGCGGCTATTTCGAAGGCCCCTTTAAGGGCCTCGGGAAGCTCTTCCAGGGAGCGCACCAGAAAGCTGTGTTTGACTGCGGCCAGGCTGCTGCCGAAGGTGTCCGACTCCTGGAAGGCATCGGTGCCTATCAGGTGGGTTGCCACCTGGCCTGATATGGCCACGAGAGGGACGGAATCCATGAAGGCGGTAGCCAGTCCGGTGAGGATATTGGTGAATCCGGGGCCGGAGGTGCAGATGCAGACCCCCGGCTTGCCCGAGGCCCGGGCGTACCCGTCCGCCGCATGGGCCGCCGCCTGTTCGTGCCTCATCAGGACATGGGTGAAGGGGGCATCATGGAAGGCGTCGTAGAGGGGGATCACGGACCCTCCCGGAATGCCGTACACACACTCCACTCCTTCCCGCAAAAGGGCTTCCACCACCATTCTGGCTCCCGTTATCTTCATGGCGCTCTCTCCTCTCTCGTCTCTCGTGCTAAAAAACTAGGCGTCAGGGGCTGACTTGGCGTCCATCCAGGGCATCATGTCCCTGAGTTTTTTGCCCACTTCCTCGATGGGATGGGACGCTTCATGCTGCATCCACTTTTTCATTCTGGGGCGGCCGCACTGGTTCTCCAGGATCCAGTCCTTGGCGAAGGAGCCGTCCTTCACTTCTTCGAGAAGTTCCTTCATGGTCTCCCTCACCCGGGAGTCGATAACCCTCTTGCCTGCGGTGAGGTCGCCGTACTTGGCGGTGTCGCTCACGGAGTAGCGCATCCATCCCATGCCGCCCTCGTACATGAGGTCGACGATGAGCTTCATTTCGTTCAGGCACTCAAAATAGGCTATTTCAGGCTGGTATCCCGCCTCTACAAGGACGTCGAAGCCCGCCTTGATGAGCTCCGTGATGCCGCCGCAGAGGACGGCCTGCTCTCCGAAGAGGTCCGTCTCTGTCTCTTCCGCGAAGGTGGTGGAAAGGATTCCCGCTCTGCCTCCGCCCAGGGCGCAGGCGTAGGCAAGGCCCAGATCCCGGGCCTGTCCGGTGGCGTCCTGCTCTACGGCCAGCAGGCAGGGGACGCCCCGCCCCTCGACGTACATGCGGCGCACGAGGTGACCGGGTCCCTTGGGGGCTACCATGAAGACGTCGTTGTCTTTGGAGGGCTCCACCTGGTTGAAGTGAACCGCGAAGCCGTGGGCGAAGGCCAGGGCGGCGCCTTTTTTGAGGTTGGGGGCGACGGATTTGCGGTAGACGTCCCCCTGAACGTGATCGGGCATGAGGAACATTACCACGTCGGCGTTTTTGACGGCATCTGCCACGTTGTGGACCTTGAATCCGTCCTTCTCGGCCACGGCGCGGGATTTGCTGCCCTCGTGGAGGCCGATCACCACGGAGACGCCGCTGTCCCGCAGGTTCTGAGCGTGGGCGTGTCCCTGACTTCCGTAGCCGAGAACTGCCACCGTTTTCTCCGTCAATACCTTCATGTTAGCGTCCTTGTCGTAAAGCACTGTTGACATCTTTTCCAGCTCCTTCGCGTTTTTTGGTTTTAAGATTTAGTTTGTTCCGAGGGCCAGGGGACTGCTCTTTACCGATTCCACCAGGCCAAGGTTCTTAACTTTTTCAAGGCAGTCGTCCAGCAGGGCGCCGGGACCCATCATCTCAAGCACCAGGGTCTCGCCCCGGTCCTCTGCCACCGAGTGGGGGTAGTCTCTCATGGCTTCAAAGAGGGCCTCCCGCTGCTTCGGGGAGGGGGTGAACTTAAGGAGCATCATGCACCGCTCCACTGAGCCGGGAACGCTGAGGTCTTCCACTGCTACGGTCTCCACCATCTTGCGGATCTGGCGCATGGCCTGGTCTGCCTGCCGCTCTCCTCCGCCTATGACCAGGGTGTACCGGGCCACTCCCGGCCGCTGGGTAACGCCTGCGGTCACGCCTCTTACCTGAAAGCCCCGGCGCTCCATAAGGCCCGAAATACGTCCAAGCACCCCTCGTCCGCCTTCAGTGACAACCCCTATGGTTCTCTCCATCTCTTCTTCATCCCCTTCCGTGATTTTTTTATCCTAATAATAAAAAAGGGACCCCCGCTCATTTCTGCGGGGGTCCCTCGAATCGCCTTCGTCCGGTTACACGACGATTAGCGCTCCGGGAGGGGCCCCGCAGCGAATAATAATAATGGCGATTATTATAGAAACAGCCTTGGCTGAAAGATTTGAAACTGCCATTTTCTTCACCTGCGCACCCTCCTTTGCGTCATCATCGTGTGATACCATGTTCCCTGAATTCCTGCTCTCAGGTTGCGGGCAATAGTACAGTGCTTTTTGACATGTGTCAAGCGGCAGGGAAATGAAAGAAGTTTCTGAATACAGTTGAGAGGCGGAGGTTCCGGTATGGACAGGGAGAAATTGGGGCTTTACAGGGAGAAGATCGACGGGCTGGACAGGCAGATAGCGGCTCTTATAGTCGAGAGGGCGGAGACGGCCCGGGAGATAGGCAGGGTGAAGGGAAGCGCCCCCGTTTATGATCCCGGCCGGGAGAAACAGGTCATCGACAGGGTGGTGGGGGAGTGCCCGGGACTGGACCGGGAGGCGGTGGCAAGGATCTACCGGGAGGTGATCTCCCTCTGCCGGGGAGTGCAGTACCGGCCAAAGGCGGCCTTTTTGGGGCCGGAGGGCTCCTACTCCCACGAGGCGGTATTGGCGGCCTTCGGAGGCTCAGTGGACCTCCTGCCCTGCGCCTCCTTCCCGGAAATTCTGGCGATGGTGGACAAGGGCTCCGCGGACTGGGGGCTGCTGCCGGCGGAAAACTCCCTTGAGGGGACGGTGCTTCCCACCATGGACGCCTTTGCCTCGGCGGCGGCGGATATTTCGATTCACAGCGAGGTGGCTATCCCGGTGGACCACATGCTGGCCTCAGAGGCAGGCTCTCTGGAGGAGATCAGGGAGGTGCTGTCCCACCCCCAGGCCCTGGGGCAGTGCAGGGATTGGCTGAGGAAGAACCTCCCCCTGGCGGAGCAGGTCCCCGCGGGGAGCACCAGCGCCGCGGCGGCCTCCTGCGTCGGCAGGCCCGGCCGGGCGGCGGTGTGCAGCGCCTTGGCCGCCGCCGGGAGCGGCCTAAGAGTACTGGCGGAGAAAATTCAGGACCGGGGCAGAAACAGCACCCGGTTCTGGGTGGTGGGCCGGGGGACTCCGAAGAGGGGGGAGCTGAACAAGACTTCTTTCCTGTTCAACGTGGAGCACAAGCCCGGACGGCTCTTCTACGCCCTGGAGCCCTTGTATGAAAACGGGCTGAATCTCACCCATATCCAGTCAAGGCCCCTTACGGGAAGCCCCTTTGAGTACTATTTCTTTATCGATGTGGACGGCTTTATCGAGGACGAGCCCGTCAAGAAGGCTCTCTCTGCCATGGCGGAGAGGACTGCCTTTCTGCGGGTGCTGGGATCCTACCCCTGCCTGTAGCTGCCGGCAGGGGAGGCTCCTCCCCTACCACAGAACGGCAGGGGTGCCGTACAGTCCTTCCAAAACCTTGTCCGCCACCGATGAGATAGAGTGAGTATCGGTGACCACTCTTATGTGGCACTGGGCGTAGGCGGGGCGGCGCTTGGTCATCAGGGCCCGGACGTTTGAGCCGTCCAGCAGGGGCCGGGCCCCTTTTTCTTTCTCTGCCCTGGAGAGGACCGTCTCCGGCTGTACTTCCAGGATGACCAGCGTTGCCCGGGAGAGGATCATATCCCTCAGCTCCTCGTTCACCAGGGCGCCGCCTCCCAGGGAGACCACCTGGCTTCCTTCGTCAAGGGCGTCGGCTACTGCCTCGAACTCGTGTTTTCTGAAGGCGGGCTCTCCCAGGGTGGAGAATATCTCCGGCACCGTCATGCCTGCCCGCTGCTCAATAACTCTGTCCGTGTCGGTGAAGGTCCTGCCGAGCCTGCGGGCCAGCTCCGTGCCGACGCTGGTCTTGCCTGAGCACATAAAACCGCCTATGAAGATGTTGCCCTGCCCCGTTTTAGCCTTTTGCGCCGTCATGAAGATTCCACCCTTCCCCGTGCTTTTTGAATTTTTCGAACCGTTCTTTAAGATCGTCCATGGTGTCGCCGCCGAACTGCTCTGCAACGGTCGCCCCTATAATCCATGCGGCGGCGGCCTCTCCCACGACTGCCGCGGCGGGTACTGCGCAGGCGTCGCTTCTCTCGCTGTGGGCCGCCACAGGTCTGCCCGAGGCGGCATCGAAGGAGGGAAGGCCCCTCTTCATGGTGGGGATGGGCTTCATGGCCGCCCGGATGCGGATCTCGCTACCCGTGGTCATGCCCCCTTCCAGCCCTCCGGCCCTGTTTGTCTCTCTGGTCCACCGGCCGTCCCGGACGGAAAGAGCGTCGTGAACGTCCCGGCCCGAGAGGAAGGAGGAGGTAAAGCCCTCGCCGAACTCCACTCCCTTGATGGCGGGGATGGCCATTATGGCCCCGGCGAGCCGGCCGTCGAGCCTTCGGTCCCACTCGGTGAAGGAGCCTATTCCGGCGGGAAGGCCCGTTGCGGAGATGACGAAGGTCCCTCCAAGACTGGTCTCTTCCTCCATGGCCAGCTCGATGCGGCGCTTCAGGGCGGGCTCGTCCTCCTTCCTGCCCACGCCGAGATCCGACAGAGCTGCCCGCCTCCATTCGTCGCAGGAGGAGGGAAGGGCCGCGCCAACCCCGCCGATGGACTCCACGGCGCTTCTCACCGTTACGCCAAGCTCCTCCAGCACCAGAGCCGCCAGGGCGCCCGCCACTGTCCTGGGGGCGGTGGACCGGGCGCTTGCCCGTTCCAGGATATTCCGCATATCGGGGGCGTTGAATTTTATTCCCCCTGAAAGGTCCGCATGGCCGGGCCTCGGGGCCGTCACCGCCTTTTCAAGCACGGCGGCAGGGTCCGTACTCCAGGGGTTCATGGCGCTGTCCCAGCTCTCCCACTCGGCGTTGCCCAGGGATATCCCCACAGGCCCGCCGGTAGTCAGGCCGCCCCGCAGGCCGCCCCAGACGGCGAGCTCGTCCCGCTCGATGTTCTTTCTGCCCCCTCTGCCGAAGCCCCTTCTGCGTCTTGCCATGGCGGAATCCAGACCTTCTTTTGTCACGGGAAGTCCTGCGGGGAGCCCTTCTACTATCACAAGAAGCCCTCTGCCGTGGGATTCTCCGCTAGTGAGAAAGCGCCAGGTCATTCGTCGCCGCCCCTTCCGGCCAGCCGGTGGAGGGTGGAGAAGAAGCCGGGGTAGGATACGGCGGCGCACTCGTGGCCTTCAATCTCCACCGGGCCGTCGGCGGCAAGGGCCGCCACCGCAAAAGCCATGGCCACCCTGTGGTCTCCGCAGGAAGGTACCCTTCCTCCGGAGAGCTTCGAGGGGCCGGTGATCCTCCATCCGTCCTCCAGCTCTGTAACCTCTGCGCCCAGGGCAGTCAGGCCCCGGGTCATGGCCACGATGCGGTCGCACTCCTTGTAGCGCAGCTCCATGGCGTCCCTGATCTCGGTAGTCCCCTCCGCGAAGGCGGCGGCCACGGCCAGAATGGGCAGCTCGTCGATCATGAGGGGTATCTCGGCGCCCGAAACCTCCGTGCCCCTGAGCCTGCTGGAATGGACGGTGATTGTCCCCACTGGCTCGCCCCCCCAGAGGCCCCGGGATTTTACCCTGTAGGCCAGCCCCATGCGGGTGAGCACTTTAAGAAGCCCTGTGCGGGTGGGGTTGAGACCCACGTCGGGAAGGGCAATGGAGGAGTCGGTAAGGATGGCGGCGGCCACAATCCAGAAGGCGGCGGAGGAAAAGTCGCCGGGGATGGTCCACTCACCGCCGGAGACGGGTCTGGAGGGAGCCATGGTTATGCTGTTGCCGTCCATGTATAGGGGGATTCCCAGGTGAGCCAGCATTCTTTCCGTGTGATCCCTGGATTTAAGGGGTTCTATTACGGTGGTGGGTTCGTCGGTGGAGAGGCCTGCCAGCAGGAGGGCCGTCTTAACCTGGGCGCTTGCGGTCTTAAGGGTGTGGGTGGCCCCCCGGAGTTTTCTGCCCGTGATTTTAAGGGGCAGGGTATGGTTGCTCTTTTCTCCGCTGATGGAGGCTCCCATGGAGCGCAGGGGCTCTATCACCCTCAGCATGGGACGCTTTGACAGGCCCCCGTCGCCGGCTAGGGAGGCTTCGAGACCCGTTCTGCCCGCAAG
>JBMNVK010000066.1:0-14068 GCA_050946755.1 Aminivibrio sp. | reverse complement strand
GTGACAAATTTTGGATATTTTTCCCTCAGCAAGATCCAGTTGCCATCTTCATCATAGCGTCCTTCTTTGTAAGCTTGGTAGTAAGTTGAGTGCGCGCCAAAAGTAATGAACCTTGCCCCTGAGCCATAATGTATTGCTGTCTTTACCGCTCTTGGGTTCATGCCTCCGAATACTGTGTTTAATATGATGCCTCCGTATACTTCAATGCCTTCTACTACCTGCTGCACCATCCACGCTGTTCCAACAGACATATTAAATACGTCCATTATGGCAAAGGCCCTCATGCCCGCATCTCGGGCTTCAATTGCCGTTTTTATTGGATCCGTGCTTCTGGGGCTGCTGAATAGGTGAGGCCCGGGATGTACATGTAAATCGATAGCGCCTTCAAGAAATTTTTCGCTTTTGCTTCTGGATCTGCTTAGCTGCCAAGAATCATTAAACATTAAACTACCTCCTATATGGGTTTTAAATAAATAAAATAAAATCCATCTTAGCCTCATGTTTTCCCATTCATCAGATTATATATCATATTTGATGTCTCACGTCAAATGCTGTGGATTTGTCTGGCGTTCTGAAAAACACAATGTTGAGGGGTAAAATATGCTTTATTTTTCAGGCTATATATCTATATATTGGGCATATCGCATAATTGGAGCACATTGGTAATCTGCAATAAACGTACGATGTGATTAGAATTATCCCTAAAATCTAATTACTATTAGAGCGGATTATGGCGTAAAAGAAAAAAATCATGCTTTTGTATCTTTTGCTGTACTTGTAGTTTGCTGTTTTTATGTGACAATAGATTGCAATCATAAGCATACCGGGGAGAGGACTTTATGGAAATCGCAATTGACCTGATCATAGTAGTGGCGGCGGGGCTTTTTGGCGGCATTGTCGCAAGAAGGCTCAACCAGCCGCTTATTTTTGGCTATATTGTTGCAGGAATCATCATAGGTCCCTATACAGGCGGGATCTCCATCTCCGACCCCGATCAGATAGCGGGTCTTGCCGAGATTGGCGCCGCTCTGCTGCTGTTCTCCCTGGGGCTTGAATTTTCCATGAAGAGCATCGCCTCCATAAGGGGCGTAACTGTAGGGGGAGGGGCTATTCAGGTATTTTTCACCCTGTTTGTAGGGTATTTTCTAGCCAGGTACATAACAGGCTGGACGTCGGTTCCTGCCATGTGGTACGCCGTGTCCATAGTATCTTCGAGTACGTCGGTAATAATGAAGACCGTGGCGTCCCGGGGGCAGATGGGCACCCTCTCAAGCCGGGTAATGATAGGCATGTCCATAGTTCAGGATATTCTGGTTCTGCCCCTCATGGTGCTTCTTATAGGACTCCTGGGGACGGAAATCTCTATTATGGGCATACTTTCCCCTGTCCTCAAAGTGGTGGCCTTTGTGGCAGTGATGGTATATGCCGGATCCCGGGCCATTCCCCTGGTGCTGAAGTATGTGGCCGGGTGGGAGTCCCAGGAGCTGTTTATTTTAACGGTTACCGCCCTTGGCCTCTCCGTGGGCTATCTTACCTACGCCTTCGGCCTTTCCTTCGCCTTTGGCGCCTTCATGGCGGGGCTGGTGCTCAGCGAGTCGGACTACGGCAAGAGGACCCTCAGCGACATATCCTCCCTGAGAGACGTTTTCTCACTGCTGTTTTTTGTCTCCATTGGCATGCTTCTCGATCCCGGCGTCCTTAAATCCCACCTTCTTCCTACGGTGCTGCTGATGCTTGCCACCACCTTCTCCAGAGGTGCAATACTCTCCGCCCTGACCTATATCTTCGGCTACAGGAACATCATTCCTCTGGCGTCCTTTCTTACCATGACCCCTATCTCTGAGATAGCATTCATCGTACTGCAGGCGGGTATGACCATGGGAGCCATAGGCAAAACTGAGTACTCCATTGCCCTTAACGCCGTGGTCCTGTCCATGATCTTCGGGCCCCTCGTATCAGGGCTGGTTTCCCCCATTTACAGGATTATAAAAAAAGCGGGCGTTATCTCAGAAGTCAGAAGCATCAATCTGCCCCAGAGCGCACTCGATGGCCACATAGTGCTGGCCGGGGGAAAAAGCCTGGCCCGCTACCTCGGCGCCATGCTGGCCCGGTTCAATATCCCCTATGTCATTATCGAGTCAAACCACGCCAACTTCCTGGAAGGCAAGGATGAGGGGTTATCCATGCTTCTGGGGGATCCCGCCCAGGATGTGGTGCTTGACGCCGCCGGAGTAGAGGACGCAAAGCTCGTGGTAATGACTACCTCCGAGAGCATGGGCACGGTGGAGGCTATCCGGAGCATCCGCAGGCACAACGGCAAAGTGCCCATCCTTGCCTGGGCTGCCGAGCAGGAGGACGTGTCCATCCTGAAAAATCACGGCATCCGCCATGTAGTGGAGCCTGATTTTGAGGCCTCTATCGAGATGGCCCGGCAGACCCTTACAAAGTTCGGAATGCCTGCTACGTCCGTCCACCGGGAGGTGGCGGCCATGAGGCGGTCCATGTACGGCCATCTTTTTGATAAGTTTCCGGAATATGAGGATATGAATGGCCTTCAGTCGTCTACAAATATGATCTCCCTGGAGTGGGTGTTCGTTCATAAGGGCAATGTCGTGGCTAATAAAAAGCTGGCCGACTCTAATATAAGGGAGACTCTGGGCGTACTGGTGGCGGCCATTCATCGCGACGGCGAGCTCTACCCCAACCCGGGCGGCGATTTTGAGCTTCTCGTCGGAGATTATATTGGGGTATTGGGTACCCCTGAGCAGAACCGCCGTCTGGTGGATTTTTTCAAAAAACCGGCGGCCAAAAAGGAGGACTGATTTTATGGTTACCAAAGTTCCCCCCGAACCTTTCCGCATCAAGATGGTAGAGCCGGTCCGCGTTCCGGATGCAGAGCAGCGGGAGCGGGCTCTGGAGGCAGGCCGCTACAATATGTTTGGCCTGAGGGGCGCCGATGTATATATCGACCTTCTCACCGACTCGGGTACCGGCGCCATGAGCAAGCAGCAGTGGGCGGCCATGATGATGGGAGACGAAGCCTATGCAGGGGCAGACAGCTTCTTCAGCCTTAAGAATGCGGTAAAGGAAATCCTCGGCTTCGACTACGCTATTCCCACCCACCAGGGCAGGGCTGCAGAAAATGTGGTCTTCAGCGCCCTTGTCAAGGAAGGGGACGTCATTCCCTTCAATATGCCCTTCGACACCACCAGGGGGCATGTCTTCAACTCCGGCGCCATACCTGTGGAGTGCGTTATAGACGAAGCCTTCGACAGGGAGAATCCCCATCCCTTCAAGGGTAATATTGATCTTGACAAGCTGGATAAAGCCCTTGCGGAATATAAGGGACGGGTTCCCTTTGTCATGATAACCATCACGAACAATTCCGGCGGAGGGCAGCCTGTAAGCCTCAAAAACCTCCGGGAAGCCTCTGCCGTAGCCAAAAAGCACGGCGTTCCCCTGTTCCTGGACGCAGCCCGCATGGCGGAAAATGCATGGTTTATCAAGGACAGGGAGGAAGAGTGCCGGGATATGACCGTGGCGGAGATCCTCAAGGCCACCATGGACACTGCCGATGCCGTTACCGTCTCCTGCAAAAAGGACCCTCTGGTAAATATGGGAGGGCTGGTGGCCTGCCGCACCGAAGAGATGTACTTCCGGATCGTCCCCAAGGTCATCCTGTACGAGGGTTTTGCCACCTACGGCGGTCTTGCGGGAAGGGATCTTGAGGCCCTGGCCGTGGGTCTGCGGGAGATGGTGGACGAGCAGCACCTCACCCACCGCATAGCCCAGGTGCGCTATCTCGGCGAGATGCTGGAAGAGGGAGGCGTGCCCTGCATTAAGCCCATAGGCGGCCATGCCGTATTTATCGACGCCGGAGCCTTCTTCCCCCACATACCCCAGGGGCTCTACCCCGCAGACGTACTCTCCATCGAAATATACAGGGAAGGAGCCGTCCGGGGCATTGGGCTCGGCGCCATGGCCTTTGAGAACGTGGATGAAAAGACGGGGGAGCGGACCTTTCCCAAGCTGGAACTCTACCGGCTGGCCATAAACCGCCGGACCTACACCAACAGCCACATGGAGTACGTGGCCGAGACGATAGTCAACGTCTACAAGCGCCGGGACTCCATCCGCTACGGGCTTGAGCTGGTCTACGAGCCTCCGGTGAAGGGCATGAAGCACTTCCTGGCCCATTTGAAGCCCAGGGAGCTTTAATTTAAAGCCGTAAAATAAATTACAAGGGGAGTTGCCAACGGAATGTTTTCGCTGAAGCTAAAATTCCCTTTTGCAGGCGCGCTGTCCGCTCTTGCGGTGCTGCTGCTCAGTCTGTTTTTCTTTCCCCTTTCCGCCTTTGCCGCCCGGTGGTACGTAGACTCCGGCGGCAAAGGCGAAGGAACGAGCTGGAGTGATGCATCTCCGAATTTGGCCCTAATCCTGTTCAAAGCGGGAGAAGGGGATGAGATCTGGGTGGCTGAAGGGGTCTACAAGCCTGCCTACAATAAAGATGGAAGTCCGGCAAATAATGTTACCCGGACTTTTGCCCTTAAAAACGGGCTTAAGCTCTACGGCGGATTTCCTCCCGGCGGCGCAGCCGATAAGGCGGACAGAAACCCAAAGGCTTACCCCTCTGTCCTGAACGGAGACGGCGCATATCACACAGTCTACGTCCATACCCTGAACGACGAGGCGGAGCTTAACGGCTTCACCATAACGGGAGGAAAGGCCGGGGGAAGTTCCAGCAATGATAAGATCGGAGGAGGGATTTACATATACAAATCCTACCTTCGAGTTGCGGACTGCGTATTAAAGGACAACGAAGCCCGGGATGGAGGCGGGGGAGCATATGCGAGCGACTACGTCCTTGTCTTCTCAGGATGTTCTTTTTCCGGCAACGAGATCAGCGACGGTAAAGGCGGCGGACTTTTCATCTCCAACTCCACCGCTTTAGTTAGTGATTGTATTTTCGAGGAGAATTCCGCCCTGGGAGGCGCAACGGCGGTCTACGGAGGCGGCCTGAGCTGCGGAACCGATTCTTCCGTCACTGTCAGTCGTTGTTCCTTTATTGGCAACAAAGCCTGGGCAGAGAAGGCAAATGCAGGCGGCGGAGGGCTTCACGCATTTAACGGGGCCGCTGTCGAATTGGAAAACTGTACTTTTTTTGAAAACAGCGCGTCGGCGGAAGCCGGGCACAAGGGCCATGGCGGTGCCGTATTTCTTATGGGAAGCAAAACTTCTCTTATCGTGGTTAACAGCACTTTTTTTGACAATGAGGCAAAAGATGCAGGAAGCGGATTGTACGGGGAAAGAGGAAAAATAACGGCCGTCAACTGCATATGCTTTGGCAATTCAGGGGCAGAGGAGATCAAAACGGCAAGCGCAGACCCTCTTTATATCTCTTCCTCCCTTCTGCCTCTCAACGGAGTCAGCGGCAGTAATATTACATTAGAGGATATATTTTACGGCGATCCTCTCCTTGGGGAGCTCCGCCGAAACGCCGGCGTTGCGCCTTTCATCATCCCTTCTCCTCAGGGAGCGGGCATCGACGTCGGACTTGACCCAGGGGAGCATACTCTAAACGGCGCAACTGTCCACATCCCGGCGACGGATCAAAGGGGCCTTCCCAGGCCCTCGGGAAGCGGAACCGATCTCGGCGCCTGCGAACTTCAGTGGTATACCCTGTCCCTTTCCGTCTCGGGAGACGGCCAGGGCGCCGTAGAAGCCAACCCCTCCGGGGTGCTGTTTCCTGAGGGCGCCGAAGTTACTCTCAGCGCCCTGCCGGATGGCGGGTCTTTTTTCGCCGGCTGGGAAGGGGACGAAAACGGAGGGACAAACCCCGCCTCTATAGTTATGGATGGGAATAAAGCCGTTGCAGCTCGCTTTAGCCCGGAGGTTACCGACCCTCCAAAACCGAATGTAAAGGAGCCTCCGAAGGCTCCTAAATCAGCGGGGGATAGATCAGGCGGCTGTTCCTTTACAGGCCTTCCTGGCCTGATGCTGCTCGTAGGACTTCCCGCCCTTCTGCTGGCAATAAAATAAACCCGCGCAGCTAATACCTAATACCCCTCTTCCGGCGCAAGGGGCTCCCGCCCCAGGGGGCGGAGGGCAAACAGGCTCAGTACCATGGCGATGGATACTGCTGTAAAGCCTGCCATGTAGCCGGCAGAGGTAAAGGTCCCCGGCACTTCCCCGGGGAAAAAGTCGATTACTACTCCGGTCATCCACTGCATAACCACTGATGACAGCACCGCTACCATATTCATTGCCCCGAAAATTACCCCTCTTTTATCGGGGGGAGACACGGCTGTTATGGCTGCCAGGGAGAAAACTCCCCTCATGCCCGATGCCATCCCCACTAAAAAGGCTCCCATCCCTCCAATCCATACGGCGGATCCCCAGTATGCGGCCGCCAGCAGGACAAACCAGCTTAAAACATTGAAGGAGCAGACTTTACGGATTATCCCGGGCAGCTTGTCCGGCAAAACCAGAATTCCGCTTGTAAATACAGGCCCCAGCATCATCCCCATGCTTACCAGGGAGCTCCAGAATCGGGCGGAGGGGAGAGGAGCATTAAAGGCCGTCGCAAACCATGACACCCCCCATAGGGCCTGAAAGGTTACAAGGGCGCCGGTGGAAATGGCCCATATGGTCTGTATGGCCCTCAGCCGGCGATTTTTCATAATATAGATTATGGCCCGCCAAATGCCGGGAAAGATGGATAGAATGCTGCCCGTTTCCTTCTCGGCTCCTGACAGGCGGATAGGGTCCATGGCCGTTTTTTTTGCCATGATTACTCCCATCACCAGAGGAATGGCGGACAGAATGGCAAAGGTCCCCGTCATTCCGAAGGAGTCGATGGCAAAGCCCAGAGGCGCTACGGAGGTAATGGCCCCCAGGCTGGAGACTCCCATATTTATGGCGGCATAAAAGCTGTACCGCTTGGGATCAAAGGCAAAGGCCTGAAAAACAAGCACCGCCGAGTACATGGGGGCTACTCCCACCCCTGAAATAAGACGCCAGGCTCCCAGGGTGAAAGGCGTCCTGACAAAAGTGAGGAGCAGACACGACGCCGCCGTAAGAAACAGCCCGAAGGTCACTACCCTTACGGGCCCGTACCGATCGTGCAGGATGCCTGATACAGGCTGAAGAAGGGCGTAAACGTAAAAATGAATGCTCGATATAAAAGCTATAAGGGAAGCGCTCATGCCCAGCCGCTCCCCTTCGGGAGGCAGCACTACCGAGGCGGATATCCGGAAAAAAATGGTAAGAAAAAATGCCCCCACCAGGAGCATAAAAAGGGGGAAAGAGCTGTCAGAGACAAGTTCGCGCACGGATGCTTTTTTAGGGGACGACACGGCGCCTCTCCTTTAACGCATTATATTTTGAGTACAGCATACCACAGCAGCTCCATTGCCATAAGGGGGGGATTGGCGGTAAATCTGTTTTTGCTCCGGATGAATGGTAAGATAAAAAACAACAGGTATTAACAGGTATTAAACGGAGAGGAGCTGAAAGTTTTTGAGATACCTGGCATATGTCGCGGCCGGCTACGCAGCCCTGGTGGCGGCGGCCTTTTTTATGGCAAACTCTCTAACCTTTTATCCCCGCAGGGATCTTATCGCCACCCCCTCCGAGCAGGGGCTGCCCTGGGAGGATGTCTCCTTCCAGGCCGGGGACGGCACCCCCCTTCACGGCTGGTTTATCCCCGGGGGCGGGCGGGGGACTCTGCTCTTCTTCCACGGAAACGCCGGCAATATCTCCCACCGGCTGGACTCCCTGGAGATCTTCCACAAGCTGGGGCTGTCCGTCTTTATCTTTGACTACCGGGGCTACGGCAGAAGCGAGGGCCGAACCACCGAGGCCGGGGTATACAGCGATGCGGAGGGAGCCTGGCGGTACCTGACGGAGGTGAGGGCCCTGCCGCCAGAGGAGATAGTAGTCTTCGGCCGTTCCCTCGGGGGCGCGGTGGCGGCCTGGGCGGCGGAAAAATACAGGCCCGCGGGGGCTGTCCTGGAATCCACCTTCACGTCTCTGGCGGACGCTGGCAAGCGGCACTTTTTCTTTCTGCCCGTGGGGCTCATAGTAGGAGATGCCTTCAACACCCTGGCCCGGATAGGCCGTATCCGCTGCCCGCTGCTCCTGGCCTCAAGCCCGGATGACGAAATTGTGCCAGGCGAACACGGGCGGATTCTGTACGACGCCGCGCCGGAGCCCAAGTGGTTTTTGCCCCTGAGGGGAGACCATAACTGGGGTTTTATCTAGACGGGCGAGGCTTATGCGGAGGGGCTGGATGCTTTTTTCTCAGAAATCTTCCGTGCAAGTGAGGCGGAAAATGAAGTAGAATAGCGGTCAATTCTGCGGGACAAAGGAGATGGTTTTTTTCATGGATCTTATCGATTCACTTTTGAGGAACCACCTGTTCTTAATGAGCCTCACCGTCGGCCTTGGCATTATGATCGGAAAAATTACCATCCGGGGCATCAGCTTCGGCATCTCCGGAGCTCTCTTCGTGGGCCTGTTCATCGGGGCCTTCGGCTACAGCGTGCCCAACGACTACTTTACCTGGAACCTCATGTTCTTCGTGGTGGCGGTGGGCCTTCTGGCGGCGGAGGATACGGCCCGGGTGATCAGGCGCTACGGCGTAAAATTTGTGATTCTGTCGGTGGCCGTGACGGGGGCTGGTGCGCTGACCACCTATGCCATGGCCCGCCTCTTCTCCGGCTCGGCGTCCCCTCACCTGATCGCGGGGACCTACACGGGCGCCCTCACAAGCTCCCCCGGCCTGGGAGCGGCCCTTGAGGCCACGGGAGGAAACCCGGACGTTACCATAGGCTATTCGGTGGCCTACCCCTTCGGAGTCATGGCCGTGGTGCTCTTCGTGCAGCTGGTGCCGGCCATCTTCAGGATAGACGTAGCCAAGGAAAAAGAGAAGCTAGCCATGGAGAAGGCAGCTTCCCTTCCCGTGCCGGAGGACGGGGGGCCCGGAGAGGGAAAAAGATCCCATGCCTTCTCCCTGCTTTCCTTTGTGTTCTGCATTATCGGCGGAAGCCTTTTGGGAAGAATATCCGTTCCCCTGGGCGCTCTTGGCTCCATCTCCCTGGGTGCCACCGGAGGAGGGCTGCTGTTTGCCCTGGCGGCGGGGAGTTTTGAGCGGATCGGCCCCTTCGCCATGAAGATGGATAAAAACGTTCTTTCCGCAATCCGGGCCATCTCCCTGGGCTTTTTTCTGGCCATAGTGGGCCTCAACGCCGGAGGCGGCGTGGTAAAGGCCTTTATGGAGCACGGAATGCTGCTTATTGCCGTAGGAATAGGGGCGGCCCTGGCGGCGGAGATGACGGGCTTTATTCTGGGCTATTATGTATGGAAGATAAACTGGATCATCCTGGCGGGCGCCATCTGCGGGGCCATGACCAGCACCCCCGGCCTGGGGGCCGCCATCGACGCCACCGGCACCGACGAGGTCAGCGCCGGGTACGGGGCGGCCTACCCTCCCGCCATAGTCTGCATGGTACTGTTCACCACCATGCTTCATACTTTTTTTAATTAAAACCTACGCCCCCGCGGGGCGTTTTTTAAAATAGCCCGGCATTTTGACCGAGGCTTTTTTGAATGACTCCATGGAAAGGGGTGGATGTGGGAGTGAAAGTCAGACTTATAAAGACGCGCACTCTTGTGGCTGTCATGATCGCCGTCGCCGTAGGCACGGGGTATTTTATCTGGGGAGCCGTGCCGGAAAAGCAAAAGCAGGCGGAAGCGCCGAGAGTGTCCAGGCCCGTAAAGACAATGGTGGTAGCCGCTGCCGGTGACGGAAGTCCGCGGGTATTTCCCGGCAGGGTGCAGGCCTCCCAGAAGGTCAATCTGGCCTTTCGGGTTTCGGGCCAGATAGTGGAGTTCCCGGCAGTAAAGGGAAACTATGCCGAACCGGGCGATCTCCTTGCCCGGCTTGATCCGAGGGATTTCGAGGTGCAGCTGGCCAATGCAAAAAGCGAACTTGGCAGCGCCAGGGCCAGGCTGGATGCCATGAGGTCGGGGGCCCGCAAGGAAGAGATAGCCATGCTTTCGGCAAAGGTGAACTCTGCCCGCGCCCAGATGAACGACGCCAAGGCCACCCTGGACAGGGTGGAGAATATGTTCAGGGCGGGGGGCATGTCCAGGTCGGAGCTTGAGAAGGCCCATACTTCCTATGAGGTGACCCGCATGGCCTATCAGTCGGCGTCCCAGGAGCTGTCGGCGGGCCGGAAGGGCGCCCGGCCCGAGGACGTCTCAGCCATGGAATTTACCGTTCAGGGGATAGAGGCAAAGGTCCGCTCCGCCGAGAACGCCCTCGCCGATACGGCGCTGAGGGCGCCCTTCGGAGGAGTGGTCATAGACCGGTATGCGGACAATAACCAGAGCATCCAGCGGGACCAGCCCATAGTCAGCCTGCAGGACATAGGAGCCCTGGAAGTATACACCTCCGTGCCGGAGACTCTGGTCATCAGCTTCCCCAAAGGGCCCATCCTCGGGATTGAGGCCCGCTTCGCCTCCCTGCCTGACGTCCGCTTCCCCCTGATTTACAAGGAGGCATCGGCCCAGGCCGATCCCGTCACCCAGAGCTATCAGGTCAGCTTTTCGTTTCCCGTGCCGGAGGGGCTTACGGTGCTGCCGGGCATGACGGTGGATGTACTTGTCCCCCGTCCACCGGAGGAAGGAGGGGCAGAGGCGGAGCTGCCGGCAAGCGCGATTACGGCGGGGGAGGGTACCAGCCACTTTGTGTGGAGGGTGGAGGGGACTGACAAACTTTTCGTCAGGAAGATTCCGGTAGAGATCCTGGGGTACAGGGAAGACATGGCCCTCGTGAAGGGAGCGGCTCCCGGCGACCGCATAGTTGCCGCGGGAGTATCGCTGCTGCTGGAGGGTGATCCGGTAACCCTCTACACCCCGCCGGGACAGTAGGTACGGAACCATGAACCTCGCGGAATTTTCAATTCGAAAAAGTACGGTGACATGGTTTCTCACCCTTCTGATCGCCGTCGGAGGGGTGTGGGCCTACGGCGGCCTGGGCAAGCTGGAGGACCCCGCCTTCACCATAAAGACGGCAGTGATTGTCACTCCCTACCCAGGAGCGTCCCCCCTTGAGGTAGAAAACGAGGTCACCGCCCTGATTGAATCTGCGGCGCAGAAGCTGGGCGAGACGGACAAAGTGCGCTCCCTTTCCAAAGAGGGCCTGTCCATGGTCTATGTGGACATCAAGCCCGTCTACACGGCTCGGGACCTGCCCCAGATATGGGACGAACTCCGGCGCAAGGTGGCGGACGCCCAGGCGTCGCTGCCCCCGGGAGCAGGATCGTCCCGGGTGAACGACGACTACGGCGACGTCTTCGGCGTCTACTACGCCCTTACCGGCGACGGCTACACCTACCGGGAGCTGGAGGACCATGCCGATTTTCTGCGGCGGGAGCTGCTTCTGGTGGAGGGAGTTGCCAATGTGGAGATAGCCGGCATCCAGGCGGAGACCATCTACGCGGAGGTCGACCGGTCCCGGATGGCTCAGCTGGGCATCGGAATCGGCGAGATCTTCGGCCTGCTGCAGGCTCAAAACGCCGTGGCGGGGGCGGGCTCGGCGGAAGTAGGGCCGGAGCGGATCCGCATATCGCCCACGGGCTACTTCTCGTCGGTGGACTCTCTCTCCAGCCTGCTTCTGCGGGGAGGGGACGACCGCTCTATCCGGCTGGGCGACCTGGCCGACATTACCCGGGGCTATATCGACCCGCCCCTGACGGCCATGCGGTACAACGGAAAGCCCGCCCTGGGGATAGGCATATCCAATGTGGAGGGGGGCAACGTGATCAGGATCGGGGAGGCGGTCCACAGTCGCATTCAGGAGCTTGAAACCCGCACGCCCCTGGGCATGGAGCTTGGCCTTATCTACTATCAGCCCGACACAGTGGCCGACTCCATCAGGGATTTTGTCACAAATCTTCTTGAGGCCCTGGCCATCGTCATTGGCATCCTCCTGATCTTCATGGGGTTCCGGAGCGGCCTCCTGATCGGCATAATTCTGCTGCTAACCATTCTGGCCACCTTCATCGCCATGAAGATCATGGGCATCGACCTCCACAGCATATCCCTGGGGGCGCTCATCATAGCCCTGGGAATGCTGGTGGACAACGCCATAGTGGTGGCCGATGGCATCCTGGTGCGAATGCAGGAAGGCATGGACGGCCCGTCCGCCGCCGTGGAGGTGGTAAAGCAGACCCAGGCACCGCTTCTGGGCGCAACAATCATCGCCGCCATAGCCTTCGCGCCTATTGGCCTGTCCCCGGACAGCACGGGGGAGTTCTGCAGAAGCCTCTTCCAGGTGGTGAGCATCTCCCTGCTGCTGAGCTGGATTCTGGCCGTGACCGTAACCCCTCTGGCCGCCGTGGCCATCCTGAGGGGGAATAGGGCCGAAGAGGCTAAGGACCCCTATGACACCCGTTTTTACCGGGCCTACCGCAGCTTTCTTTCCTTCTGTCTGTCGAGGCGAAAAATTGTCCTTGCGACAGTGGCGGCTATGACCCTGGCCTCCTTTGCGGGTTTCACGCTTGTCGATAAATCCTTCTTCCCCGCCTCCTCCACCCCCATGTTCACGGTTGACTTCTGGACGGAGCAGGGAACGTCCCTTGAGGCCACACTGGATGAGGCCCGCGCCATGGAGGAGTATCTGCTGTCCCAGCCGGAGACTGAAACGGTAGCATCCTATGCAGGGGAAGGGGCGCTGCGCTTCATCCTGACCTACACCCCCGGCGACCCTGCGTCAAACTTCGGCCATCTGGTGGTCACCGCCAGGGACAGCGAGGCCGCGGAAATTCTTAAGGTAAAGCTGGCCGATTTTGTCCGGGCCAGCAGGCCCTACCTGGACCCCCGCATCCGGTCCTTTGCCAAGGGGACGGGAGGGGGAGCCAAGGTACAGGTCCGCTTTCTGGGGAAGGACCCTGCCTCGCTGCGCCGGCTGGCGGATGAGGCCGCCGCCGTCTTCGCCTCTGACCCGGACGCCGTGAATATACGCAACAACTGGGGCAGGCGGACAAAGGTCATCCGCCCCGAGCTGACCGACTCGGTGCAGCTCCTGGGCCTGAGCCGCCTGGATGTGGCAAACGCCCTTAAAATGGCCTTCTCGGGGGCTACGGCGGGCCTCTACCGGGAGGGAGAAAAGCTGCTGCCCATAGTGGCCCGCCTGCCCCGGTCGGAGCGGGGCAGCGTTGAATCCCTGGAGGATACCCAGATCTGGAGCGACCTTAACCGGCGCTACATCCCCCTGTCCCAGTTCGTCTCCCGCATCTCCACGGTGGCGGAGGACTCTTTCATATACCGCATCAACCGGATGAAGGCGATTACGGTGGAGTGCGACAGCGGAATGGAGCGTCCGGGGGCGCTGTTTGAGCGCATCCGACCCCATATGGAGGCTCTTGAGCTGCCCTCCGGCGTCGAGATGGAGTGGGGGGGAGAGTACGAAGGCTCCAGAAAGGCCCGGGAAGGGCTTATGGGGATGATACCCCTGGGCTTTCTGGCAATTGTGATCATCCTCGTAATGCTGTTCAACGGCTTTCGCCAGCCTCTTATCATACTGCTCTGCCTACCCCTTTCGGTCATGGGGCTGACGGTGGGACTGCTGACCACGGGAAAGTCCTTCGATTTCATGGCTCTGCTGGGCTTTTTGAGCCTGGCTGGAATGCTGATAAAAAACGCCATCGTCCTGATCGACCAGATCGACCTCGAGATGGCCGGGGGCAAGCCTGCCCTTGAGGCAATAACCGACTCGGGGGTAAGCCGCGCCCGCCCCGTAATGATGGCGTCTCTGACCACCGTACTGGGGATGATCCCTCTCTATTTCGATGTCCTCTTCACGGCCATGGCCGTAACCATAATGTTCGGCCTGACCTTTGCTACGGTGCTGATTCTGCTGGTGGTGCCGGTGCTCTACGGCGAAGCGCTTAGGGCGTAGAGCTCTGCGGCCCCTCTGACAAAAAAAGCGCCCCCGGTTAGGGGCGGTGAGTTAAGAAAACATTTAATGCGATTGTCGGCATGGCACATCAGGCTATGCCGA
>JBMNVK010000065.1:0-14094 GCA_050946755.1 Aminivibrio sp. | reverse complement strand
CGCACCTCAGGATTTGTAGTTCTTATATTTCCCGCTATCCTTGCCGTCTCCGGGATAATGTTGAAGGCCGTCCCCGCCTCAAGCAGCCCTACGCTAAGAACCACCGTCTCCTGTGGGTCCACCTCCCTGCTCACCACCGTCTGGAGAGTGGATACGACCGTTGCCGCCGCCACTGTGGGGTCCACCGCCCTGTGAGGCATGGCTCCGTGGCCGCCCTTTCCCGTGACTTTAAGATCCCAGATATCCGCTGATGCCATAAAGGGGCCCACCCGCCAGCCTACCTTGCCGGCAGGAAGCTCCGCCCAGATGTGAAGCCCTCCTGCAGCATCCACACCGTCCAAAACCCCTTCTTCGATCATGGGCAGCGCCCCTGAGTTCTGTCCTGCCTCCTCGGCGGGCTGGAAGATAAAGCGTACTCCGCCGGCAAGCTCCTCCTTCATGGAGGAGAGTATCTCCGCAGCCCCAAGCAGCATGGCAGTATGAGCGTCGTGCCCGCAGGCATGCATGACGCCGGGGCGGGTGGACCGGTAGGGGACGTCATTCTCCTCCTCCAGGGGCAGGGCGTCCATGTCACCCCGGAGGGCTATGAACTTGCCGGGCCTGCTTCCCCGCAGATCCGCGATAACCCCTGACTCCGTTCCCCTGAAGCCTCTTTTGATATTCTCCAGACCAAGATTCCTGAGGTACTCCTCCACAAAGAGGGACGTCTCTTTTTCCTGCCAGGAAAGCTCAGGGTTGGCATGAAACTTCCTCCTGAGCCCGGTGAGTTTTTCTGCAAGATCCTCCGCCTTTTTTTTGATAATTTCAGCGTTCACTGGAATTGACCTCTCCTTTCATCCTCGTTTATCCTTAGTGGTAGAGTCGGCAGGTTTTTAATCCGCCGGTCCGTCAGCCTTTTACAGAGATAATCCATATTCCTGCCAGTATGAGGGCAGCCCCCCCCACCCTCCAGAGAGAGACAGGTTCTGAGAAAAAGAGCGCCGAGACCGCAAGCACCAGCAAAAAAACAAGCCCTGCCATAAGGGGATAGGCCAGGGAGAGGTCGGTCCTGGTAAGGGCCGCGCTTAAAAATATGAAGGAGATGCCGAAGCATCCAACCCCTGCCACGGCCCGGAGATTGAAGATTATGCGGACAGCAGCCCTGAGGGCTCCTTCATCCAGAAGATCCGTCTGGTGTCCGAAGGCCGCCTTCATAAGGGTGTTGGCCGAAGCGTTAAAAAGGGCTGATGCGGAGATTAAAAAAATGGTCAGTCTGTCCATAGGCCGTCCTCTCTTCCTTACCGTATTCAAGAATTATAACCCAGCATATCTGCAAAAATCGCCTCTTTTCGTGTAGAATCGACGGGAGCTGTTTATACTTCCGGGAAGACCGGCAAAAAACCCATCCTCCCTTCCCGGAGGAAGATGACTCCTCCCCCGATGTCCGCTGGCCTGCTTCTGCCGTTGCCGGGGTGAGGCAGGAATTTAGATTTTATATCATTGCATGTCGGAAAGGTTGGTTCTATGAATTTTTCGCGCCCCGGCCCTGCAGCCAAACTGCTTATTCTTATCGCTCTCTCTGTCGCTTTGTACTTCTGGGGCCTTGGATCCCACGGCCTCCTCGAACCGGACGAGGGGCGCTACTCGGAGATCCCAAGGGAGATGAGGGAGACAGGGGATTTCATAACCCCAAGACTTAACTATATAAAATACTTTGAAAAACCGGTCCTTCACTACTGGCTTACGGCATCCGCCCAGGCGGCTTTCGGCGAGAACGAGTTCTCGGGCCGCTTTTTCCCCGCCCTCGGCGCCCTGGGAGGCATAGCTGCCGCATACATGCTGGGGAAATACATGTTCGGCCGGGAAGCGGCTCTTTATTCCTCCGCCATCCTCTCCACCAGCCTCGCCTACTTCGCCCTGTCCCAGATAAACATAACCGACATGACCCTGGCCTTCTTCCTCACCGTGGCCCTGGCGGGCTTCTGGCTTGGATACAAAAAAAACCGACGGTACTATCTGCTCCTTTACGGAGGAGCCGCCCTGGCCCTGCTGACAAAGGGGCTTGTGGGAATCGTCCTGCCCGGAGGAGTGATTTTCTGCTATATGGTGCTTGCCAGGGAGTGGCAGATCTTCCGGTCGGCCCTCTACCTGCCGGGGATGATCCTCTTTGCCGCCCTGGCCCTGCCCTGGTTCGCGGCAGTCTGCCTGATAAACGGCGACTTTTTTTACTTTTTCTTCATCCAGGAACACTTCCTGAGATATACCACCAAAATGCACGGCCGATATGAGCCGGCCTGGTTTTTCGTGCCCATACTGCTGGTGGGGCTCTTCCCCTGGACAGGCCTTATTCCGGGGGCCGTCAGGCAGGCCCTTCCGGGGCGCAACAAGCGCTTCGGCAAAGAGAACAGAGAGGAGCTTTTCCTCTTTCTGTGGTTTGCCGTAATCTTTCTGTTCTTCTCCCTCTCCAGCTCAAAGCTCATCCCTTACATCACCCCCGTCTTCCCTCCCCTGGCGATGCTTATGGGCAGGGCTTTCGCCTCCATGACCGCCGGGGAGGACTTCAGGAGGATAAAACGCTTCCTGATCTGGAACGGCGCATTTTTAATCCCTTTCATCGCCGCCCTACTGGTGTACCCTTTATTCAACAACAGGATTTCCGCCGCAAAGCTTCTGCCCTACTCTCTGCCTGTGGCTGCGGCCCTGACGGCCTTCACTGCCGCCGGGATCCATGCCTTCAGAAAAAGAAAAGCGGCCCTGCTGGCAGCATCCCTCTGCCTTCTGGCCTTTCTGACCATGTTCTCCTTCAAGAGGGTTTTTACTCTGTACGACGGGCTTCTCTCCTCCCGCAGCCTGGCAGAGACAGTGGCGGAGCTCCGGCGGCCGGGAGACATAGTGGCCCAGTACGGCAACTACGATCAGGCCCTGCCCTTCTATCTTAAGCAGAGGGTAGTGCTGGTCAACTACCTGGGAGAGCTGGAATTCGGCGCCGCCCAGGAGGAGGATCCCTTCTGGTTCATCGGCGATGATGAGCTTAAAGAGCTATGGAACGGGGACAGAAGAGTGGTGCTGGTGATCAATGCCGGCCACATGGAGGGCATATCCGCCCTCCTTGACCCCAGACTTTCCTCCATAGCCCGAAGGACTGAAAAGCGCATAATTATGGTGAACCACCCCTAGAGGGGCATTTAAACAAGGAGATGCAGCCATGGCTCAATCAAACCTGGTCTCGGTAATTATCCCCGTCTTTAACGAAGAAGAGTGTCTGCCCCATCTCTTCCCAAGGCTTCATAAAGCCATGGAGAGCATGAGCCGGCCCTACGAGATCATCTTTGTAAACGACGGAAGCCGGGACGGATCCCTCAGGCTGCTGTACGAATTCTACAGCGCCAACCCGGAAAATGTGCGGATAATAGACTTCAACGGCAACTTCGGCCAGCATATGGCCATTGCCGCCGGCTTTGACCACTCCAGGGGAGATATCATCATAACCCTTGACGCAGACCTCCAGAACCCGCCGGAGGAGATCCCCCGGATAGTGGGCAAGATCGACGAGGGGCACGATGTAGTGGGTACGGTAAGACAAAACCGCCGGGACCCCCGGTTCCGCAAATTAGCCTCCCGATTGGTCAACGCCATAACAAACAGGATTACAGGCCTGCAGCTTCACGACTACGGCTGCATGCTCCGGGGCTACAGGCGGGATATCGTGGATATCATAAACAGGAGCTTCGAGAGCACCACCTTCATCCCCGCCCTTGCGCAGAAATTTGCCGTCAACCCGGTGGAAATCCCCGTAAGCCACGACGAAAGGGAGTACGGCAGCTCCAAGTACAGCATCTTCCGGCTGATCCGGCTGAATTTCGACCTGATGACAGGCTTCTCCCTCTTCCCCCTCCAGGCCGTCACCATGATAGGTATGGCGGTATCAGTGCTGAGCTTCCTGTTCGTCCTCTTTCTGCTGCTCCGGAGGCTTATCGTGGGGCCTGAGGCGGAAGGAGTCTTCACCCTGCTCAACATCAATTTCTTTTTGATGGGCATCACCATGTCCTGCGTAGGCATTATCGGCGAGTACATCGGCCGCATCTACGTGGAAGTACGAAAGCGTCCCCGGTATGTAATCCGGCGGGAGTGGGGCGATGATTAAGCTGAGCGCCGTCGTCTTTGCCTACAGCGAGGTGGGATACGTCTGCCTCGACGAGCTTCTCTCCCGGGGGGTGAAGGTGAAGGCCGTTTTCACTCACGAAGACGACCCGGGGGAAGAGGTATGGTTTCCGTCGGTGGCCAAGAGGGCTGGGGAGGCTGGAATTCCGGTGTTTACCCCGGAGAACCTGGGCGATCGGGAGTATGAGCTGCTGCTCTCCATGAGACCGGACGCACTTTTTTCTTTTTATTACCGGTTTATGATCCCGGAGAGATTTCTGACCCTGGCCCCCAAAGGGGCCTTTAATATGCACGGCTCCCTGCTGCCCAAATACAGAGGCCGGGCCTGCATCAACTGGGCAGTCATCATGGGGGAGAAGGAGACGGGCGCCACTCTCCACTACATGGTAAAGCGGGCCGATGCCGGAGACGTGGTGGACAGGGAGAGGGTCCCCATACTCTTTGAGGACACAGCCTACGATGTAGGGAAAAAAGTCGCCTCTGCCTCCAGAGTCCTTATTGCAAGAAATGTGGAGGCCATAGACGATGGGACAGTCCTCTCCGAGCCTCAGGACGAATCCCGGGCTACCTATTTCGGCAGACGAACCCCCGCCGACGGCCGCATAGACTGGACAAAGAGCGCCCAGGAGATCTACAACCTGATCCGGGCGGTTACCCGACCCTTTCCGGGAGCTTTTGCCTTTGCAGGGGAGAAGGTCTTTATATGGAAGGCCGTCCCAGAAGAAGGGCTTCAGTACGCAGCTGCGCCGGGGACAGTCGTCTCCCTCTCTCCCCTGAGGGTGATGACCGGCAGGGGCTGCCTCAAAATTCTCAGTCTTCAGCGGGAGGGCGGTCCCGAAATAAACGGGGAGATTCAGTCGGATGAAATAAAAGCAGGGGCCCTGTTTCATTAGGCGACTCTGCCCAGCTGCTACGGACCAGCGCCTCCCCGGATTTAAAAGGCCGGGGGCAATGTACGTGATATACTGCACGGGGCTGCCTCAGCAGCTGAAAATGAACAAAGAGATCACTGTCGGGAGGTTTCCAAATTGGACATACTGGTTCTGGGGGCTAACGGCTTTATAGGCTCCCACTTGACGAAAGGCATTATGGAGAAGACGGACTGGAGAGTTGCCGCTTTCGACCTGTCCGGAGACAACCTTGAAAAGTACAGGAATAAAGACCGCTTCTCCTTCACCAGGGGGGACATCTTCACCGCCGATGACTGGATGAGGGAGGCCATTGCCCTAAGTGATGCCGTGCTGCCCCTGGCAGGGATCGCCAAGCCTGCTTACTATCTGAGCAAGCCCCTCTGGACCTTCGAGCTGGACTTCGAACAGAACCTCAAGATAGTACGCATGTGCGTAGAGGCTGGGAAGAGGGTGATCTTTCCCTCCACCTCCGAGGTATACGGCATGAGCAGCGATACCGTGCTGAAAGAGGACGAGAGCCCTCTGATCGTGGGCCCCATATCCAGAATGCGCTGGATCTACAGCTGCGGCAAGCAGATGATGGACAGGGTCATAGCCGCCTACGGCCAGGAGAAGGGCCTCCGGTACACCCTGTTTCGCCCCTTCAACTGGATCGGCCCAAGGCTCGACAGCTTCAGGGACGCCGAGGAGAGGACGGCCCGATCCATCACCCAGATGGTCTACGACATTCTCTCGGGAAGGCCCGTAACCCTCGTAAACGGAGGGGAACAGCACAGGAGCTTCACCTGCATCTCTGACGGCATTGATGCCCTGCTGGCAATTCTGGGCAACGAGGAGGCGTCAGACGGCCGCATATTCAACATAGGAAACCCGGCCAACAACGTATCCATAAAAGAGCTGGCCTATCTGGTGATAGACGTGATGAAGACCATCCCCTCCTTCAGGGAGGCGGCGGAGAAGGCTGCCGTAACCGTCACCCCCGCCGAGGAGTACTACGGCAACGGCTACGACGACATGCAGAACAGGATCCCCTCCATCGACGCCATCGGCGACGCTCTTGGATGGTCGCCGAAAGTCCCGCTGCGGGAGGCAGTGGAGAGGACCGTCCTCAGTTATGTGGAGGCCTGAGACAGGAGGAGAGGCCAATTGGCGGAGACCATTCTCGTTTTAAAAACCGACGTGGATACCAGAAAAGGGTACCGGGAGGGAGTCCCCCGGCTGCTGGAGATCTTCAGATCGAGAAGGATAAAGGCCTCTTTCTTCTTCTCCTTCGGGCCGGACAACTCGGGCAAGGCCATCAGGCGGATCTTCAGGAAGGGCTTCATAAAAAAAATGCTCAGGACGAAAGCCCCGTCCACCTACGGCCTCCGCACCCTTCTGTACGGCACCCTGCTTCCTGCGCCCCTCATCGTTGAGCCTGAGCCGGGGGTGTTCATCAGGGCAGTTGAAGAGGGGCACGACTGCGGAATCCACTGCTGGGACCACGTAAAATGGCAGGATCGTCTTCAGGGCATGACGGAAGGTGAGATCAGGGCGGACTTTGAAAAAGCCATGGAGCTCTTCAGCCGCCTGGGAGGAAGACCGGCAAAAAGCTGCGCCGCGCCGGGATGGCAGGCCACGGAGGCGAGCCTGGCAGTGCAGGATGAACTGGGGCTGGACTACTGCAGCGACGTCCGGGGGCAGGGGGGGCCTTTTCTTCCCCGGATGAAGGGCCGGACTTTCAAAACTCCCCAGATACCAACCACTCTCCCCACTCTGGATGAGCTTTACGGCCGGGAGGACATTCCTCCAGACACCATAACGGACTACTATATGGGCCTACTGCAGCCCGGGCTTAACGTCCACACCATCCACGCCGAGATGGAGGGAGGAGGTCAGAGCGGACTTCTGGAGCAGCTCATCGACCGGTGTCTTGAGAAAGGCGTTATCTTTCGCACCCTGAACGACACGGCCTTTGAGGCCTCCCTCTCAAAGAAGGAGCTGCCTGCAAGGGACATAATTGCGGGAGAGCTTGCCGGCAGAGCCGGAGCGGTAGCTCTGGCAGCATCGGAGGAGGATAGGACATGAAGCTTTTAGTGGTAGGCACCGGCTACGTGGGGCTTGTAACAGGCGTATGCCTGGCGAAATTCGGCAACGAAGTGGTCTGTATCGATACGAACGAGGAAAAGATAGAAACCCTATCCCGGGGAGTTGTGCCCTTCTTCGAACCGGGCCTTGAAGAGATAATAAAAAACAACCTTGAGGCAGGGCGCCTCTCCTTCTCCACCGATCTGGCCTCCGTGCTTGACGATGCCAGAATGTGCTTCATAACGGTAGGCACCCCGTCCCTGGAGGACGGCGCCGCAGACCTTGCAGATGTCAGGACCGCAGCCTCCACCATCGGCAGACACATGAAGGACTACAAGCTCATCGTGGTAAAGTCTACCGTCCCCGTGGGCGCCTGCGATTTGGTCCGGGCAACGGTGGAAAGGGAGCTGAAGGAGAGAGGGAAGGACATAGCCTTCGATGTGGCGTCAAATCCTGAGTTCCTCCGGGAGGGGGCGGCAGTAAGGGACTTCCTCGAACCGGACAGGGTTGTCATCGGAACGGACTGCGACCGGGCCGCCGGAATAATGAGGGAGCTGTACAACTTTTTGCCCCCGGAAAAGCTCCTCTTCATGGACATCCGCTCCTCAGAGATGGCAAAGTATGCCTCCAATGCCATGCTGGCCACCCGCATCTCCTTCATGAACGAGCTGGCCGCAGTATGCGAGCGGCTGGGAGCGGACGTGGAAAAAGTAAGGCTTGGCATGGGATCCGACTCCCGCATAGGATACGCCTTTTTAAGCGCCGGTTGTGGCTACGGCGGCTCCTGCTTCCCCAAGGACGTCAGAGCCATGAAGGAGTTCGCCCGGCGGGAAGGAGCGGGGATGACCATTCTGGATGCGGTGGACCAGGTAAATGAACGACAGAAGCAGGTGCTCTACGAAAAGCTTGCCGCTCACTTCGGCAGTCTGGAGGGCAAAACCATAGGCATATGGGGACTCTCCTTCAAGCCCAAGACCTCCGACGTAAGAGAGGCCCCGGCCCAGATCCTGATAAGGGAACTGGCAGCGGCAGGGGCAAGGGTCCAGGCCCACGACCCCAAGGCCATCGACGGCACCAGGGCAGCCCTGGGAGAGCTTCAGGGCGTCATCTATGTGAACGACCAGTACGACGCCGTCAACGGCGCCGACGCCCTTGTCCTGGTAACAGAATGGGACATCTACAAACAGCCTGATTTCAGAAAAATAAAATCTCTGCTGGCATCGCCGGTGATCCTGGACGGCCGCAACCAGTACTCTCCCGGCGAGATGGAACGGTACGGATTCACCTACTACTCCATCGGCCGGAGGCCTGTCCTTCCCCTGTAAGATTCGCCCGCCTAGGGGCGGGCCTTTAAAACCAAACAAGGAGGAATTTACGATGAGAAAATTGCTGCTTTCGGTGCTTTTGATCGCCCTTTTAACCTTTCCTGCAGGGGCCGCCCAGACCAGGGAGTTCAAGGGGAATTTCACCCCGGAGACAAACGGTGAAAAGCTTCTCTCCATCCTCGTATCCATCACCAATCCGGAAGTTCTTGAGCTGCGCCTTGATGAGGAGCCCGACGACCAAGGAAACATCAGAAACCTTTATATCCTGGTAAAAGGGGCCTCTCTGGGCGGATTCCGCCTTGAGAAGCTGGCCCTGGAGTCCTCCTTCCTGGAGCTAAACACCCCTCCTGAGTGGGATGCGGACGCTAAGAATCCGGTAGTGGTAAAAGACGTCCTCAGAACCAATTTCGAGGCGGTTATTTTGGAAAAGGATGTCAACCGGGCTTTGCAGTCCCAGGGAGGAGACGAATGGAGAAAGGTATCGGTGGATCTCAAGCCCGGCTTCATGACTGCCAGGGGGTACTACCATGTTAAAAACCCCGGCCTCACCCTGCTTGCAGAGGTGAAGACGGGGCTTCAGATCAAAAAGGGAAAGGAGCTCTGGCTGAAAGACCTTGAGCTGAAGATAAACCACGACGAACAGACCGACGCCGTCCAGGATGCCATCAGGAAGCTTCAGCCTCTGGTGGACATCAGGGATCTGCCCTTTCCCATAACCCTGGCGGACCTGTCCATAGACGAGACTAAGCTCCGCCTTGCCACCAGGACGGCCCCCAAGCCTTTTGAGGGCCTCCTGCTACGCTATTCTAAGAAATAGCGCTCAGCCGGCAATAATCGACCGGGCGGCGACTACTCCGCTGGCCGCCGCCTGGATAATTCCCCTGCTCACCCCGGCGCCGTCTCCGGCCATGTAGAGCCTGTCGATCACCGGAACCCTTAGATCGCTGTCAAGCTCAAGCCTCAGGGAGTAGAGCTTTATCTCCACGCCGTACAGAAGGGTATCGTTCTGATTCACCCCCGGCATTATGGTGTTAAGAGCATCGAGAAACTCTACAATATCCATCAGGTAGCGGTGAGGCAGCACCAGACTCAGATCTCCCGGCTGGGCATTGGCTGTGGGAACGATCATCCCCCTGTCAATCCTCGACTGGGTAGACCTCCTGCCGTCCCTGAGATCCCCAAGCCTCTGCAGCAGAATACCTCCCCCTGCCAGCATGTTTGCCAGCTTGGCCACATGGGTGGCATAGCCTATGGGGTCGTTGAAGGGCTGGGTAAAATTCTTCGTCACCAGGATGGCAAAGTTGGTGTTCTTTGATTTTACTGTTTTAAGGCTGTGGCCGTTCACCGTAACCAGATCGTGGGACTTGTTATATTCATACACCACAAAGCCTGACGGGTTCATGCAGAAAGTCCTGCACCGGTCGTCGAAGGTAGGGGTGTTGTAAAGGCACTTGACTTCGTAGAAGTGGCGGGTCAGGTCCTCGCATACACTGTCGGGGACCTCCACCCGGACTCCTATATCCACCGGCATGGATGCAATGGGGATTTTAAGCCTGTCCACCAGGGATGCGAGCCATGAAGCCCCTTCCCTCCCCGGGGCGGCCAGGATATATTCCCCTCTTTTCTCAGTGCCGTCCTCCAGCTTTATGCCGACGGCCCTGCCCTCTTCCACTATGATATCCTCCACAAAGGTGTTCATGAGGACATCACACTTCCCGGCGAGGTCTTCGTACATGTTGTTCAGTACCTCCCGGGAGGCATCGGTGCCTATGTGCCTGATCCGGGCGGGAAGAATTTTAAGGCCTACGCTGGAGGCCTTGCGGATCGTATCCTTGACTACGGCCTCTTCAGGTTCGTAGGCATGATTGTCAGCGCCGTATCTCACGAAGGTTTCATCTACATAGTTGATCATATCCAGGAGGGCATCCTCCCCTATGTTCTGCTCCAGATTGCCCCCGAATCCCGTGGTCAGAGTCAGTTTTCCGTCAGAGGCAGATCCGGCTCCTCCCCAGCCTGAGACTATGCTGCAGGATTCGCAGGCAACGCAGGTTTTGCTCTTTTTTTCCACGATGGGGCATAACCTGTCCCTGATGAGCCTGCCCTTGTCCACGATTAGCGTCTTTTTGCCGTGCCGGACCAGCTCCATGGCCGCAAAAACTCCGGCCGGACCTGATCCTACGATGATTGCGTCGTATATCATTAGATTTTTCGCACCCCCCGGATGCGAAACTCCCCCCTGTCTTCCGAGGGCCTTGGCCCCTATCTTCTCTCCCTGCGGTACCTTTCCCCCGTCATGCTGCGCCTGATGGCCTTCAGGGTCTCCAGATCCTTTTCCGCTGCCTCCTCCGAGGACGAGGCGGAGGTCTGTATCCGACCCATCTTTACGAGGACTTCAATGCTCTTCACCTCTACGCCCAGAACTTTGGCCAGCCTTAACGCGGTAACCCTCCTCTGTCTTCCCTCCTCAGATGAGCGGTCCCTCAGCCAGGACCAGGCCTCTCTGTAGAGATCATCCAGATACTCGGCGCAGTCGGGACAGATCGCTACCGCCTCACTCTCTCCTCCGTCAATAAATGCCCTGTTGCAGTGTTCACAGATTTTCAAAGCCATTTATCAGCATCACCGTCCCATTCAGTGAACCGCAGGAGCAAGGACGGCTCTGTTGCCCCCTGCCCTTTTTGCCTCCCGCAGGGCAATGGAAGCCCTCTTCATAAATTCTTCAGGCGTCATCTCGCTGCGGAACTCACTAACCCCCAGGCTGCACGACAGCCGCACTTCCGGGAGCAGCTTAAGATGAAAGATCATGGCCCTTACTTTCTCCGCCGCCCTGTGGGCAATATATCCACCGGCCTTCGTGAGGATTGAATATTCACCCTCTCCAAGGGCTGCCAAAAACTCGCCGGGCTGGATCTTCTCCTTAAGAGACTGGTAAAAATCATCTAAAAATCTGCCCATCTCGTCGTCATCAAGGGAGCTCTTAAGATCACGGAAGCCGTCAATTTCTATCAGGATAAGGGAGAGAGGCCTCCGGGAGTTTTCTGCCGTCTCCGTCTCACCGGAAAGGATTTTAAGGAACTCCTCCCTGCCGGGAATTTGCGCTCTTTCAGGTTTTTTCTCCTGCACCGGATCCCGGGCGCCGTCAGCCCTATGATCCGTCATTACTTTTATGGTCATCAGTATAACTCTGTCCTTCCCGGCACCGGAGGCCAGGGCCGAAATAAGGGCATCAAGCCCCTCTCCTGAGGGCAAAGTCAGCCTAAGCCTGCTCCCGGGCCCCTCAGACAGACTCTCCTTTGAGGATGCAAGCAGGCTTGACAGTTCACCCTGCGAAATCAGCCCCAGCTCAGCCAGGGAGCTTCCCACGGCCCTGTCCTGATCAATTCCCGTCCTATCGGCAAAAGTCCTGTTGCACTCAAGAATCCGCCCGTCTTCTGTGACGATCAGTCCTGGATCGGGCACAAGGGAAAAGAGCTTCAGGAACTTCTCCTCCCCTGCCCGGGCCGCTCTTTCTGCCTTTCTCTGTTCAGTTTTGTCTAAGATCGCCAGGGAGATGCCCCTTTTTTCCCCCCGGGGGGAGAAAACGGGAGCAAAAGACAGGACAAAATATTTCCCCCCAGCCTCATGGCCGATCTCCGCCCAATCCCCGGAGAGCGCCTTTTCTGCTGCAAGGCGGAAGGGCAGGCCTTCATCTCCCCCGGGCGCAAGATCGAAGAGGGATTCTCCTGAGACGGGCTCTCTATTCCATATAAGGAGTACATCCTTGATAAAGCCGGCTGTCATGGAGGATATGACGCCGTCTTCCTCTGCAAATGCGGCGCTTATATTCTCAGCGGCGGGCATAATTTTTTCTGCATCCCGCCCCTCCCGGCCCGATCCTTCGTCAGGCGGAGGGATCTCCCTCGCCACTGCCAGCAGCATGTCCTCTTCCGCCAGATCTGCCGGTGCAACGGCCACATCGAGCCATTTTTCTTTCCCGTCCTCTACCCTGACGGGGAAGGCAAGCCGCTTCTCCCATGGCTCTTTTTCTTCTTCCCATTTCAGAAGATCCTCAACGGAGGAGCAGAATCCAGGCGAGGCGAAGTCCGTCAGCATGACCCTTGGTCTTTCTCTCAGGAAAAAGCCGAAGAAGTTCTCCCCCACGCTGTTTAAAAAAACGATCCTTCCTCCGCTGATGACCATCAGGATAAGCAGGGGATTTTCCAGAAGGGAGAGGTAGCGCCGCTCTATGTCCCTAAGGGCGGACTCCTCCCTCTTCCAGCGGACCACCTCATTCTCCAGCCTGTTTACCTTCCGTTGAAGAAAGGCAATCCTGTCGTTGCCGCCGATTGCGGAAGCCTTCTCAAACTCTTCACTCATCAGGCCTATCCCTTCCTTCCAAAAAGTGGCTCAGGCTCCTACTTGCCCTGCATCTGGAAGTAGCCGCCCGTACAACCCTTTACATCAGTAATGCAAATAAAGCCTTTATCATCTATATGAGTGGTGATTACAGGGATGTCACTTCTCCTGCAGATAATTTTGAGGATGGTCTTCACGCCGTCCTTCCCCCTGCCGTGAAGCAGCGTGGCGCCGTAACCGTCAGAACGGATGCTCTCCACTATACTCGCCGTCTCGGAAGAGTCGTCCATGATAATTTCAAGCAGCACAAAGGCGTTAAGAATGCGCTCCTCAAGCAGGGAGCCGATAAAAGTGCCGGCGGAAAACCCGGCGCAGTAAACTATCATCTGGACAACGGTCATCTCTCTTCCGCCGCCCATTATATGGCTGAGGGCCGCCGTATAGACCAGCATCTCAAAAAAACCGATGACCGAAGCCAAAACCCTCTTTCCCCTGACCAGGAAAAGAATGCGGATGGTGCTGCAGCTTACGCTTACAATTCTTGCAAAAAAAATAAGAAGGAGCCCTACAATATCCACGGAATTCCACCAGTATAGAGTATATTTTTCATAACGGATCCTCCTTGCAAAACTTAAGTATTATCCTACCATAGAGCGGGAAAAGAAAGAGAGCCTGGTGCGCAGGTATCACCTTCATCGTATAATGGCAGGTGCTGTGAGAAGGGTTCATCATTATTTTTCCGGAGGTTGCCTTATGGAAAAAGATCGCACCATCACCTTTCTCGAAGAAAGGGTCTCATTTCTGCATCTCGAAAGAAACGCTGCGCTGAAGGCTTTTGAGACAGCCCTGGACCTCAACGCTTTCACTGCATCCCTGACGGGCCTCGGCTCCACAAAGGATGTCCTCAGGGAGACAGCCTCCAAGCTTCGCTCTCTGGCCAGCTTCGGCGCCCTGGCCTTTTTTCTTGCCGGAGATGAGGACCCTGCTCTTTACCCTGCCTGGGCCGACCCTCCGGAGGAGCTTCACCGCCTTGAAGAGGAGCTTGCCCCTCTTATAGAGGACAGGACCATAGCCTGGGCCCTGAAAAGCAAGGACCCTGTAGTAGTGGCATCCTCCGACGGAGGCAGCAGACTTTTTATTCACGCCGTCGCCTCGCCCTCCAAGATCATCGGCCTATTTCTGGCCTTCATAGAAAAGGGGGACGAAGAGGGAGGGCCGGCCCCCTCGTATCATGATTTTCTCTCCATTGTGCTCGCCACTACGGGAGGGCTTCTTGACAACCTCCTTTTGAGGGGAAGAATCGACGAACTTAACAA
>JBMNVK010000064.1:0-14147 GCA_050946755.1 Aminivibrio sp. | reverse complement strand
TTCCTTCTTGAGGACGTATACTTCCGCCTTGAACTTGGTGTGAGGCTGTATGGTGTTAGGCTTGGCAAGGACCTGGCCCCGCTCAACGCCGTCCTTGTCCACGCCCCGGAGAAGAACGCCTACGTTGTCGCCAGCCATGGCGTTGTCAAGGATCTTGCGGAACATCTCAAGAGATGTGGCAACTGTCTTGGTGACGTCGGTCTTCATGCCGATGATGGCTACTTCCTCACCGCCCTTGATGATGCCGCGCTCAACACGGCCGGTTACTACGGTGCCACGGCCGGTGATGGTGAAGACGTCCTCTATGGGCATGAGGAAGGGACGGTCCACATCACGGACTGGCTCGGGGATGAAGCTGTCGCAGGCATCCATAAGCTCCCAGATGCACTTGCTGACGGGGTCCTCACGGGTGCCGTCGCCCTCTTCGATGACCTTGAGGGCAGAACCGCGAACGACTGGGACGTCGTCGCCGGGGAATTCGTACTTGCTGAGAAGCTCCCGGACTTCCATCTCCACAAGGTCAAGAAGCTCTTCGTCGTCCACCTGGTCCGTCTTGTTCATGAACACTACAAGGGCAGGCACGTTGACCTGACGGGCCAGGAGCACGTGCTCCCGGGTCTGGGGCATGGGGCCGTCAGCTGCGCTGACCACGAGAATGGCGCCGTCCATCTGGGCGGCTCCGGTGATCATGTTCTTGATGTAGTCGGCGTGGCCGGGGCAGTCGATGTGGGCGTAGTGACGGTTCTCTGTCTCGTACTCCACGTGGGAGATGTTGATGGTGATGCCCCGCTCCCGCTCTTCGGGGGCCTTGTCGATTTTGTCATAGTCCATGAGCTGGGCAAACGCAGACGTGGAAAGACACTTGGTGATAGCAGCCGTTAGGGTTGTCTTTCCGTGGTCGATGTGACCTATGGTTCCTATGTTAAGATGGGGTTTGGACCTCTCAAACTTTTCCTTTGCCATTGTGTTCCCTCCTAAAATTTACCTGTAATTTTATTTTTCTTCGTCAGACCTGCAGGATTTTTTCCGCAATATCCGGTGAAACTGCCTCGTAGTGGTCAAACTGCATGGAGTAGGTGGCCCGGCCCGATGTCTTGCTGCGAAGATCCGTCGCATAGCCGAACATTTCCGCCAGGGGGACGAAGGATCTGACCACCCTGGTGTTCATCCTCGTATCCATGCCCTCAATACGGCCCCTTCTTGAGGAAAGGTCGCCGATGACATCGCCTATATAGTCCTCAGGGGTGACCACTTCTACGGACATTATGGGCTCCATGAGCACGGGATCGGCATGCTTCATTGCCTCTTTGAATCCCATGGAGGCCGCGATCCTGAAGGCCATCTCGGAGCTGTCTACATCGTGGTAGCTTCCGTCCACGAGGGCGACTTTAAGCCCGATAACGGGATACCCGCCGATAATACCGTTGTTAAGGGCCTCTTCGAGGCCTTTTTCCACGGCGGCTACGTACTCTTTGGGTACTACCCCGCCGACGATCTTGTCTTCAAATTCATATCCCAGGCCCTCTTCAAGAGGCTCCATCTCAAAGACCACGTGGCCGTACTGGCCCCTGCCCCCGGACTGGCGGACATAGCGGCCCTCTGCTCTGGCAGCTTTCCTTATGGCCTCCCTGTAGGCAACCTGGGGTCTGCCCACCTTCACATCCACCGCGAACTCTCTCTTCAGGCGGCCCACGATGATCTCAAGGTGAAGCTCGCCCATGCCGGAGATAATGGTCTGGGCAGTCTCTTCATCAGTCTTTACCTTGAAGGTGGGGTCCTCCTCGGCCAGAGCCGAGAGGCCCTTGGTGAGCTTAAGCTTGTCGTTTTTGGTGGCGGGCTCTACGGACAGGGAGATGACGGGCTCCGGGAATACAAGATTCTCGAGAACGATGGGGTGTCCCTCGTCGCACAGAGTATCCCCCGTCTTAGAGAGCCTAAGCCCGGGAAGGGCCACGATCATGCCCGCCTCTGCGGCATCAAGCTCTTCCCTTTTGTTTGCGTGCATTCTGAGAATCCGTCCAACCCTCTCCCTGGTGCCGGTGGTAGCGTTGTAGACGGTAGTGCCCTTCTCCAGCCTGCCCGAATAGACCCTGGCAAATACAAGGCGCCCCACGAAGGGGTCCACCATGATCTTGAAGGCCAGGGCAGTAAAGGGATCGTCGTTGTCGCTCTTTCTGGTCTCCTCTTCAAGGGTGACAGGATTGACACCCGTCACCGGAGGCATCTCCAGAGGGCTGGGCAGATAGTCCACCACTGCATCCAGAAGAGGCTGAACTCCCTTGTTCTTGAAGGCGGATCCGCATATGACGGGGACTATCTTGAGGCCTACAGTACCCATCCTGATCGCTCTTTTGATCAGGTCCGCCCCGACCTCCTCACCCTCCAGGTAGAGGGTCATGATCTCCTCGTCGTAGTCGGCCAGCGCCTCAATCATGGACTCTCTCGCGGTCCTCGCCTCCTCCTCCAGAAAGGAGGGAACGGCTATGGCCCTCGGCTCGGTGCCCAGGTCGTCCGTGTACTGAACGCCCATGAAGTTGACGAGATCGATAATTCCTGCAAACCCATCCTCAGCGCCGATGGGAATCTGGATGGGAACGGCTCTTGCGCCAAGCTTCTCGTCGATTTCCCGGACTACGTTATAAAAATCGGCGCCTATACGGTCCATCTTGTTGATAAAGGCGACTCTGGGTACATGGTACTTGTCCGCCTGACGCCAAACAGTCTCAGACTGGGGCTCCACGCCGCCCACGGCACAGAATACAGCCACGGCGCCGTCAAGAACCCTCATGGATCTCTCCACCTCTACGGTAAAGTCCACGTGGCCGGGCGTATCAATAATATTGACAAAATGATCGGCCCATACACAGGTAGTAGCAGCGGAGGTAATGGTGATTCCCCGCTCCTTCTCCTGCTCCATCCAGTCCATGGTGGCGGCGCCTTCATGGGTTTCGCCCATTTTATAGTTTCTTCCGGTGTAGAAAAGAATACGCTCAGTGGTGGTCGTCTTGCCCGCATCAATGTGGGCCGCGATCCCTATGTTGCGTATCCTTTTCATATCAAGCGTTTGCATGGCTGCCACAAAACCTCGTTTCCATCAGTTTGACAGGGGTGACCCCGGCATTTACGTCCCTACCAGCGGTAGTGAGCAAATGCCCGGTTGGCCTCCGCCATCTTGTGAGTATCTTCTTTTCTTTTTATGGAGCTTCCTTCGCCCTTGAAGGCGTCCATAAACTCCCTGGCCAGTCTCTCCGCCATGGGAATCCCCTTCTTGCCCCTGGCATAGCTTAGGATCCAGCGGATGCTGAGAACCTGAGCCCTCTCGGGGGGGACTTCCACAGGAACCTGGTAGGTGGCTCCTCCCACTCTTCTGGGGCGAACCTCCACCATGGGACGAACGTTTTCCATGGCCTTTGTAAAGACATCGAAGGGTTCTTCGTTCAGCTTCTCCCCTGCGATATCAAGCGCACTGTACATAATCTTCTCCGCGACGCTCTTTTTTCCCTGTCGCATGAGGCTGTTTATGAACTTTGTCACCGCAACGCTGCCGAACCTGGTGTCAGGCAGGTTGTCTCTTTTTTTGACATACCCCTTCCGCGGCATAGGTCAACCCCTCCTCAAAACAATGGTGACGCCCTTAAGCCTATCTGGGCTTTCTGGCGCCGTACTTGGAACGGGATTTTCTGCGATTCTCCACTCCCCCGCAGTCGAGGGCGCCCCTGATGATATGGTAGCGCACGCCGGGCAAGTCCTTAACCCGGCCTCCCCTGACAAGGACTACGGAGTGCTCCTGCAGGTTGTGGCCTATCCCGGGAATGTAGGATGTAACTTCGATTCCGTTGGTAAGGCGGACTCTTGCAACCTTCCTGAGAGCCGAGTTCGGCTTCTTGGGGGTTACAGTGTAAACCCTGGTGCAGACTCCCCTCCGGGCAGGATTGCCCTGCAGGGCGGGAGCGTAGGTTTTCTGTTTTCTGTGTACCCGTCCATGCCGGATAAGCTGGTTGATTGTAGGCACTCAATTTCCTCCTTCCGTTTTTTCTTTTTCCTGGGTCCTGTCGGCCCCGGATCTGCAAACTCCTGCCACGGACGCTCCGCGGCTGATGGCACAGGCTCTTCCCAGCCGGATCATGTCGTCGGCCCACTCAACGGGGATGCCCTGTCTGCGGGCTTCGGCCTCAATAGGGGCCACAAGAGCGTGATCGGCGTCCCTGGCTATAAAAAGCTTCTTAAGAGCTTGTGCTTCAAGTTTCCGCCTTATCTGCCGCACTCCTGTTATTCTTTCCGGAACTGCAAGCTCATTTAAAGGCAAAAAGAATCCCTCCTGTGCGAAAGCACCAAGGAATGATAGCAAAGAGGCGGGATTAATGTCAAGCCCGATTCTCCGACCTGCGAAAATACGGTTCTGCCCGCCTCATGCTTTTTTAACTACTCTTGCCCGACCTTCTCCGCCTCTGCGGGCTGCTTTACCTGCCCTATCCTGAGCTCCCGGAATTTCTCCGACCCGGTCCCGGCAGGGATCAGGTGACCGATGATGACGTTCTCCTTCAGTCCTTCAAGAGGATCGAGCTCGCCCCTCACCGCCGCCTGGGCAAGGACCTGGGCGGTCTGCTGGAAGGAGGCCGCGCTAAGGAAGCTGTCCGTGGCAAGGGCCGCCTTGGTAATGCCGTGAATGAAGGGCTTTACCCTGGGGGCCTCCCGGAGCCTTCTTACGAAGGTAACCCGGGCCGTTATGATTTTTTCATCCTTGCGGGAGGCGCCCATGGGACGTACCACCACTTCAGTGATATCCGGATTTGACGCAATGGCCTCCACAATCTCCTTGCCAGCCCTGTCTCCGGGATTGGCAAGAACTTCGCCGTCGCCGTCAACTATGGGCTCAAGGAGTACCTTATCTGCGACCCTGGTCGCAAGAATATCCTGGAGAATTCTGTCCCGGGAGTAGATTTCGTCCTCAATCTCAAAGGCGGAGACGGAGCCCTCCAGTATCCTTTTTATTATGGCGGCATCCACAAACTGAGGGATATTTTCCAGGGCGTAGCCCTCTTCATCAAGGGCCTGGATGAGGGGCTTGCCCCACTTATCCTTAAGGCTCTCCTCAAGCAGATCGGTGAGGTTGACCCGGTCCACCGAGTGCCATATGAAAACGGAGGGGATGTTGAACTCCCGGCAGTGGGCAGCCTCCTCTTCTGCGAGGCCCGTGTCCTTCCTCGCCACCGTCTCCCCGTCTGCAAGTACGTCCTCGGCCAGATAGGCCGTATTCGTCAGCTTGGCCAGGGTCTCTCCGTCCCGGATGAGTATGGGGGTCGGGTCGTTGGCGGTAATGATGCCCAGCTGACCCAGGGTGAGGCGGGCTCCGGCGGGTATCTCCTTGCCGTCAGCTGAGGAGAAGGCAGTTATCAAATCCATGCCCTCCATCTGCTTTCTGAAGGCAGCCTCCCCTACGATAACCTTTACGGAGTCGCCGTCTTCACCCTCTATATGCACCGAGGAGATCATCATGCCGGGCTTCAGGATCATCCTTATGGCATCCTCGCCAAGGGGAGCGCCGATAAATTCAGCCATGCTCTCGCCGCCCTTTTTGGAGGTGACGTCAAGCAGGGTGCGGCCGGAGAAGATCCTAACTGCCTCGGCGATGTTCTTTTCGTTCTGCTCCTCTATCAGTACGGTCTCCACATCGATCTCGTCCGTCCAGACGAGGTCACCGGCTACGAAGGAGGTATCCCCCTCTTCGTCGATCTTCACCCGGTTGACGGGGGCTACCTTGCGGAGAATCACTTCGATATGCTTGTTGTTGATGGAGACGCCCTGAGAGCGGTAGACCTCCTGAATCTCGTCCACCAGGGCCCGGCGCACAGCCTCAATGCCCTCTACCTCCAGAAGCTGCTGGGGGTCCACATTGCCCTCGGTGAGCTTGTCGCTCTTTTTGACCACTTCGCCCTCCTCCACTAGGAGGTTCTGCCCGATGGGAATGTTGTGGGTTACCTTTTTCTCCGTCTCCCCGTCGCTGGACAGGATGGTGACCCGCCTCTTGCCCTCCATGTGGCGCACTTCCGCCACATGGCCGTCGAGTCCTGCGAGGAAGGCCACCTTCTTGGGCCTCCTGGCCTCAAAAAGCTGCTCGATCCTGGGAAGGCCCTGAGTGATGTCTTCACCCGTAAGGCGGACGCCTCCCGTGTGGAAGGTACGCATGGTGAGCTGGGTCCCCGGCTCGCCGATGGACTGGGCGGCTACAACTCCCACCGCCTCCCCGAGAGGCACTATCTTTCTGGTGGCCAAGTCCATGCCGTAGCAGGCCTGGCAGATTCCATGGCGGAGGCGGCAGGTGAGGGGACTGCGCACCTCTACAGATTCTATCCCCGCATCCTCAATGCGCTTGGCCTCCCCGGACAGTATGCACTGGCCAGCCTTTACAATGATCTCCCCCGTGGCAGGGTCAAGGATGTCTGAAAGGGCGTTCCTGCCCTCTATCCTCTCGGACAGGGGGATTCTGATTCTGTCGTCCTGCTTGAGGGGCTCGATGGAGATGCCCTTTTCAGAGCCGCAGTCCAGCTCGGTGATGATAAGATCCTGGGCCACGTCCACCAGACGTCTCGTCAGGTAGCCTGACTTGGCGGTACGGAGGGCTGTATCCACAAGGCCCTTCCGGGCGCCGTGGGTGGAGATGAAGAACTCCAGCATACTCATGCCCTCCCGGAAGTTTGCGGTGATGGGGTAGTCGATTATCCGCCCCGAGGGGTCGGACATGAGGCCCCTGATTCCCGCCATCTGGCCCATCTGGCTCCGGCTGCCCCTGGCGCCGCTGTCCACCATCATGCGGATGGAGTTGGTGCGGTCCATGTGGTTGACTATATTTTCAGCGATAACTCTGGATTTCTCAGACCAGAGGCTCTCCTTCTGGAAGAGGTACTCGTCCTGGGTGAGGATGCCCATCTCGTACTCTGCCTTGAGCTCCTCGTCCTCCCGGGTGGCCTCCTCGGTGAGCTGCTTTTTCTCCGGAGGGATGATGATGGACTTCACCCCGAAGCTTATGCCGCTGAGTGTCGCCCACCGGTAGCCCAGGGCCTTGATGTCGTCAAGCATCTTCACCATGGAGACCCGGTCCACCATGTCGTAGGCCTTGTCGAGGATATGGCCGAGCTCCCTCTTGTCGAGCTGCTTGTTTATGAACTGGAGGCCTTCGGGCAGAATGTTGTTGAAGATTGCCCTGCCCGGAGAGGTGACAATCCACTTGCCCTCCCCCTCCCATTCGGGGTTCCGCAGCACCTTAACCCTGCTGTCCACGGCTACTGCCCCGTGATTGAAGGCTATCAGCACGTCTTCGATGCCGGAGTAGTGAGAGAGCTTTTCGCCCTTTTGCTCATCCCTCATGTCGGTAAGGCAGTAGATGCCCAGCACTATGTCCTGGGTGGGGGTCATGACGGGCCGACCGCTGGCGGGAGACAGCAGATTGTTGGCGGAGAGCATAAGCAGCCGGGCCTCCGCCTGGGACTCGATGGACAGGGGCACGTGAACCGCCATCTGGTCGCCGTCGAAGTCGGCGTTGAAGGCGGTGCAGACCATGGGATGAAGCCGGATGGCCTTGCCCTCCATGAGGACCGGCTCAAAGGCCTGGATTCCCAGCCTGTGCAGAGTAGGCGCCCGGTTGAGCATTACGGGGTGGTCCTTGATGATCTCCTCAAGGATCCCCCAGATCTCCTCCCGTCCTCTCTCGATGAGGCGCTTGGCGTTCTTTACGTTGGGGGCTAGCTCCCTCTCCACCAGCTGTCTGATGACGAAGGGCTTGAAGAGCTCCAGGGCCATCTGCTTGGGAAGGCCGCACTGGTAGATCTTGAGCTGGGGGCCGATGACTATGACCGAACGGCCCGAGTAGTCTACCCTCTTGCCCAGCAGGTTCTGGCGGAACCGGCCCTTCTTGCCCCGGAGGAGGTCGGTGAGGCTCTTGAGGGGCCTGTTGCCCGCCCCGAGCACCGCCTTGCCCATGCGGCCGTTGTCGATGAGGGCGTCCACTGACTCCTGCAGCATTCTCTTCTCGTTGCGTATTATTATCTCGGGAGCCTTGAGCTCCTGAAGCTTTTTTAGTCTGTTGTTGCGGTTTATGACCCTCCGGTAGAGGTCGTTGAGGTCGGAGGTGGCAAACCTGCCCCCGTCGAGCTGCACCATGGGGCGCAGATCGGGGGGGATGACGGGCAGCACTTCCAGGATCATGGATTTTGCCGCCGACTGGCTCTTGCGGAAGTCCTCCGCCACCTGGAGGCGCTTGATGAGCTTGCGCTTTTTTTGTCCCGTACTCTCGGAGATCTCCTCTCGGAGGGAGGCGCTGATCTGCTCCAGGTCTATTCTGTCCAGGAGGGCCTGCACTCCTTCTGCGCCTATGCCGGCCAGGAAGCTGCCCTCCTCGCCATCGGAGTCGCCCTTCAGTTTTCTGTCGTAGGCGGCGCAGAGGTCGTACTCCCGCTCCAGGATGATGGTGGCGGGCTCGAAGGGGGACTTGCCCTTTTCTATGACTATGTAGCAGGGGTCTTCCAGGGTGATGACCTCCTGCTGGGCGGTGAACCTGCCCGGATACTTCTGGCCGTAGAGCCGGAACTCCGTATCCGAAAGTATGTCTCCCTTGACAAAGGGAAGATGAGCGGCCGCAGTTACTACAAAGGCCTCCTGAGAGCCGGACATGGCCCTTTCAACCTCGAAGGAGTCGCCGTAGGCCTCCCGGAGCTTTTCCATCTGAGAGGCAGAGACAACGGTGCCTTCGGGGAAGGAGGGATCCTCCGGCGCCGTCACCAGGGTGAAGGCGGGCTCGGCCTTGAAGCTGCCGTCGCCGTACTCGGTCTTGTATCTGGATATCTGGGGAGCTCCCAGAATATCACCCTCGGAGACGGGCACGCTGTCCACGGAGATAATCCTGTAGGCCTCCTCGGCCCTGAACCGGGGATCGTAGTGGGTGTGGATGTTGACCTCGCTCTCGGAGAGCACGTCGTTCTTACGGGCCAGGTCGAACCACCGGCCCTCGGTAACCACTTTATAGGCCGCCTCCCTGAGGCGGTTGGGGGCAAAATAGATTACTTTTTCCAGGTCCTTGGTGGTGCAGCCCAGAAGCAGGCTCAGCCTGCCCGGTATGCCCCTGAGGTACCAGATGTGCACTACGGGCGCGGCCAGCTCGATATGGGCCATCCGCTCCCGGCGGACCCGGTTGTCCGTTACCTCCACGCCGCACTTGTCGCAGAAGATGCCCTTGAACTTGGGGCCGCTCCGCTTGTACTTGCCGCAGGAGCACTCGTAGCTCTTGGTGGGGCCAAAAATGCGCTCGCAGAAGAGCCCGTCCCTCTCGGGACGGAGGCTTCTGTAGTTGATGGTCTCTGGTTTTTTTACCTCACCATTGGAGAGTTTTCGTATTCTTTCAGGACTTGCGAGCTTTACCCGCACTCCCAGGATTTCCCTCCTGGCCATCATTCATCCCCCTTAATTATGGACATGCCTTTGGGATCGATAAAGATCGATTCCTCGGCTATAAGAAGCTTCTTTTCTTCCTCTCCGATCTCCTCCGCCCCCTTGGTCTCGAAAATATCGGGTTCGGCCTGGGCGGGCTGCCTCAGAATGGACTCCCTTGGGCTCTGGTGTTCATCTTCATCGTCTTCCATTACCAGCTCGCCCACGGTACCGTCGCTGTACTTGACCTCTACGTCCAGTCCGAGGCCCTGGAGCTCCTTAACGAGAACCCTGAAGCTCTCCGGAATGCCCGGCTTGGACAGATTCTGCCCCTTGACGATCCGCTCGTAGGTCTTAAGCCTGCCCCGGATGTCGTCGGACTTTACCGTGAGCATCTCCTGCAGGATGTTGGCGGCGCCGTAGCCTTCAAGGGCCCAGACCTCCATCTCTCCAAACCGCTGGCCGCCGAACTGGGCCTTTCCACCCAGAGGCTGCTGGGTTATGAGGCTGTAGGGGCCGATAGACCGGGCGTGAATCTTGTCATCCACCAGGTGGATGAGCTTCAGCATATACATGCAGCCTACGGTGACCTTCTTCTCGAAGGGGTCGCCCGTTCTTCCGTCGAAAAGGGTTATCATTCCGTCTCTGGTAAGCTCCGGGTACTTATCGGAGCTCAGTTTTTCAAGCAGCTCGAAGATCTCCGTCTCCTGGGCGCCCTCAAAGACGGGCGTGGCCACCTTCCAGCCGTTGTTCATGGCCACAAAGCCCATGATGGTCTCAAGCACCTGGCCCAGGTTCATCCGGCTGGGCACTCCCAGGGGATTGAGCACCATGTCTACGGGGGTGCCGTCGGGCAGATAGGGCATGTCCTCCACGGGGAGTATCCTGGAGACTACCCCCTTGTTGCCGTGACGGCCTGCCATCTTGTCGCCCACGGTGATCTTCCTGAGCTGGGCCACGTAGACCTTTACCACCTTATTGACGCCGGGGCTTAGGGTATCGAGGCTGTCGGCCCTGGTCATCTGCTTGATGGCCACCACCTTGCCCCTGGCGCCGTGAGGAACTTTAAGGGACGTATCCCGAACCTCCCGGGCCTTCTCACCGAAGATGGCCCTGAGGAGCTTCTCCTCAGGAGTCTGGTCCGACTCTCCCTTGGGGGTTACCTTGCCCACAAGGATGTCGCCGGCGCCCACTTCAGCACCGACCCGGACTATTCCCTCTTCGTCGAGGTTTTTAAGCATGTCCTCTCCTACGTTGGGAATATCCCTGGTGATCTCCTCGGGGCCAAGCTTGGTGTCCCTGGCCTCGATCTCGTACTCTTCTATATGAATGGAGGAGTAGAAATCCTCCTTGACAAGCCTTTCACTGAGCAGGATGGCATCCTCGAAGTTGAAGCCCTCCCAGGGCATAAAGGCCACTATGACGTTTCTGCCAAGGGCGAGCTCGCCTCCCTCGGAGGCCTGGCCGTCGGCGATGATCTGCCCCTCCGTCACCTTGTCCCCCTTCTTCACTATGGGCTTCTGATGGATGACGGTACCCTGGTTGGACCGGCGGAATTTCACCAGGGAGTGAACGTGAGACTCAATGCCTTTTCTCACCTCAACCCTGGATGAATCCACATACTCCACCACTCCGTCACAGACTGCCATGACGCAGGAGCCGGAGTCCTTCGCACTGCGGTGCTCCACGCCTGTGCCCACCAGGGGAGCCTCGGGGGCGATAAGGGGCACCGCCTGCCGCTGCATGTTGGAGCCCATCAGGGCTCTGTTGGCGTCGTCGTGCTCAAGAAAGGGAATCAGAGCTGTGGATACGGAGACCACCTGCTTGGGAGACACGTCGAGGTAGTTTACCTCTTCCCTGGGGACGTTTACTACGTTGCCCTGGTATCGGGTAAAACAGTACTCGTCCAGAATCATCCCGTTTTCATCTACAGCGGTGTTTGCCATGCCTACGTAGGCCTCGTCCTCGTCGTCAGCGGAGAGATACTCGATCTCCCCCGTCACCTGTCCGTTTACTACCTTTCTCCGGGGGGTGATGAGGAAGCCGTACTCATTCAGCCTGGCGTAGGTGGCAAGGGAAGTCACAAGGCCTATGTTGGGGCCTTCTGGGGTTTCGATGGGGCATACCCTGCCGTAGTGGGTGTAGTGAACGTCCCTGGCCTCAAAGCCCGCTCTCTCCCGGGAGAGGCCGCCGGGGCCGAGGGCGGAAAGTCTTCGCCGGTGGGTGACCTCTGCCAGGGGGTTGGTCTGATCCATAAACTGGGACAGCTGCCCCGATCCGAAGAACTCCCTGAGGGAGGCGGCTATGGGGCGAACATTGATGAGCTCCTTCGCCATGGCGCCGCCGAGGTCCTTGATGGTGGTCATCCTCTCCTTGGCGATGCGCTCCATCCTGAGGAGCCCGATTCTTATCTGGTTCTGCAGAAGCTCGCCTACGGAGCGCACTCTGCGGTTGCCCAGATGGTCTATGTCGTCGTCCATTTTTTCCGGGTTTTTAAGGTCTGCAACGCCCCGGAAGATGCCTATGAGGTCCTCCCTGGTGAGAAGTCTCTCGGTGGGGAGGATATCCAGGCCCAGCTTCCGGTTCATCTTGTACCGGCCCACTCTGCCGAGGTCATACCTACGGGGATCGAAGAAGAGGGTGTTGATGTACTCCCTGGCATTTTCAACCCGGGCAGGCTCATTGGGCCTCAGCCTTTTGAAGAGCTCCACAAGGGCCTCGTCCACATTGGAGGCGTTGTCCCTGTCGAGGGCGAGGGCCACTGAAGGATCGGCGTCCCATACCTTGATCCTGGTCCTTCCGAGGGTGGCCAGCTCCGTCATGTGGTCTTTGGTGAGAACACCGTTTCGCTGAACAATGGCGCCGCCGTCAGGATCGAAGATAGACTCGGCAGACAGCATTCCTACGGGGTCCTCCTCCATGATATCCTTTTCTACCACTTTGGAGTCCAGCAGGTCGAGGACACCGTCATCACCGGCCGCGCCGAAGACTTTGAGCAGAAGGGTGGCCGGAATCTTCTTTTTGCTGTCTATGTTGACGGTCATCATATCCCCGGGAGCCAGAATAAACTCCAGCCACGCGCCCCGTTCTGGGATGACCTTTGCCGAACAGATCTCCTGCCCTGTCAGCTGCTCGTCCCTGCTAAAAAACACTCCGGCGGAACGGGCCAGCTGATTTACCACTACCCGCTCCGTTCCGTTGATTATGAAGGTACCCCTTCTCGTCATTATGGGAAAATCGCCGAGAAAGATCTCCTCCTGCTTCATCTCTTTGGTCTTGTTGTTGACCAGCCTGATGGTAGCCATAACCCTCCGGGACCAGGTCAGATCCCGCTGCCGGGCCTCCTCCTCGCTTGTGGAGGGGCTGTCGAGAGAATACTTGACAAATTCAAGAGAAAACGATCCGTCAAAATTTTGAATAGGGAATACTTCCTGAAGCAACTCCTGAAGTCCTTGCAGCATCCGTGCATCGGGAGCAGCGTCTTCCTGGTAGAACCAGCTGTAGGAATCCCGCTGGACTTCAATCATGTCCGGGATTTCCATAAGGTCCCGGGCCCGTCCGAAAGTCAACCTTTTGCGTTCGTTGCTGACTGGGATGAATTCGGCCATTAACTCTATGACCTCCCTGAAAAGTTTGGTGGGGAAAGGAGCACTGACAAATAAAAAGGATAACAAAAAAGTCATACTGTGTCAACAGACACAATACGACCTTCCCTCTGAAAAAGGTAGTTATTCTGCAATGGTGCCGAGGCGGGGACTCGAACCCCGACAGGCTATCGCCCACTAGAACCTGAATCTAGCGCGTCTACCAATTCCGCCACCCCGGCTTTAATTACAGAGGTAATTCTAGCAAGGCTTTGCCTCTTTGGCAAGTCTTTATTTTTCTTCCCCCCTCAAACCGCCCCCGGAAGCCCTCTCCAGCCGGTCCCTCAGGGCGAGGCTGATCCCGGTCCTGCTTCCGGGTCTCTCCGCCACTATAACCGCCGCTCCGGACCTTTCAAGCACCCTGAGGGCGTGAAAGAGGCCCCGGGCATAGTTTTCTGGGGAGGAAAACACCAGGCTCAGCTCCTCGTCCGTCTCGCCCCTGTCAAAAAGAATCTCCGGCCCCGCCATGCCGAGCCATGCAATTCTGCCCCCGAGGGCCAAAGCCCGCTCTCTTGCCCCTTCATGGTCGTGAAGCATAAGGGGTATGGAGGGGGCGTAATGGCGGTGTCTGGTGCCGGGAGATCTAGCCTCCCTGCCGCCATCCCGCACCACCCTTTCTCCCGTCGCCGACTCTATCTCCTCTACGGAACACCCTCCCGGACGAAGGAGGATCAGGTCCTTACCCGTAATATCGAGCACGGTGGACTCCACTCCTACGGAAGCAGCCCCTCCATCCAGGATGAGATCCACCCTGGAGCCCAGATCCTCCGCCACCGCACTTGCGTCGGTAGGACTCGGCCTGCCGCTTGAGTTGGCGCTGGGGGCGGCCACCGGCACTGACGAGGCGGCCAGCAGAGCCAGAGCTACGGGGTGAGAGGGCATTCTCACCGCCACTGTATCAAGGCCGGCGGTCACCTCAGGGGGGGCGACGCCCTTCGATGGCAGTACCAGGGTAAGAGGGCCGGGCCAGAAGTGCTCCATAAGATGACGGGCCCTGTCAGAGACTTCCGCCACCCTCTCCACATCCGGAGGAGAGGAGAAGTGAAGGATGAGAGGATTATCCAGAGGGCGCTCCTTCGCGGC
>JBMNVK010000063.1:0-14155 GCA_050946755.1 Aminivibrio sp. | reverse complement strand
CATGGACTTCATGACCGTGGCTATGTCGCTCCCCCTGGGCAGCAGAAGGGCGCCGTCGTCGGAAAGGATATCTTCCGCCAGCCTGCCCCTGAAGTAGCTCAGCTCGTCCAGGCGGATGTACTTTACGCTCTCTCCGTCTTCCTCCCTGAAGACTCCCTCAGCCCGCGCCATCTCGTTCATATCAGAGCCTTATTTCCTTAAGGTTTTTCTGGGCCAGCACTATGGCCGATATAGTCGAGGCCATGGCGCCGAACTTTCGGGATGCCCCCTCCATAACCTCCACCGAGCTGTCCATCTCATCGGAGCTCCTGCTGATCTTATCGCCGGCGTCGGCCATGGTGCGCTCCATTCCCTCCATGAAAGCCCTGTTCGACTCCAGAAAACTGGCAAAGCCCTCGAGGGTGCGGCGTATCATGTCGAACATGTCCCCTATTCCCTTAATGTCGTTCATGGTTCTCTCCACGGAGCCGGATATTTCGGTCACCCTGGCCCCGATGGATTCCGATGCGGCCCTGGTGCCCTCCGCAAGTTCCTGCACGTTTTTGGCCACTATGGCGAAGCCTCTGCCGTGCTCCCCCGCCCTGGCCGCCTCAATGGAGGCGTTGAGGGCCAGGAGGTTGGTCTGTTTTGCTATGCGCTGAATCTCCCCCGACATCTTTTCTATCTCAAGAAAAGACTCAAGGGTGTTGAAGGTAGCCTCTACCGTTCTGGCCACGTTGTCGCTCATGCCGTCGAGGTCCGCCCCCGAGCGCTGGAGCTCCGCGGCCAGCTCGCCGTTCATCCGGTCGATCTCCTCCACGGACTCTCTGGTCTCCCGGCCCCTGCGGCCAAATTCCTCCTGAAGCTCGCCCAGGGCTTCGCTTAGCCGGGCAAATCGTTCGGAGGTATGGGCAATTTCGCCCTCCACGGCTCTGACGCGGTTGACCAGCACCTCGTCAAGCTGGGCCATGAAGGAGTTCATCAGGGTGTTGGCGAAGAAAGCGCCGCCCAGTCTGTGGATTACATCCGCCACATTGCGCTCCATTGAAACCCTCCTTCCGGGTCCTTCAGTCAGCGCCCGTAGATGCTGTCGAGAATATCCGATCCGCAGGCCAGGTTCTCAAACCAGGACAGAAATTTTTTTACGTTCTCCCGGCCTTTGATAAAAGCGCCGTGCTGGGGGGCGATATGCTCCACGTCCAGCCTGGATACATGGCTCACCCACCGGCGGCATACGGAGTTTGACGCCATATATCTTCTGTGGAAGCCCTCCATATATTTTATGTGGGATTCAAAATCCTCCACCACCGGATAGCGCCCTCCCCTAGGGAAGATTGCCGCTCCTACGTCGCTGCTGAACAGTATTTTCGAGACGGGGTCGTAAAGGGAGAAGCAGCCCGTGGAGTGAAGGAAGTGAGATGGGACAATCGTCAGTCTTCTGCCTCCGGGCAGCGGGATTGTTCCTCCCTTGTCCGGGATGGGGGTAATGCGCTTTGAGTCGTAAATTCCGAAGTGGGGCAGAAATCTCACCCACAGCTCCGAGATATGCACGGCGGCTTTTTCGGCCATGGAGAGCCAAAGGGTGATCCCTGAGGAGACGTCGGGGTCCTGGTGAGAGTAGAAGATGTGTCTTATATTTTTTAGGTCGTAGAGCTCCGCCACGTTTGCCAGAACCCTGGGAAAGACATGGGCGCCGCCCGGATCCAGGAGGATAACCTCGCCGCCGGAGGACAGGACGTACTGGTTTGTCTGTACGGCCACTTCCTCCTCCTGCTCCTCCCACCCAAGCATAATATACTTATGGTCACCTTCTTCGAACAGGGTCAGCGAACTGACGTGGCGCATTAGCTGCAACTCCTTCCCGGAACAGATCTCATACTTGCCCAGGACATGAGCCGGGACAAGCGGATATTTCGGTCTTTTCTTGATTATAGCCTTATTCGCGGTCAAATCAAGGGCGGATTTTCCGCTGTTCTGAAGGGGAGGGTCTCCCCGGCGGGCAGAGGGGGACTGAAAAGAAAACCCTGGATTTCGTCGCACCCGCTTTGCCTGAGGAAGTCGAGCTGCTCCGGAGTTTCCACGCCCTCGGCGGTAACGGTCATGCCCAGGGCTTGTCCCAGCCCAATTACGGCCTTGGTAATGGCGGCGTCGTTTTTGTCGTCCAGTACGCCGTCCACAAAAGATTTATCAATTTTCAGGCCGTCGATGGGCAGCCGCTTGAGGTAGTTGAGGGACGAGTATCCCGTCCCGAAATCGTCCACGTAGACCTTCATTCCCATATCCCGCATACCGTAGAGGACCTTCGCCGAATCGGCCATATCCGCCATTATTCCCGATTCGGTTATTTCCGCCGCCAGCATGGAAGGGGGCAGGGAGTATCTGCCCGCGGCATCCTTTAAGAAGTCCAGAAGACCCTCCTGGTGCAGCTGCCTTGCCGAAAAGTTCACCGCCACTTCCGCCGGAGGCGTCCCTTCCCTGGTCCACTGAGCCAGCTGGCGGCACGCCTCGCAAATCACCCATTCCCCCAGGGGCAGAATCAGTCCAGTCTCCTCGGCGAAGGGGATAAACTCCACGGGAGATACGAGCCCCTTCGGCGAGCGCCAGCGGATGAGGGCCTCCAAACCGGAAGTCCTGCCGGTTCTCAGGTTGTATCTGGGCTGATAGAGGAGGTGAAATTCTCCCCTTTCAAGACCCCTTCTGAGGTCCGTCTCCAGCATCAGATTTATCGAGGTCAGCTTGCCAAGCTCGTCGGTAAAAAACCGGTAGCTGTTCAAGCCCTCTTCCTTGGCCTTATGCATGGCCATATCCGCCTTTTTGAGCAGCGTCTCCGACGAAGCTCCGTCATCGGGAAACACGGAGACTCCTATGGAGGCGCTTATGAAAAATCTGCTGCCTCCCGCCACAATGGGCTCGTCAAAAAGGGAGAGAATTTTATTTGCCTGGGCTGAAATATCTTTGATCTCGTCCACGTCGGGAAGGAGGATGTGAAAGTCGTCCCCCCCGATCCTGGAGGCTCTGTCCCGGCCTCCCAGATGGTCGGAGAGCCGGGTTCCCACCTGTCTCAGGACCTCGTCGCCCGCGGAGTGGCCCAGGGTGTCGTTTATATTTCTGAACCGGTTGATGTCAAGCACGGCCAGGGCAAGGCGCCGCCCCATCCTGCTTTTACGGACAATTTCACCGGCAAGGGCGGTATAAAAAGTCGTTCTGTCGGCCAGGCCCGTCAGCTGGTCGAAGGGGTATTTCAGCTCCACGCCCGCGCCTCTGAACCGGACGCCCGACAGGTCGTTGAAAAGGGCCACATAGTCGGTAGTCGTTCCGTCGAAATTCCGCACGGCATGGCATGAGAGCCATTCGGGGTATACCTCCCCCGACTTGCGCCGGTTCCATATTCGGCCTTCCCACTTGCCGCAGGTTAAAAGGGAGTTCCAGAAGGCCTCATAAAATTCGGGGCCCTGACGGTCTGATCTTAAAATCCTGGGGTTCTGCCCGATGGCCTCATCGGCGGAATAGCCCGTTATAGCGGTAAAGGCGGGGTTGACCATCTTAATGGTTCCATCAGGATCAGTGACCACGATCCCTCCCACCATACCGGAAAAAACCGCGGCGACAATCTGGAGAATCCTGTCTGCCTCCTCAGAATCCTCCCCGCAGCTGAAGACTTCGTCGAATCTCTCGTGCAGGCTCAAAAGGTTTGTCCTTCTTCCTTGACGGCAGGCTGAGTTCTTCTCTCTTCCTCTCTCCGAAGCACCGCGGCGGCCACCTCATCGGCGGCCTTCGGGCAGGCTATGGAGAAAGCCGCCCGCTCCATGGCGGAAAGAGCCGTCCTGTCGGCGAAAAGGCGCCGGACAATCTCCCCTACTTCCGCCGCTGTTTCCGCCAGTATGCCGGCGCCCTTCTCCTGAAGGTAGGATGAGTTTTTTATCTCCTGCTTGGGTATGGGGTTAACAAAAATCATGGGCACTCCGGCGCACAGAGCCTCGCTGACGGTAAGCCCTCCCGGTTTTGTTATCATAATCGCCGCTTCTGACATAAGCTCCTCCAGATTATCAACAAAGCCAAGAATGTTGAGGGTTAGACGCCCTCCCGCCTCCACGCTCCGCAGATCGGACAACAAATCGTTGTTGCGGCCCGTTACCACCGTTACATCCATGGGCCTGCCCGTGTCGGAAAGGGCGGCCAGGATATCCAGCGCAAGGACGGTGGGTATGCTGCTGGCGACAAAGAGAACGGACAATCGCTTCTTCGATAAGTCCCGGGGGGCGGCCCTCAGAGAGGCAAACTTCCGGGAGACGGGAATGCCCGTCACGGAGATCTTTTCTCTGGGGATCCCCAGGGCAAGAAGCCCCCGGAGAACCCTGTCGCCGGAGATAAAGTATCTGTCCACGTAATCCTTCACCCACATCCGTCTCAGCCCGAAATCGGTTATCACGGTGTAGAGATCCCCCTTGTACAACCCCTCCTCTTTCATCCGGGAGAGGACGTTAAGGGGAAAGTAGTGAGTGCAGACGCAGGCCCCGGGTTCGTTTTCCGATATGTAGCGCATAAATTTTTTTACGTTTTCGATGGTGATCTTCTCAAAGAGCCGGAGAGCCACGCTCTCCTCCCTGTTTTTGTCCGTAAGGTCGTACATCAGACGGCAGGCAAGGTGGGAATGTTCGCTTACGAAGGCGTAGACATCGCTGTAGGACCACTTGAACAGGTCGCTTGAAAAATCCAGAATATCCATTACCACGTTGGGAGCAGCCTGGCAATCAAGGGATTCCCTGATGGCGCGGGCCGCCATTCGGTGGCCGTTTCCGGCGCTGACATAGATTATGTGAACAGGCCGCACCGAGCATCCCTCCTGGTTTACAGAATAGATTCCGGGCGGGCATGGTAAATTGCACCCGCCCGGAAAGGGCCTTGAGAACTAACTAGCCTGCCTTATTCTACCCTATGAAGCTCAAAGTAGAAACAGGTCAGTTTTCTTCCATGGGGAGCACAATGCCCCCCTGGGGGATGATGTAGGAGGTGAAATCCTCCCCGTATTTTTCAATCAACAGGGGCAGGATCCCGTCGGGAGAATCCACTTTTTCGCAGAACATCCGCCCGCTGTCCTCCCGGTTCGAGTTGGAGTAAAGGAGGACGGAGGCCTCTTTGGCAAGTTTGGCCAAATAGTAGAGCTTATGGGCGCCGAAGCGGAAATCCGCCTCGAAGGCCTCTATGGCGCCGTCGGGGGTAAGCCCCCGCATGGCCCACTCCTCGAAGACCTTATGCCCGTATCCCTCCGCCAGCTCCGCGAAGAAGACCATGGTCCCCCCCGGACGCAGCGCCCTGGCGCCCATGAACATGGCCTTGTGGGCCTGATACATGTTGATGTCCTTGGGATACCCTCCCGCGGAGAGGAACACCACGTCAGCCTTTTTGGGGATGGGGGCGAAGTTATACTTTTTGAAGGTGTTTATGCCCTCTCGCCAGGCATCGTACCAGTGCCCCCCCACCACCCTTACGATACGCTTGGAGCTGTCGGACACGCAGTTGAGGATGAAGTGAAGGGGGCAGAACTCCCTAACCGCCTCCACCATCTCCTCGCTGACCACGTTGCCGTCCACTACGCCTATGCCCACCCCCGGGGCGGTCATCATGCGGTGGTTGGTCATGACCGTCTCCCGGCCCGCTACGCCGGGAAAGACGCTCTTTCGCCCCCCCGCGAAGCCGGCGTAGTAGTGAAGAAGCACTTCGCCGATGGCAAGCCGAAGATCCGCCTCCGCCACGGTTTTGTTTACCAGTACCCTGTTCCCCGTGGAGAGGGTCCCCATATCGACAAGGTCCGGAGAGTCGCAGTCGTGGTTTTCCACTTTGTACCTGGCGAAGACTGCTTCTCCCACCGTCTGCCTGGTCTCGTCGTCGCTCATGGGACGGTGAGTCCCTGTGGCCACCACTATGGAGATCCCCTCCCGGGGGACGCCCGCCCGCTCCAGCTCCGCGAGGAGGGCGGGCAGCATGACGTCGGAGGGGGTGGACCTGGTCATGTCGTTTACGATGATCGCCGCGGTCTTCGGTTTTTTGGAAGCCACAATCTCCTCAAGGGAGGGCCCCGCCGTGGGCTTCTTCAAAAGCCCCGCTACCTCCGCCGCAAGATCGGCCACAGGCTCCCCCCCGGAGGGTTCAAGCACCGCGAGCACGTTTTTATCCGGGATACTGAGGGCTATCTCGCCCTGTCCCCATTTAAGCGCCGCTTTCATTGCAGGATCACTCCCTTTAACCAGAAAATCCCGGCGTCGCGGCAGTGTTTCTCTGAGCTCTCTGCCACAGGTAGACGCCCGCCGCAAGAGCTATCCCCGCTGTATCGGTAATGACGCCGGGGAAGATCAGCAGCACCGCTCCGATAAACATGGTGAGCCGCTGGACCACGTTCATGCGGACAAATATGTAGTTTTGAAGCGAGGAAGCCAGGGCTATTACCCCGATAAAGCTGGTAACGGTGGACAAGGCTATGGCAAAATAGTCGCCCCCCTCCAGCAGCAGCGTGGGGTTGTAGATGAAGGTGAAGGGGATGAGGAACCCCGCCAGGGAGATTCGGAAGCCCGCCCAGCCCACCGCCGAGGGGCTCTGTCCCGAAAGGCCCGCCGCGCCGTAGGAGGCGATGGCCACGGGAGGGGTCAGATTTGAAAGGCAGGCGAAGTAGTAGGCGAACATATGGGCAGCCAGCGGGTTTATTCCCAGCTTTACCAGGGCGGGCGCCGCTATGGTGGCGGTTACGATGTAGCATGCCGTAGTGGGCAGTCCCATACCCAGGATGATGCACACCACCATGGCCAGGAAAGAGGTAACAAGGATGCTGCCTCCCGCCAGGGAGACTATGTTGTCCCCCAGCACGAGCCCGAGTCCGGAGAGGTTGGTAATGCCTATGATGTTGCCCACCACGGCGCAGGCGATGCCCACGCCGACGCTCTGCCGGGCGCCCGACTCCATGGCCCGCAGGAAAGAGGTCCAGGTAAGCCTGGTCTCTTTGGTTATAAAGCTTACGGCCACGGATATGAGGATGCCGTAAAAGGCCGCGTAGAGGGGGGTTCTTCCGATGAGGAGCAGGTAGACGATGGCTATTATGGGGATCATAAGATGTCCCCTCTCCCTCATAACTTTAACGATGGGGACAATCTCTTCCCTTGGAATGGGCTTCATGCCCATCTTTACCGCCTCGATGTGGATATAGGCGTACTCAGCCACATAGTAGAGCACCGCCGGTATGGCCGCAGCCAGCATGATCTTGGCGTAGTGCACCCCGAGGAATTCCGCCATAATGAAGGAAGCGGCGCCCATGACCGGGGGCATGATCATGCCTCCGGTACCGGCCACCGCCACTACCGCGGAGGCGAAGACGGGCTTGAAGCCCGCTCCCGTCATGAGGGGTATGGTAAAGGTTCCCGTAGCGGCCACGTTGCCCACGGCGCTTCCGTTTATCATGCCCATAAGGCCGCTGGCCACGATGGAGACCTTGGCCTCTCCGCCGATGGTTTTTCCCGCAAGGGACATGGCCAGATCCTTGATAAAGCGGCCCATGCCCGTCTCGGTCAGGAAGGCCCCGAATAGGATGAACAGGAAGATGTAGGTGGACGAAACGCCAAGGGATACTCCGAATATGCCCTCCGACGACAGGTAGATCTGGTAGATAATCCGTCGCAGGCTGAAGCCGGTGTGCCCAAGCACGCCAGGGATGTATTCGCCCCAGAGCCCGTAGGCCAGGAAGACCAGCGACAGGATCATAAGCTCCTTGCCCACGGTGCGCCTGGTAGCCTCCAGAACGCATACTATAAGGATAGCGCCCATAATGTAGTCGGGGGTTATGGCCTTTCCCCTGATGCTGAAGGCGTCAAAGGCAAAGAATATGTACAGGCTCGATGCCAGTGATAGGGCGAGCCAGACATAGTCCACTGCCGAGGGACGGAGCCGGGGCGCCTTCTTGGAGCCGGGGTAGAGGATGAAGGTGAGCAGCACGAGGAAGCCCAGGTGAATGCTCCGCTGTTTCATGGCCATCAGGGTGCCGAACCCCGAGGTATAAAGGTGGAACAGGGACATAGCCACGGCGATTATGGTTATGACCGCCGCCCATCTGCCGGTGTACTTCCTGAAGCGGGATTCAGCGTCGGCCTTTGCAAGAACCTCCTCCGCCTTTTCCTCCGAAATTACTTCCACGACCGGTTCATGCTCTTCGTGGAGATTGCCGCTTTTCTCAGTCATGAATTCTATCCTCCCTGTGAACGAGCGAGGGAGGGGACTCCTGCCCCCTCCCCCCGCGTCCCGTTTTTATACGGCTAGTCGACGATCAGCTTCTCAGGAACTTCCACTCCCATTTCCTTCAGATATCTGATGGCGCCCTTGTGAAGGGGGATGGGCATTCCGTTGAGAGAGTTCTCAAGCACTGTGTACTCGGTGGCTTTATGGGCCGCCACCAGATCGTCGTGGTGCTCGAAAGTGGCCTTGGTAAGCTGGTAGATGAGCTCCTCGTCCTGTCTGGCGTCGGTAAACAGGATGTTGGCTACGGCCACAGTCTGAATGTCCGATGTCTCGCTCGCGTAAGCTCCTGCCGGGATGGTAAAGGGGAAGTACCAGGGGTACTTCTCACTTATGGCCGCAATCTTATCTTCCTCGAGCGGAACGAGATATCCCGCTCCCGAGGAAAGGGCGTCCAGCACCGACGCCGTGGGTACGCCGCCGGCGATATGGGCGCCGTCGGTCTGGGCGTTCTTCATGAGGTCCACCGCTTCGTTGTAGCCGAGGTAGTCGGCGGTGACGTTGGTCTCACCCTTATCCTTCATATAGTTGAGGCCAAAGGGCTCCATCATCTCGCGGCTGTTTACCTCAGTGGCGCTGGCCACCTGCCCGGGCACGAATCTCTTGCCCTTGAAGTCCGCTACGGATTTGATGCCCGACTCGGCGCCGGCCACCCAGTGCATGACGTTCGGGTAGAGGGTGAACATGCCCCTCATCTCCTTATAGGGAGCCTGTCCCTCGTAGGTTCCCGTGCCGGTGAAGGCGTAGTAGCAGATTCCCGTCTGGCCTATGGCCACCTGCACTTCCTCATCCTGCATAAGCTCGATGTTCTGAGGCGTGCCGGCGGTGGACTGGGCGGAAGCCCTCTGGATGTCCTTGATGTTCTTGGACCAGATCTGGGCCATGGCGTTGCCTATCGGATAGTAGGCTCCGCCGGTGGTGGCGGTGGCAATGTTGATACGGTAAGTTTTTGCCTCGGCGCCCACCGTCATGGGCCCAACCGCAAACAGGAGCGCAAGAACCACGATCGCCGCTATGATACTTTTTTTCACTTGTTTTCCCTCCTCCATATTATTTGGACCAGCAAATAGACTCTCCGGAAAAGACTTTTCTGCCGGAGCAGTTAAATTCTCGCCACCCCCGTCTTTCTCGCCGCTTCGGCTACAGCCTCCGCAACTGCGGGAACCACTCTCTTGTCCATTACTTCGGGAATTATCCAGTCCGCCTTCAGTTCTTCGGGGGACACAAGATTAGCCAGGGCATGGGCCGCCGCCAGCTTCATCTCCTCGTTAATGACCGACGCGCGGACGTCCAGGGCGCCCCTGAAGATGCCGGGGAAGCCGAGGCAGTTGTTGATCTGATTGGGGAAATCGCTCCTGCCCGTGGCTATAACCGCCGCTCCCGCCGCGGCCGCTTCGTCGGGGTAAATTTCAGGGGTGGGGTTGGCCATGGCAAATACTATGGCGTCCTTCGCCATGGTCTTTACCATGTCGGCGTCCACGCTTCCAGGGCCGGAAAGACCGAGGAAAACGTCGGCGCCCTTCATTACGTCGGCGATGGTTCCCTTTTCCCCGGCGGGGTTGGAGACTTCCGCGATCTCCTCCTTCGCCCAGTTCATGCCCTCGGTCCTGCCCTTGTAGATGGGGCCCCTGCGGTCGCAGAGGATTACATTCTTCGCACCGGCGGACATGGCAAACTTGCTGATGGCGATGCCCGCGGCGCCGGCGCCAGCGAGGACTATCTTAACGTCCTCAAGCTTTTTGCCTACTACCTTAAGGGCGTTAAGCAGGCCCGCAAGCACTATTACGGCAGTTCCGTGCTGGTCGTCGTGGAAGACGGGGATGTCGCAGATCTCCTGGAGCCTCTTCTCAATCTCGAAGCACCGGGGAGCGCCTATATCCTCCAGGTTGATGCCGCCGAAGGAGGAGGTAATCAGGGAAGATACCCTGACTATTTCGTCGGGATCCTTGCTGTCGATGCAGATGGGGAAAGCGTCGATATCGGCGAAGGATTTGAAGAGGACCGCCTTGCCCTCCATAACGGGCAGCGCCGCCGCGGGACCGATGTCGCCCAGGCCCAGAACCGCCGTGCCGTCGGTTATTACGGCCACCATGTTGCCCTTGGAGGTTACTTCATAGACCTCTTCGGGATTCTTGTTGATAACCCTGCAGGGCTCGGCCACTCCCGGCGTGTAGGCCAGGGCCAGCTCCGCCATGGACGTTACGGGCATCTTCCCCGTAATGGCTACTTTGCCCCGGTTTTCCCGGTGCAGGGCTAGGGCGCGGGCGTAAACATCTTCTTGTCTCAAAGTGCATTCCTCCCTGTTTTGTAAAAATCCCCGTCCCCGGTAAAAGGAACGGGGCCGATGCTACAGAGTATTATATATCATGCATTAAGGCTGGCTAATAGCTTCCCTCAAAGGAGTCGGATACCTGGGGCCGATAGTCGCCAAAATAGGCGGAGAAGTCCATATCAAGATACTCGCACATCTCTAAAACTTCCACCAGGGTGTTGTCGTTTATGGGGATGCCATCTTTCATCATGGCCTCCACTGCGGCAACCTCCTTTTCGCCGTGGGTGTAAATTCTGTCCTGGCCGTCGGCCTTGGGGCTGTCCCTAAGCTCCTGCAGGAAGTTTGAGAGATGGGCCTTTATCGCGTCGCCGTCGCCGAAGATAGCGGGGTTAATGGCCAGGAAGCCGTGGCAGATGCCGCCCTTGCTTCCCTGGGAGGTGTGGTTGCTGGTCATTCCCAGGGAGAGGACGGAGGAGAAGATTTCGCAGAGCATGGCGAAGCCGTAGCCCTTGTGGCTGCCCAGTTCCTCGCTGCTGCCTCCCAGGGGCATGATGCCGCCCCCCTTCTTCGCCACGATATTTTTAAGAACGTCAGAGGCGTCGGTGGAGGGACGCCCGTTCATGTCAAGGGCCCAGCCGTCGGGCAGAGGTTTGTCCATCTTGTTGTAGACCTCCAGCTTACCTCTGGTAACCACCGTGGTGGAGGCGTCGTAGAAGAAGGGGCAGGGGTCGGCGGGCATGGCGCAGGCTATGGGGTTGGTCCCCAGCATGGCCATTTTGCCGAAGGTGGGCACCATGATGGCTGTGGTGTTGGTGAAACTCATGCCGATAAGGCCCTCGTCGCAGGCCATCTTGGCAAAGTAGCCGGCAATGCCGTAGTGGTTAGAGTTGCGGGCGGTAACTATACCCACTCCCGAGGCCTTGGCCTTCTCTATTGCCAGGGTCATCCCCCTGTGGCCGATTAACTGCCCCATGCCGTCATGGCCGTCGATTACCGCAGAGACGGGAGTCTCGAAGACCACCTCCGGCTTTGCTTCAACTTTAATCATGCCCTTTTTGATGCTGTTGTAGTAGCGGGCCATGCGCTGCATTCCGTGGCTTTCGATTCCGTAGAGGTCGCTCAGGAGCAGTACATCGGTTATAACGCCCGAATCTTCTCCGTTGAATCCGAATTTGCGGAAAGCGTCGTTGCACAGCTTTACCAGAGTTTCATATTTCCACCTCGTGTAACCCATCGTCGCACCCCCGAAGAAATACGTAAATTTGAAAACGTTCATACCATACCACGGGGCAAGTATGGTTATCAAGCGAAAACGATACTTGATTTTATATAATGCAGGAAGCGGGAATTCATGTTTTTTCTGTTGACTTGCGGCTCTTTTTGTCGTTTCATTATTTTCAGGATCGTTCGTTAACTCCACATCAAAGGAGGTTTTATCATGACCGGCAAAAAACTCGCAGCCCTGTGGCTGAGTTTTGTGTTTCTGTTTGGGATTCTTCAGTATGGGGAGGTCCCGGCGGGGGCCTTCACTCCTCCCCCTCTTCCCGGCGACGAGGAGGAGATCACCCCTCCGCCTCCCCCCGTCTTCGGAGAGGACGACCGGGAGGTAAAAAAGCCGGAAAAGGAAGAGACAAAACCGAAGCCGGAGCCTGCCGTCAAGCCTGAGCCCAAACCCCAGCCCCAGCCTCAGCCAAAGCCTCAACCTAAGCCTGTGCCTAAGCCCGAGCCCAAAGTCAAGCAGGAAAAAGCTCCCAAAGAACCCTCCTATACGGTGGATCAGCTCTTTCGAATGGGGATGAACGCCTACAAGGGAGAGAACAACACATCCAAAAGCTTCGCAGAGGCCCTGAAATGGTGGGAGAAAGCGGCTGCTAAGGGGCACCAGGTAGCCTGGTACAATCTGGGGATAATGCACAAAAATGGGGAGGGTACAAAAAAAGATTACGCAAAGGCCAGGGACTGCTTCCTCGAGTCGGCAAAGAAAAAGTACGCAAACTCCCAGGAACAGCTTGGGCACCTGTATTACGAGGGACTTTTGGGCAAGCCCGACTACCCGGAGGCCTACCGCTGGTACGAACGGGCGGCGGAGCAGAAGAAGGCGTTCTCCCAGTTCAGGCTGGGGCTCATGCACTACAAGGGCCAAGGCAGGGCCAAGGACGCCATGAAGGCCTTCTACTGGTTCGACGAGGCGGCCAAGAACGGTTTCATCGACGCCATGGTAAACCTTGGCGTGCTTTACGAAAAGGGCGAGGGGGCCGTTTTCAGCAGGGATAAAGCCATCTACTGGTATCAGCAGGCCGCCGACAAGGGCTCGACCCTGGGCATGGCCTATCTGGGCGAGGTCTATTACCAGGGGCGGGGAGTCGCAAAGGACGCTAAAAAAGGCATATCCCTTCTTGAAAATGCCGCGGCCAGGAACCAGCCCTACGCCCAGAAAGCCCTTTACAAGATCGACGGCATAAAATACATGAAATACCGCAACGTAAAATAGGATTCGTCGTTAAAAAAGGGCCCCCGCGGGGGCCCTTTTGCTATGGCTTCAGGGCGGGCGCGTCTCCTCCGCCTTCCTTTTCCTTGAAAAGGATGAACCGGGAGAGAAGGGATCTCATGTGCTCCGCCATGGCCGCCATGGATGAAGCCTCCCTGGCCACTCCTCCGGACGCCGCCTCAGTCTCCCCCGAGGCGGCTCTTATGGCGTCCACCCTCTGGACAATATCCACCGTTGCGTGGGAGACCTGGTCGATGGCGCCAGCCATCTCCTCCCCGGCGCAGGCCTGGGATTTCGAGAGGTCCGCCATGCGGACTATGTTTTTTTCAATACCGCTGATGCTGGAAAGCACTCCGGAGAGCCTCTCCTGGGCGTCCGCGGCTTTTTCAACGACGGAGACCATTACCCTCCCCGCCTCCTCCGTGACCGTTACGGACTGCCTGGCGTTTTCATGAAGATCGCCGATAAGGGCCGCCACTTCCCGGGCCGCCCTGTTCGACTCCTCGGCAAGCTTTCTCACCTCGTCGGCCACCACCGCGAACCCCCTGCCCGCCTCCCCCGCCCTCGCGGCTTCGATGGCGGCGTTCAGCGCGAGCAGGTTGGTCTGATCCGCGATGGACGTAATTACCGATACAAATCCGGAAATATTCTCCACCGAATCGGCCAGAGATTTTATTTTAGCAGCGCTCTCCTCCGACTTGCCGCCTACTGTTCTGACGTCTTTTATAACGTCGTCCACCGCGCTTACGGCCCCCCGGGCCATGTCGGCCGTAGCTTCCGCCGCCTGGACGCCGTCGTCGGTGGCCTTTGCGGCCGCCTGAGCGCCCGCCGCCACCTCCTGCACCCCGGCATTGGACTCTTCCAGGGCGGCGGAATTGCTCTCAGATATGGATGCCACCTGCTCCAGAGCGCCCCTGATCTCCTCCGCCGAGGAGCTGGTCTCCCGGGACAGGGCCGCCAGGTTCTCAGATCCCTTCGCCACGGCCTCGGCGGCGGCCACTATCTCCCGAAGGGCCTCCGCCTGACTGGACGTCATCCCTGCCAGGGCGTCCGCAAGGGCGCCCACCTCGTCCGACGCCTTATACCGGAAGTCCTCCCGGGTGATGGTGAGGTCTCCCCCTCCGGCCCTCTCCGCAAGCATT
>JBMNVK010000062.1:0-14284 GCA_050946755.1 Aminivibrio sp. | reverse complement strand
TAAAAACTCCTACAAGATAGAGGATCCTTCCAAACCGCGGGGCCGACGGCCCGAGTTTTGGAAAACCCCCTTAAACTACCGGTCCGGGGATGGTTGATCTCATTTGTGAGGATGAACCTGCGGATTTGGGATAACGCTGGTCTGAAGCATTTATCTTTAAAAAAGGCTACAATAGAACTGATTATATCTCATAGGGAGGAATTAATAGTGATAGCTGCCCTAATTATGGGGTGGGCCGTACTCTACGCCGACAGAACAGCCCTCTATCCCCTGCTCTCCATCATTGCGGACGAACTGGGCATCTCCTCCGCCCAGGCCGGCTCCATTACCAGCGCCTATTTCCTCTTCTACTCCCTTCTGCAGATACCCAGCGGTTTTGCCGCCGACAGATGGGGCGGAAAGCGAGTGCTGATAGTCATGTTTGCCCTGTCAGGGCTGGGCCTCCTGGGCTTTGGTACGGCGGGCACATCCTTCTCCCTGCTGCTGGTCTTCTCCTCCGTTCACGGGTTCGGAGCCGGTGCATACTATCCATGCAGTTTCGGCACCATGCTGTCCGCCGTGCCCCAGGAGAAGCGGGGGCTGAGTTCGGGCCTCATTGGAATGGGCATGGCCCTGGGCATTATGGGCGGCATGGCAGCAAGCGGCCCCCTATACAACTATTTCGGCAACTACAGGATGCCCTTCGTATTTCTGGCCATCCCCACCCTCCTTATGCTCCCCGTCCTTGCAAAATTCCTCCCCCCGGGACAGGCAGGCTCCTCCCCCTCCCTGGCGGCATACAAAAAACTGTTTCAGGACAGGGACATCTGGAAAATAAATATTGCAAGCTTCACCTCCCTCTATGGCTTCTGGGCAGCGGCCACCTGGGGACCCTCCTTTCTGCAGTCAGAAAGGGGCTTTTCCCTCAGCCAGTCAGGGCTCTACACAGGGCTGATAGCCCTTACCGCCCTTCCCGGAGGAGTCCTGTGGGGTCGGCTCTCCGACAAGCTGGGAAGAAAGAGGATATCCCTCATGGTGCTGCCCATAAGCGCGGCAGCCCTGTTTTTCCTGACCAGGGCAGAGAGCTCCTTTGCCATAATAGCCACCCTGCTCTTCTTCGGGCTTTTCAGCAATACGGCCTTTACTCCGATCTCCGTTGCCTGGATCGGCGATATTGTCAGCAGAAGGTACCCCGGCTCCATGGGCGCTGCGACGGGCTTTTTCAACGGCTTTATCATGTCTTCCGCCGTAATTGCCCCTCTTGTGTCAGGCTTTCTCAGGGATATTACGGGCTCCCTGAGCCCCGCAATTGTAGCGGGGGCCCTCCTTATGGCGGGAGGATCGGTTCTTATTATTTTCACCCCCGCTCCCGGGGATGAGACGAAAATTACGGAAAAGGAGAAATCCCATGGCTGAGCTGACAGTATTCGGCGGCGGAAGCTGGGGCACCGCCCTGGCAGCAGCCGCAGCGGCGGCAGGACACTCCGTACAGCTCTGGTGCAGAAGAGAGGAGCAGGCAAAGGCCATCAACTCCCTTGGGAGGAATCCTGACTATCTTAAGGACATTCCCCTCCCCTCCGGCCTTACCGCCACTGCCGATCCTAAAGAGGCAGCCCTGGCCTCCAGGCTCTGGATACTGGCCCTGCCCACCCAGAGCCTCGGGGAATTTCTTGCCGGTCTTGGGCACTTTTTTACCGACGGCACGGAGATATGCAACGTGGCAAAGGGGATCGAGATAGAGACAGGAAGAAGGATCAGCCAAATTGTGGGGGAAATTCTACCCCAGGCCCCCTATTCCGTGCTCTCCGGGCCAAGTTTTGCATCAGAGGTGGCCAGGGGTCTGCCTACTGCGGTTACCGTCGCCTCTGACAGGGAAAGCTCCGCTCTGCTCTGGCAGTCCCTCCTCAACTCTTCCCGGCTGAGGCTGTACACCTCCGGCGACGTGACGGGAACAGAGATCGGAGGAGCGGTAAAGAACATAATTGCCATCGCCTCGGGCCTTGCCTCCTCCCTGGGACTGGGCGACAACGCCCGGGCCGCCCTCATATGCCGGGGATTGGCGGAAATTCAGCGCATGGGCGGAGCCCTCGGAGCCCACCCCCTCACCCTGGCGGGCCTTGCAGGCATGGGGGATCTGGTGCTTACATGCTACAGCGTCCAGTCAAGAAATTTCAGACTGGGGGCCGCCCTGGGAAGGGGGCTGTCCCTGGAGGCGGCCATATCGGAGGTGGGGGAGGTGGCTGAGGGCGCCTATACAGTAAAGGCAGTGATAAAGGAGGCTGAAAGGCTCTCGGTGGACATGCCCATTTCAGGGGGAGTGGGGCGGCTTCTCTACGGCGGCGCCTCCGCTGAAGAGGAGCTGACCCGGCTTTTGAGCAGGACGCCCAAGCCTGAGTATCCCTCCTGGGCTTTTTGGCAGACAGGAAGTTGCCGGGGAGAAAAAACTGATGTATAATCCTACGCGCTTGTGTGAATCAGCATACTATCCCTAGGAGGAATGAATAATGGCAAAAGCAGTCGTAGACAAGGATCTTTGCACCGGATGCGAGGCATGCGTAGGTACATGCCCCGTGGAGGCCATCTCCATGGTAGACGGCAAGGCAGAAGTGGACGATACCTGCATTGAGTGCGGCAGCTGCGTACCTGTCTGCCCCGTGGAAGCTATCACCCAGTAAGACGGAAAAATAAATGAAGCCCCTTCCTTTCGAAGGAAGGGGCTCTTTTTTTATCTTTTTTATTTAAATAGTATAATCACTGTCTGAAAGAGGTAATCCTCTTAAAGGAGGCTGCCGTGAATCAGAGAAGATCGTTCCGGAAACCCCCTGTTGAAAGAGAGCTTCCCTCCCTGCGTCTGCTCAGCGTCATCACTGCCGTATGGTTCGCCGCCTCAGGCAGCGCCGATATGATAATGGGATATCCCCTGCTGGCGGTGCTGGATTTTTTCATGGCCTTTCTTTTTGTTTTTTTCCGCCTCAGGATAAATTCCATGACCGAATCGGCAGTGAGAGGCTTTACGCCGCCCATCCTTATCTTTCTGAACCTCCTGCCCCTCCTCTGCTCCTTTCTTGAGACAGGGCTCCACACACTGCTGGTCCGTCACCTGGTCACTCTTCTGGGGACGGGGATCTTCATGCAGCACAGGGACTTAAGGGTCTTCAACACTTACCTTCTTATAAACGCCTCCTCCTTCGCCGGCGCATTTCTCAGGGAAGGAAATTTCGGAGGAGAGGCCGTCAATCTTGCCCTGTGCTATATTTTCATTGTATCAGGCATGTATTTTTTCACTGCCCTTCACCGGAAGACCTCCAGCAGGCTTGCCGCTCTCAGCGACGCCGAAAGACGGGCAAGGTACATGGCCAGCCGGGACAGCCTTACGGGCCTGTTCAACAGGAGGCATTTCGACGATGAGTTCGCCCGCCTTATGGATAAGGACACGGATGTCTCCCTTATCCTTATCGACCTGGACGACTTCAAAAACGTTAACGATGTCCACGGCCATGCCGTCGGGGATGAGGTGCTGAGGAACATCGCCTTCGCCATTACAAGGGCGGTCAGGAGAAACGACGTAGCCTGCAGGGTGGGCGGTGACGAGTTTGCAGTCCTCCTTCCCTCCTGCCCGGCAAAACACAGCCGCAAAATAGCAGAGAACATCTGCCGGCAGGTCCGTTCCAGGATACCCATGATGGGCATCTCCGTGGGGCTGGCCTTCGCCCCTGGAGGAGACTCCCCCGAAGAGGCCTTCAAAAGGGCGGACGAGGCCCTTTACAGAGCAAAAGCCCGGGGAAAGGGGCGCATCGTATCCTGCGGGGAGCTTTTGCCGCCGGATGAAGAGATGCCTGCAGGGCATACCTCCTATACGGAAGCCGATTGAAGAAATCTGCCGGATAGCATACAATATATGCATCCGGCTCCCGTCCGGACCAATTCGGCCCAGAGGAGGCTTCCGCGATGGACCGGCTTATCCTGTCCCTTACGATCACCAGCTTTGCCATATATTCCTATTCCAACGCCTTTTTCTTTCTGGCGCCCTACCTCTCCCTGAAGGGCTTTACCGTTGCATCAGCAGGGATGATGGTAGGGGCTTTTTACGCCGCTGGCACGGCGATCCGGCCTGTGGGCGGATGGCTCACCGAGCGGGCCGGGATGAGAAAAAGCATGATCGGCTCCTCCGCCGTATGCTTTTTCTGCGCCCTTGCCCTCCAGTTTTACCAGGGATCTTTTGCGTGGTTTATCGGCGTCAGAGTCGTCATGGGGGTGGCCTACAGCATCTTTCTGGTTGCCCTGACCACCTACCAGGCCCTGGTCCTGGAGGAGTCCAGGCGGGGGCTGGGATTTGTGCTCATATCTCTCGGCTGCCTCGTTCCCATGTTCACCATAGTGCCTCTTACGGACTATTTTATTAGGAACGGTCTTGAACGGTTCTACATGCTGTTTCCTATCGCCTCCGCAGCCCTCTCCTTCTTCCTTGCCCTCAGGCTTAAGCCCGCCGGCCGCCGCTACTCTGCCGATACGGAGGAGATAGCAGAGTGGGGAACCTACCGGGATCTCTTCCGGGAGACGCCGGCAGGCAAAATAATCTTCTCCTGCTTCTTTTTCAGCCTCTGCGACGCCTCCATCGTCTTTATAGGCATCGTTATAATGGAAAAAGACCTTATTCCATCCTGGTTCATCTTCTCCCTGAGCGGGGGAGCCCTTATGATCAGAACCCTGGGAAGGAACCTTTTCAACCGGTACCGGAGGACCGTGTTCGCCGGCCCCTCTTTTCTGCTGATGGCCCTCTGCCTCATGGGTCTGTCCTTTGCGACAACCGCCGGAGAGCTGGTGCTTTGGGGCATCTTCTACGGCATGGGCATGGGATTCGGCTACCCGGCCCATCTGGCCTTAACGGGAGACCTGGCTCCGCCAAGACTTAGGGCAAAGGCTTCCGCGCTGGTTCATTTTTCCCTCGATCTGAGCTGGTTCATCCTGCCCGTATATATGGGATTTGGATGCACCCTCCTGGGCACTGTGACTGCCTTCAGGCTCTTTGCAGCAATCTGCATCATCACGGCGGTCATGACCATCCTCATGTGGATGCCCGGACGCTCGGAGGGGCGACTTTTTTGAAAGGATCCCTTCTGCTAGAATAATGGACGCACGGGAGTCATCCCCTGCGGAAAGGATGGGATGAGCGATGAAGAAAACCCTTTTCGCCCTCTTGCTGATGGTAATCTTTCTGACCCCGGGCGGCGTCCCGGAAGCTGCCGGCTCCGACTTTGATCCGGAGGCCTTTGCTGGGCCGAAAATCAAGGATCTTTACCTGGTGATAATAAGAGATCCCGACGCCCAGCTGATGGCCCTTCAGCGGAGCAAGGTCGACATTCTGGGAGATCTTCACCGGCCGGTGGATGTGGATGCCCTGTCAAAAAATCCCGAGGTAGAGCTCTCCCTGGCCTCCGGGTTTCACGGATTCTTTCTGGGCTTCAACACAAGAAGCTTCCCCTGGAACAGCGTGGAGCTTCGCAGGAGCGCATGGCAGGCCCTGCCAAAAGACCGGATGGTGAGGGATCTCTTTGCGGGCTATGCCGAACCCCTCTCTACCTTCCTGCCCCCCGTTTCCCCCTACTTCGAGCCTGAAGTTACCGCCTACCCCTTCGACCCGGAGGCGGCCAGAAAACGCCTCTCGGACGCGGGCTGGACCTGGGGCAGCGACGGAGTGCTCCTGTCTCCCGAGGGGGAAAAAATACCTCCCCAGAAGCTCCTCTCCCCCACCGCCTCCAGCGCCCCTACTACTGCCGAAATAGCAGTACGCATTGCAGAGGCCCTCTCCTCCATAGGAATACCCGTGGAGGCGGAGCCCATGGACTTTTCCGCCATGATCTCCCGGCTGGACGAGCGGGATTTTCAGATGTACGTCCTGGCCTGGCAGATGAGCCGCGACCCTGACTCCCTCTACGCCTTCTACTCCTCAAAAATGGACGTCCGGGGAGGATACAACATGCCCGGCATCTCCGACCCTGAGCTGGACGAAGTGCTGGACCGGCTGCGGTTCGCCCCCGATGAGGAGGAGGCAGGGAAGGCCGCTTCAGAGGCCCAGAAGGCCCTGTCAGACCTGGTTCCCGTGGTTCCCATCTACAGCCGGTACTATATTTCAGCAGTCAGCAAGGAGTGGAAAGGTACCCTGGTCACCGACCGGGCCACCGCTGACAACACCTGGAGCCTCCTGGCCATGGAGCCTGCGGAAGGCCCCATGAAACCCCTCTACCTGGTGCAGCAGGATGAGCCCAGGGCGCTAAACCCCTTTACCTCCAGCTCCGCCTACGACTGGCAGGTCATGGGGCTGATCTACGACTCCCTCATCGCCGTAGACCCCTACACTCTCTCCACCATTCCCTGGCTTGCGGAGAGCTGGACCGTGGAGACGGAAGACGGTCCCTCCGGCGCCAGGACTGTGCTCACCTTCCGCATCAGAGAGGGAGTGGAGTGGCACGACGGAAAGCCCCTTACGGCGGACGACGTGGCCTTCACCTACGAAACTCTAAGAAAATTCTCCCCGCCCAGATACCTTGACGCCGTGGACAACATGGAGGCCGTGGAAACACCGGACGGCTTCACTGTCCGGGTAATCATGAAGAACGTGAGCTTCTGGCACCTTCACCGGGTGGCGGGCATCCCCGTACTGCCCAGGCACGTAGTGGAAAAGGTGGAGGACTGGCGAAGCTGGCTCCCGGCGGAGGAGAAGAGTCCTTCGGGCTCCGGGCTCACGGGCCTCGTGGGGTCGGGCCCCTTCGTCTTCAGAGAGTACAGGCCCGGAGAGTACGTCCGGATGAGCGCGAATGAGCAATTCTGGCTCGGAAGGAAAAAGTGAGGAGAAGGTGAACAGCTACTGGGTCCGCAGGACCGGAAGCGCCCTGCTCATCCTGGGGCTGGTCCTGGTCCTTAACTTTATACTTTTCCGGATGATGCCCGGCGACCCGGTGGCCTCCATCATTGACCCAAACTTCTCCCCCGAGGCCAAGGCCAGGCTCAGCCAGGTCTACGGCCTGGACAGGCCTCTTCCGGTGCAGTTTCTGCGGTACGTCAAGTCCACCCTCTCCTTCGACTTCGGCATCTCCTTCCTGACGGGACGGCCCGTCATGGATGAACTCCGGTCCCGGCTGCCCAACACGGTCACCCTGCTGGGGACAAGCCTTGTCCTCTCAGCCCTGCTGGGGACCTGGCTGGGCATGAAGGCTGCCCTGAAGCGGGGCAGCTTTCTTGAGAAGTGCATCCTCTGGAGCGGGGCAATATCCTTCTCCTTCCCGTCCTTCTTCGTTCAGCTGGTTCTCCTGATGGCCTTTGCCGCCCAGCTGCCCCTCTTTCCCCTGAGGGGCACCCTCTCCGTACCTCCTCCTGCCGGAGGCGGGGCGCTGCTGGCGGACTACCTGTGGCACATGACCCTTCCCGTCTTCTCCCTGGTCTTGCTGGGCTTCGGCGGATGGGCCCTCTACGTGCGGAACCTCATGGTAAAAATTCTGGGAGAGGACTTCATCCTCCTGGCCCGGGCCCGGGGCCTGCCGAGGAAAAACATTGTAATGGGGCACGCCTTCAGAACCCTGCTGCCTCCTCTTCTCACCATCTTTCTTCTCTCCCTCCCCGGCGTGGTATCGGGCGCCGTGATCACCGAGACGGTCTTCTCCCTCCACGGCGTGGGCAGATTTCTGCTTGAGGCCGTCACGGGCCACGACTACCCCGCTGCGGGGGCATCCTTCTTTCTGCTGGCCCTCCTCACCGTGAGCTGCAATCTTCTGTCGGACCTCCTCTACGGAGTGACGGACCCCAGGGTGAGGATGGAGAGGGGAGGAAGAAGATGAAGGGACTCCTCAAAAGATGGAGCTTCTGGTGCCTCATGATCCTGATCCTTACCGCCCTGTTCGGCGCGAATTTTTTTGCCGCCCCTCCCGAGGCGGAGAGGGCGGCCTCCTTCTCCAAGCCCCTGTGGCTCGACTCCACCCTTCCCCCCACGTCGGAGCTGGAGCTGGGGGCGGACAGACAGGCCCTGGAGTTTGACTGGCAGTTCGGTGCCCCTTCCGGCTTCTTCCTCAAAATTGACTCGGAAGAATCCATAGAGGATCGCTTTATTGTGTGGACCCTTCCCTCGGGAAAGACCTTCCGCCTGTCTTCTATCAAGGGGGGCATCGAGGCGGACGGACGGGACATCTCCTTCAAAAGATCCCTGGGCCTCCCCCCCTTCGGCGACGCTGCCTCCGCCCTCCTTCCCGAGAAGGGAACCTACAGGGTGGAGATAACGGGAGAGGGCCCCTGGGAGGGAGGGGCGACTATCCGTCTTGAGGGAGGCAGATGGGGCCTTCTGGGCACGGACCAGAGGGGGAGGGACATCGCAGCCCTCTTCGTGGCGGGGATCCGGGTATCCCTGCTGGTGGGCATCTTTGCCACCCTTATTGCCACATTCCTGGGGGCGTCCCTGGGCCTGACGGCGGGCTACCTGGGCGGCTGGACGGACGCCGTCGTCATGCGGATCGTCGACCTACTCCTCTCCATCCCCCTGCTGCCCATTCTTATGGCCCTGGCGGCCCTCTGGGGCAAGGGGCTTTGGCAGCTGATCCTGATCCTGTCCGTATTTTCGTGGATGGGGTCGGCAAGGACCATCAGGGCCCTCACCCTGAGCCTGAGGGACGCCCAGTACATCGAGGACCTGAGGGGGATAGGCGCCCCGGCGGGGTACATCCTCCGCCGCCACCTCCTTCCCGAGACCCTCCCCGTGCTGCTGGCCTCCATGACCCTGGGCGTTCCGGGAGCGATCCTGTCCGAGGCGGGGCTCTCCTTCCTGGGCCTGTCCGACCCCCGGGTGATCTCCTGGGGCCGGATGCTTCATGAGGCCCAGTCCTTCGGCGCCTTTACCGCCGGTGCCTGGTGGATGCTGCTGCCCCCGGGGCTGGGCATCGCCCTGCTCTGCCTGGTCTTTCTGGACCTCGGCAAGTATCTTGAGGAGCGGGCGGACCCAAGGCTGAAGGGAGGGGCGGCCCCGTGATAGATATTCAAAACCTGTCCGTTACCTACAGACGAATGACCTCAGAAGGGGGAGAGAGCTTTGCCGAGGCGGCGAAGGACGTCTCCCTTACGGTGACCAGAGGCCGGTTCCACGCCCTTGCCGGGGAGTCGGGCAGCGGAAAGACCACTGTTCTCATGGCCATTCCAGGTCTCCTCCCCCGGGGAACCGCCCTGTCGGGGCGGATTATCCTGGAGGGCAAAGATCTTCTGTCCATGACGGAAGAGGAGCTGAACAGGATCCGGTGGAGGAGGATTGCCCTGGTCCCCCAGGGAGCCATGAACTCCTTTACTCCTGTGATCACCGTGGGACGGCACGTGGAGGAAGTGCTGTCCGTCCACCTGGGGCTGTCCAGAAGAGAATCGGAGGAACGGATCCCCTCCCTGTTTGCCCTGGCCGGCCTTGACGGGGAGCTGGCCCGCCGGTATCCCCACGAACTCTCGGGAGGGCAGAAGCAGCGGGCGGCCATCGCCCTGGCTCTGGCCTGCGAGCCGGACTATCTTCTGTGCGACGAGCCCACCACTGCCCTGGACGTAGTCACCCAGCAGGGCATAATCGCCACCCTTAAGGAGCTTGTAGACGAGCGGGGGCTGGGACTGCTGCTCATCTCCCACGACCTTCCCCTGGCGGCCTCCGCCGCCTCAAGGCTCTATATCATGAAGGACGGCCGTCTCGTGGAGGAGGGGGAACCCCGGGCCATTGTTTCATCCCCCCAAAACCCCCACACCCGCGCCCTCATAGAAGCCCTCCTCGATCTGGAGGAAGACTCATGACTACCCTGCTGGACATCAGAAACCTCACGGTAATCTTCCCTGGAAGGGGGCGAAGGGAGCCGACGAAGGCCCTCTGCTCCCTCTCCCTGACCCTGGAGAGGGGCGAGAGTCTGTCGGTCATCGGCGAGTCCGGGAGCGGGAAGACCACCCTCATGAGGACCATCCTGGGCCATTTGCCCCCTGCAGAGGGCTCGGTGAAACTCTTCGGAAAAGACCTTGCCTCCGCTCCCCCCGAGGCCCTGACGGCCCTGCGGCAGCGGTGCGCCATGGTCTCCCAGGACCCCTACGGCTCCCTGCCCCCGACCCTCACCGTTCTTGAGGCGGTAATGGAGCCCTGGCTCATCGTCAGGGGAAAAAACTCCCGCAGGGAGGCTGAGAAACGAGCCCGGGACCTGCTGGAGGAGGTGGGCCTCGGGGAGGAGGAGATCATCCGCTCCCGGGTAAGACTCTCCCTTTCAGGGGGACAGCGGCAGAGGGTGGCCATCGCAAGGGCCCTCATCCTGGATCCGGAGCTGCTCCTGTGCGACGAGCCCACCAGCATGCAGGACGCCTCCACCAGGGGCGAGATAATAGAAATTTTTGCCAGAAGGCAGCAGTCCGGCATGTCCATGATCTTCGTCACCCACGACCTGTTCCTGGCACGAAGGGCTGCCCCCCGGGGAATTGTCCTCCACAAGGGGAAAGGGGTGGAGGAAGGCCTCTGCCGGGACATTCTCTCCAGCCCGAAGGACGGCTACACCAAAGCCCTGGTGGCTGCCCTGCCCCGGCTATCCGGCCTCGGACAAAACCACAGGAAAGAAGATGATTGAAAATGTGGAACGGAAAACTGCAGCTTGAATTTCTGTCCGTCGAACAGCAGGGGTACGCTGCGGCAGAACCTCTTGAATATCCTGAGGACATGGAGCTGATCGACTGCGCCCTTGGGACAAACCCGCTCGGCGACTCGCCTGCGGTCAGGGCAGCTCTGGCCGCGGCAGGAGATATATCCGTCAGCGGCTATCCTGAACCGGAGCCTGAAAAGCTTAAGGAGGCCATCTCCTCGAAATTCCATACCTGGAGGGCCGCGCCTGAGAACATAATTGTCGGCGGCGGCTCCATGGGCGTGCTGGTCACCCTCTGGCGGCTGATGCTGGGCCCGGGGGCCGCCTTCTCCGGCCTGTCCCCCCAGTTCACCGACGGCATCCTCCAGGCTCTGTACACGGGAGCGGAATATAATCCCGTGCACCTCAGAGGCCCCCGCTTCCCCATCACTGGCGGGGAGCTCTCCCGGCTGCTTGAGGGCTCTCCGGCAGCCGTCTATCTGGACCGCCCCAACAACCCTACGGGACAGGCTGTTTCCCTCGGCCTGCTGGAGGAGCTGGCCCGGGAGGCCGCGAGAAAGGGAGTCTGGGTTGTAGTTGACGAGGCTTACGGCGATTTTCTGCCCGACGACGAATCGGCGGCATCCCTGAACCTTCCCAACGTGGTGACCTGCCGCTCCTTCTCGAAGGGCCGGGGCGGGGCGGGGCTCCGGGTGGGCTTCGCCGTCTGCCGCAACCGGGAGCTGGCGGCAGCCTGCAGAAAGCTCCAGCCCCCCTTTATCGTGGGCACAGTGGATTCCCGCCTTGCTGAGGTCCTTCTGACTGACGACGCCTTTATCGATGAGACAAGAAGATACGCAGCTGAGGCCAAGAGTAAAATGTGCGAAGCACTGTCCGGGAAGAAGGATATTGCCATGGCCGACACCCACCCGAAGGTCCCCATAGCGCTTATTACCTGTAAAGAGGGGGATATGGCGGCAAAGTTGGCCGACCTGGGCATATCCTGCGAATCGGGGAGAGGATTTTTTGACCTGGACGAAAGGTCCGCCCGGGTCAGAATCCCTTCTCCGGGACAGCTGGAGGAATTCTTGCGCAGAATTTCAGAAATCTGACCATCTCCATAAAAAAAGGTCCTCCGGGAAGCACCCGGAGGACCTTTTAAATCCGGCCTTACTCTTTCCCCTGCTTCGCCAGCTTGTAGATGCCTACGGTGAAGAGGCCCACCCCCTGGAGGATGAAAAAGACCCAGCTTATGGTGCCATAGCCCTGGGCGATGAGGCCGATGAGGCCGAAGTTGGAGATGACAAGCCCCATAATGGCAAGAAATGCGCCCATTACGCCCCTTGCCAGTTTTGTCATGCCCGTCCCGCCCCTTTTGATGAGCGCTGAGTTAATCCTTTCATTCACTGAGTGGAAAAAACCCACCCCGGTTTCGATCATTGTCCCGAACAGCACCAGCAGCCACACAGGAAGCAGGTATTTCACTCCAAGCCTCTCAATAATGGCGCTTGAGGGGATCTCCATGGAGAGCACGTCGGGATAGAAGCCCACCATCACCACGTAGAAGAAGATCGCAGGGACGATGCAGATAAAGGCCGCGGTAATTCCGGAGATAATTGCCTCCCGGCGGCTCTCAAGGTAGTTGAGGGAGAAGAGCACTGTGGAGGTGACCGCTATGTTGTAGAAGGCATACTTGAAGCCTCCCAGCTGCCACCCCGGATTTACCGTCCCCTCAGCAAAGTTTGCGGATATGACGTGGCCAAACTTGGTAAAGGCGAAGTAAAGGAACACTATGTAGACAATTATAGAGGACATGGGACCACCAGGACAGGGCGACTTCGATGGCCTTGCTTCCGCTGTAGGTCAGAAAGCCGACGGAGACAAGGAATATGCCCGAGCCCACCATGTCGGGCAGGCCAAAGTAATCCCTGAGGATGCTTCCCGAGGCAGCCCCCACGACGCCCATAATGATGCAGAGCAGGACTATGAAGGCTATTTCGTAGACAAACCAGAAGGGACCGATGAGCTTTTCAAAAAATGTTCTGTAGTCGTACGCCTTGAAGGCGCGGGCAAATTCAAAGCTCAGGGCGAACAGGGCCGCCCAGAGGATAAAAGTAAGGCCCATTCCCATAAGTCCGCCGGTGGGGCCGTACTGGCTGAAATACTCCACCAGCTCCCGTCCTGTGCCGTACCCTCCGGCGATAAGCACCGACTGGGCTACAAATCCCGGCAAGAGATACTTTTTGTACCAGCTGTAGTTCATAAAAAAACTGAAAGTACCGCTCTTTTTCTCGCTCTCCATGCAATTTCCCCTCCTGATCTGCTATCGCCCGTCTTCCCAAATTCTGCTCTTCAAACATTCCCCCCATCACCCTTTGCGGGACAGGGAAATGATTTTGCCGCAAAATTTACTGGCCGTACTCATAAAAATAAGAAGGCATTTTTACCGGCAATATTAGTATGTATAAGATGCGGTCAATATTAGGACTGCCCCAGTTTCTTGTCAAGCAAAACTCACTGCAAATCTGGCGCCAGTTAAAATGCCGCCTTCTGAGTCCTTTCCCCGCACTTTGAGGATGGTTGAGGATGGTTCCGGAGAACAAGTGCGCAAAACCTGATAGTGATGTATAATTGCTGATGTGTATAGAGAACCGGTAATCCGGTCAATTCAAGCAAGGAGGGGTTGCTAGTGAAACGATTGCTTCAGGCTATTCTCTGCGTATCAATACTTGTAGTACTGGCGGGCGGGGCTTTTGCCGCAGCCAAACCGGAGTACGTGATCAAGGTAGGCTACATCCTTCCCGAGACTCAGTCAGACCATATTGTCATGAGAGACGTGTTCAAGAAGGACATCGAAGAGAAGAGCGGCGGACGCATCTCCGTCGAACTCTACCCCAATGCCCAGCTCGGCGGCGACAGAGAGCTTATCGAGTCAGTCCAGCTGGGGACCATACAGGTGGCCATCCCCGCTACAGCGGCCATGGCTGGCTTTGACAAGCGTTTCCAGGTATTTGACCTTCCCTTTATGTTCAAGTCCAAGGAGGTTGCCTTCAGAGCCCTGGACGGAGAGCTTGGCCAGGCGGCAGACGAACTCCTTAAGCCTCTGGGAATGAGAAACCTCGGCTTCGGGGAGAACGGCTACAGACATATTTCCAACAGCCGCAAGCCCATCACCAAGCCTGAGGACCTGAGCGGACTCAAGATCCGTACCATGGAGATCCCCCTTCACGTATCCTTCTTCAAGATGCTGGGCGCCAACCCGACTCCCATGAGCTTCGGCGAGCTCTACACAGCCCTGCAGCAGAAGACGGTGGACGGGCAGGAGAACCCGGTAGTCCTCGTCTACACATCCAAATTCTTTGAAGTGCAGAAGTACTACTCCCTGACAGGACACCTCTACTCCGCTACCATCCTGGTGGCAAATGACGACTACTTCGCGAACATGCCCGAGGATTTGTGGAAGATCGTTAAAGAGGCTGGAGAGCGGTACGTGGTGGAGCAGCGGGCCATGGCCGACGAGCAGGAGAAAGATTTCCTGGAAGACCTGAAGAAAGCCGGGATGGAGATCAACGAGCTTACCCCCGAGCAGAAGCAGCTCTTCATCGACGCTACTCTTCCCGTCTACGACGAGTATAAGGACATTATAGGCGCTGATCTTATCGAAATGGCCAAAAAAGCCAATATCGACTAGAGGCGGCGGAAAC
>JBMNVK010000061.1:0-14309 GCA_050946755.1 Aminivibrio sp. | reverse complement strand
GCTGTGATTACTGCTATTGACGAACAGTCCACAGATATCAAAAAGGGCGTTGACGCAGCTCTTGAGGTAAGGGAGCTGGATGACGCCGAGGAGGACCTGGCCGCTACAGGAGCGGGAGACCAGGGCATGATGACCGGCTTTGCCTGCAATGAGACGGAAGAATATCTGCCTATGCCCATCGCCCTGTCCCACCGGCTCGCCAGAAAGCTCACCGAGGTCAGGAAAAACGGCACTATCTCCTACCTAAGGCCCGACGGGAAGACACAGGTAACCCTGGAATATGTCAATGGCAGGGCGGTTCACGCCCACACCAGAGTTGTCTCGGCCCAGCACCATCCCGATGTGAAAAACGAACAGATCAGGGCTGACATCATTGAACATGTGGTCAGTCCGGTGGTGCCGGAGCATCTTATGAACGGCGACACCAGGATTCTTGTCAACCCCTCGGGCCGGTTTGAGAAGGGGGGACCCATGGCGGATACAGGGCTTACGGGAAGAAAGATCATAGTAGACACCTACGGCAGCTGGGTCTCTCACGGCGGGGGAGCCTTCTCGGGAAAGGATCCCACGAAGGTGGACCGCTCCGGCGCCTATATGGCCAGATACGCGGCCAAAAATGTGGTGGCAGCAGACCTTGCAGACCAGTGTCTCGTGCAGCTTGCTTACGCCATTGGGGTGGCTGAGCCGGTCTCTGTTATGGTGGACACCATGGGCACGGGCAAAGGGTTTACTGATGAGGAGATCACCGGCCTGATCAGAAAGCATTTTGACTTCAGGCCGGCGGCCATAATCCGGGATCTCGACCTTAAAAAACCCCAGTACAGGCGGCTCGCGGCCTACGGACACATGGGCAGGACGGACCTCGATCCCCTTCCCGCATGGGAGAGGACGGACCGGGCGGAGGCCCTGGCTGCGGAGAAGAAGAACCGGTAGCGTAAACGCAAAGGGCCCTTCGGGCCCTTTTTTTGCCTCCCCGCCACTATGATATTATTGTGATCCAATCATTGCGATAAGCCTCTCGTCAATCCGGAGGGAGTGAATAAGATGAATTCTGAAACAGAGCTTCTGGAGATTTATTTTAGATCTGCTCATGAGTTTGCTCCTCACAGGGAAGAGATACGGCGCCTCTTCTCTGAGGATCTCGGCGACGAGAGAGGCATGCGTTTTTTCGTGGCTCTTAATGAGGCTGTAAACAATGCCCTCATCCACGGCATGGCCGGATGTCCCGAAGGGAAAGTGCGCCTTTCCATCCGGCGTGGGGGGGAGAGGATCTGGGTTCATGTTAAGAGCAGCGGCGGAATCTTCACTCACGATATGAAGGCAAACGGGTCTTTGTTTCAGGAAAACAGAGGCGAATCCGGACGGGGAATACAGATAATTCTTCATTTGGTAGACGGCTGTGATCTGAAAGAATCAGGGGGCCTGATAAGCATGTTCATGGAAAAGCCGGTGACGGAGCAGGGAGGGAAGGAGGATGAATAAGTCTCTACCGGCAAAGTGCGGAGGAGCTTCTATTGCCCTTGAGATAGCGGGATTCCGGTTCGACGGCGCCAATCTCCTGGAGATGCTGGGGGAAGCCCTTATTATATGGGAGGCGTCCACCGGACTGATCCACTTCGCCAATGAGGCAGCCAGATCTCTCTACGGCTACAGCTGCGGAGAGCTGGAGAGCCTTGCCATGGAGGAGATTTTCCCTGATTGGGAAGAAGACTTCAGGGAGGGAGCCTACTCCTTTTTTTCTGCCACCCACAAAAACAAAGCCGGTGTTTTCTTCCCGGTGCAGACCACCTGCAGGCCTTTGGCCGAAGGAGCGGGAGACCTCATGGTGATGACCGTATCCGATCTGTCGCCGGAGAATTTGGCCCGGGACAGCGTGTCCCTGGCATCATCAATCCAGAGAAGCTTTTTGCCTCCGGACCTCGACGGAGACGGGCGGGTTGAAGTGAGGACCATTCACAGGCCCATGTTCATGATCAGCGGCGATCTCTACGGCTATCACTGGAATGAGGATAAGGGAGTTCTCAGCGGCTATCTTTTTGACGTCATGGGGCACGGCGTTCCTGCGGCTCTGCAGACATCGGCGCTGATGGTGCTGTTCCGGCAGGCCTTCGAGGATGAAACTGCAGCCGGCGGCATGCTTGAGGAGAAGCTTAATTGGGTGAATGCCATGGCAGGGAGCCGTATTCTGCCTGATTCCTTTGCCGCTGCTATCTGTTTCCGCCTGGACCTCGGGGAGAGGACTATGGAGTACTGTTCCGCCGGCATAAACTCTTTCCTTTGGGGAGGGAAGGAGGGGGTAAAAAGAGTATCTGCCCCCGGATCTCTGCTTGGAGTGCCGGGAGATCCCGTTTTTGAATCAGGGTGTCTTACAGTAACGGGAGGGGATTTCTGCTTTTTCCTGAGCGATGGCTTTCTTGACAGCCAGGGAGAGCTGGACTCCGGGCAAGCTTCCTTCACCGACCTCTACGATCGACTTTTCCACGCCGGATACGCGGGCGCGGCAAAGGACGATCAGTCGGCTCTGGGAGTGTTGATACGAAGCCTCTGAGGAAGATTTTTCCCAATGACCGACTTCAATTCGTCCGCCTCCACCGGCTTTGCTATATAGTCATCCATGCCGGCGTCAAGGCATCTCTGCCTGTCTCCTTCCATGGCGTAGGCAGTCATGGCAATTATTGTCACTGCCTCTCCGGCTTCCTTGCTTTCTTTCATCCGGATCTGCCTGGTGCATTCAAGGCCGTCCATCCCGGGCATCTGAACATCCATCAGGATCAGGTCAAACTTTTCTTCCGTCATTAGGTCAAGGGCCTCCTGCCCTCCCTCTGCCAGGGAGATCTTCCAGCCTGAGCCGCCCATTTTTCTGAGGATTGTCCTGGTAAGGCTGCGGTTGAATCTGTTGTCGTCCACAATCAATACGGTTAGGTTCTCCGGCAGGGATTCTGCCGCTTTTTCTTCCGGCAGGCTCTCTCCCGCCACTCTCTCCTCCCCGGGAAGGACTTTGCCCATGGGCGCCTCGAAACTGATAATACGGTCCCCCTCAGTGGTTTTTGAAATCTTTATTTCTCCGCCCATAGAGTTTGCCACGCCGCACGCTATAAGCAAATCCATGCCCATGCCTTCCTCCGAGGTTTCCGGCTTTCGTCCTTTGACGTCCGTTTTTTCGGCGGGATGACTTACCGCAACAGCCAGCACCACCGAGGAGGGCGTTTCCTCCGCAAGGTAGATTTTTACGTCAATAGCGCCCCTGGAGGTCAGGGCGATTGCGTTGGCTGCCATGTTTCTAAGTATCTGGGCAAGCCTCGTGCCGTCTCCCCGAAGGTACTCGGGAACTCCGGGATCCACGGTCAGTTCAAGGGTCAGTCTGCGCTCCTGCACCGACAGGGCCATGGGATGGACTGTCCTTGAGGAGAGCGCTCTTATGGGAAAGGGAATATCCCTGAGGGTGAGCCTTCCTGTCTCAATAAGAGATAGGTCCAGAAGCTCTTCTATCAGCCCCAGAAGGTCCTTGGCGGAGGAGGAGAGCATCTCGACGAATTTTTTCTGCTCAAGGTCTAGCCTGGTCCCCTGGAAAAGGCCGGCAATCCCGATTATGGAGTTCAGGGGCGTACGGATTTCATAGCTAAGGCTGGCCATGAATGCGCTTTTGCTCTTTGCCTTCTCCTCCGCTATTTTCAGGTCTTCCCTGAGCTCCTTTATCTGCTTTTCAAGCTCCTCACGGCCGGAGGCCTCCGGCTCCTTCCGTTGGCGTGACGGCATGTCTTAACCTCCTCCCCGTTTTCTGCTGTCCATCTATGACAACGCCCGTGGGTTTGGCTGGCTATTCAAAAGCATAGACCTTGCCGTCCGCACTGCCGAAAAACACCTTGCCGTTGGCTGCTGCGGGATTAGTAACTATCTCTCCGCCGGACTGGAATTTCCAGATCTCTCTCCCGGTGCCCGCATCCAGGGCATGGATTGCGCCTCCGTTGCTCCCGAAGAAAATCATGCCGTCATGGAGGAGGGGTGAAGACTGAATTCCTCCCGGCACGGGAAATTCCCATGCGAGCTGTCCGGTCTCCTCATTCAGAGCTGTCATTTTGCCCTTTTCCGTGCCGAAAAAGACCCGGCCGCCGGCGACCAGAGGTTTTGTTGTAATCGATTCCCCCGCGTCGTACTTCCATACTGGTATCACTTTCTGGATCTTCACCGCCTGCAGGACGCCGTCCCAGCTGCCGAAGTATACCCTTCCCCCCGATACTGCGGCGGTCAAAACAGGTCCGCCGCTTCCTCCCCCCCAGGCTTTTTTTCCTGTAGCGGCGTCCAGGGCCAGAAAAAGTCCCTCGTAGGTGCCCACAAAGAGCAGCCCTTCGCTGAATACGGGCGAGGAGCGCAGCTCCCTGCCGCTGTCGAAGGTCCATAGTACCTCTCCGGAGGCCGAATTAAGGGCATAGACCTTGCCGTCGGCGCTGTTGAAATAGGCCCGGCCGTCCCCCGTGGCGGGGGATCCCCAGATGGAGCCGGGAGTGAATTTTTCTGACGGGTTGAACTGCCACAGCAGGTCGCCTGTTTCGCTGTTCACTGCGGAGAGGGTCCCGTCCATCCCGCCCGAATACAGGGTGTTGCCGGACAGGGCGGGAGCGCCGTTGATGGTTCCTCCTGCCTCCAGGACCCATATCGGCTCGCCGGTGGATTCGTCGAGGGCGGCGAGCCGTCCTTCGCTGTCTCCTATTATCACCTTTCCCCCTACTACTGCGGGGGATCCCGTAACGCTGTTTTGAGCGTCATAGGCCCATTTCTGTATGCCCTGCCAGGCCGAAGCCTCTCCGGCCGTGCCGGTCATAAAAAGGATCGCCGCAACAGCAATAAGTTTTCGAATCGTTATCATCGTTGCCACCTCATTTCAAAAGACATTCATAATCTGTACAAAATAACATCTGATTATACCACTGGGGCTCCTTGCAGTATCGGGAAATTTTCACCCATTTTATAGCGGCAGCAGGGGTGCGGATTTTTTTCCTTGCTTGAATGCTTGGAGTTGAGATAGAATAGCACTGAAAAAAAACTGTATTGCAGAGCTACTGAACCGGCGTTTCCAGCCCCGGCTGGCGGCGGCGGAAGTTCATTTGAAGAGGAGAGAGCCTTTTGAGCCAACTTCCGGTCTTGAAGCTAGGAAAACATCAGCCCCGGTATCCGATGATACAGGGAGGAATGGGGGTCGCCATTTCCGGCCCGAAACTTGCGGGCCATGTGGCAAAGTGCGGCGGCGTAGGCACCATAGCCAGCGTAGGCCTTGCGTGCAACACCCCCTACTATAACGGCAAAAACTATTACGAGGCAAACGAGATAGCAGTGCGGGAAGGCATTGAGGAGGCCCGCAGGATTTCGGGACCGGAGGGAGTCATCGCAGTAAACTGCATGGTGGCCCTGACCGATTATGACCGGCATGTCAGATCCGCCTGCGAGGGCGGAGTGGACGTGATAATTTCAGGTGCGGGATTGCCCCTGAGGCTGCCGGAGTATGCAAAGGACTATCCGGAGGTGGCCCTTGTGCCCATCGTAAGCTCCGTGAAGGCGGCCAGCCTGATTACGAGACGGTGGGAGAAGACCTACGGAAGAACCCCTGACGGCTTCGTAATGGAGACGCCGAAATACGCCGGAGGACACCTGGGAGTTATGAAGATGGAGCAGGTGGACGACGACGCATACTCCCTGGAGAAGGTCGTTCCTGAGCTGGTGGAGTTTGTGGAGAGAGAGCTCGGAAAAGACGTGCCCGTAATTGCTGCGGGGGGCATCTGGGACCGCAGCGATATGGAATGGGCCTTCGGGCTGGGAGCCAGGGGAGTTCAGATCGGAACCAGGTTTGCCTGCACCTTTGAGGGAGACGCTGCAGACCGGTTCAAGCAGGCCTACATAGACGCCCGGGAGGAGGATGTGGTCCTTATCCAGAGTCCCGCCGGACTGCCCGGCCGGGTGCTCCGGTCGCCCTTTGTTGAAAAGTATCTGCAGGGAGTGGTGGAGAGCAAGCCGTGCATAGCCAACTGCCTCACTCACTGCCGCTACAAGTCGGAAAGGGAGACCTTCTGCATTGCCCAGGCACTGATAGACGCCTTTAAGGGCAATTGGGAGGAAGGGCTCTTCTTCTGCGGCTCAAACGTGACGAAGATAGACAGAATGGTTCACGTGGCAGATATTATGAAAGAGCTTTTCCCGGAATAGAAGAGCTTTCTTAAGCTGTTGCCGGGCGGGAGATATCTCCCGCCCTGTTAGTATTTAAGCAGCTGACCCCATGGAGGTAGAAATTTTGGCAAAAACGAGGCGAGGTCTGTTCACAGGAAGGCCCGTATTATTTATCTTCCTTCTGGTTCTCTTTTATTTGATGGCGGCCTCTCCCTGCTTTTCCGCGGAAACGGAGCAGAGTTCTCCGGAAGAGCAGAAAAAGGAGGCTCCTGCAGCCGCCGGCAAGGAGGAGAGAATGCCTCCTCCGGACAAAGAGGAGATAAAAGGGCGGATTGAAGAGATCCAAAAAGAGATGGACCTCTACCTGAAGCGCCGGGAGGAGATCCAGGGGGACGATGGCGACGAATCGGAGCTTATAAGAAAGGTAACCGTCGCTCTGGGCTCAGTTCAGAACGTGTATTCCAGATATAACGCCGCCCTTGAAAATCTTGAGCAGGCCCGCAAAGAAGCGTCAGAGGCGGCAGAGCTGGACGAAAAATCCCTGGTTCAGGAGAGCCCTCCCTACAACCTCACCTTCTATGAGGGAGTGAGAAATCAGTACGAAGGAGTGGATCAGAGGCTCAAGTCGGTGGCATCCTCCATCCAGTTGGCGGAAAGCTCCCTGGAAAGCCTGCCCAAGACAATCTCCGCCCTTGAGTCAAAGCTTGGAGACCTGCGGGCCGAGCTCATGACCCCTGAGGGCAAGACGCCGGATGTGGAGTACCGCATGAGGGAGACAGAGGCGGAGCTTGAAGCCGCCCAGGTCTCGCTGCACCTTCATAAAACCTCCCTTGAGGCCAACAGGCTCAGGCGCTCCTTCCTGGAGACCAGAAAAAAGCTGCTGGAAAAGGATATCGAAGGAGTAAAAAATAATCTTTACTACGACGAGGCAGACCGAAACGGAAAAATAGAAGACCTCGGACAGCAGATAGTCAGCACCAGGGAGTCCATAGCATCCCTCAGGGCGGAGCGGGAAAAGCTCCGAAACTCTCTTGCAAAGGCCCAGGGGGAGCTGAATGCGGCCAGGAGCGATCAGCAGAAGATGACAGCCCAGGCGGGAGTAGCGGAGTTCGAGGCCTGGCTAAAGCACAATCAGGCGGCTCTGGACCAGGCAGAGCAGGAGCTGACCGTGCTCGATGAATCCGCCCGCATATGGGAGATCCGGTACGAGCTCATCAGAGATTCTCTCCCCGGCAAGGAGATCTGGGATTACAGAAGCAACGCCGGCGACCGCATAAAGGACCTGGAGAATATCTTCCGGGTACAGCACCGGAATATCGCAGCAATACAGGCGGAGATACAGGCGGCCCGGAAAGCCCGGGAGGACGCCGGAGGAAACAGTGCCGCCTCATCCCGGATAGCAAAACAGATCGATGCCCTGGAAAAGACCATTCAGATAACCAACAGCTCCATAACCAGGCTTCTTGAGCTGTTCAACAAGTACAATCGGTTTCAGGCGGAGCTTAACAGCGAGATCGATGCCGTCCGCATTGCGGAGCAGGTGACCCGTTTCGGCAAAGACCGTTTCCTCGCCTTCTGGAATACGCCCCTGTGGACAGGGGACGATTTTGAGGTAACCATAGCCAAGCTGACCCTCGCGGTGGTCCTCTTCGGGGCAGCCTTCTTTCTCAGCGGCAGGCTCACTGCCTTCCTTGGCAGAACGCTGCTCAAAAGGCTGGGCATGGACTCCTCCGCAAGGACTGCCACTCAGCAGATACTGTTCTATATCTTCATGGTCTCCTTCATCCTCTCCGCCCTTGACATGGTGGGAATCCCCCTGACGGCCTTTGCCTTCCTGGGAGGAGCTGTGGCCATCGGCATAGGCTTCGGGGCCCAGAACTTCTTCAACAACCTGATAAGCGGATTCATCCTCATGTTTTCTAAACCCATCAGGCCTAACGATACCATTGAGATTGACGGGATGTTTGCCTCGGTAGAGGAGATAGGGTCCAGATCCACAAGGGCCAAAACCTTTGATAACATCGACGTGCTCATTCCAAACAACTACTTCCTGGACAACAAGATTGTAAACTGGTCCCTCATGGACCAGAAAATACGGCTGAAAATCGATGTGGGGGTAGCCTACGGCTCTGACGTACGGAAGGTGGAGAGGCTGCTGCTTAAGGCCGCAGAGGACCATTCCAGGGTGCTGAAAAAACCTGATCCCTTCGTGATCTTCCGCAACTTCGGCCCCGATGCTCTGGAGTTTACCCTGTACGCATGGATAGACATGTCGAACGCATCCACCATGAAGGTAGGAAGCGATCTCCGGTTCCGCCTCATATCCCTTTTTGAGGACAACCAGATCTCCATTGCCATGCCCCGGATGAATATAAACCTGAACGGCGCCGAGCCCATCGACGTCATAATGAGAAGGCCCGCTCCTGAAGAGAAAGAGGAGCCGGCGGAGGAGGTTGAGTAATCCTGTGCTCTCTTTGAATAGGGAAAGCCTTTTAAACCTGTTGACGGACCTGGTGTCCGTGCCCAGCGTCTCTTTTTCAGATCAGGAAAACAGGCTTGCAGAGCTCATAATTGAAAAATTTTCCGGAGAGGCCTATTTCAGGGAAAATCCTTCCCACCTGCGGCTTTTGCCCGTTGAGGGGGATCCCCTGGGCAGAAAAGCGGCGGCAGCTTTTTACAGGGCCGGCCCCGAAGTTAAAAGGACTATCATAATCACCGGTCACTACGATGTGGTGGACGCTGAAGCCTACGGCCCCCTTAAGGATCTGGCCTTCTCGCCCCTGGAGCTGACCAGGCGGGCGGGGGAGCTGGAACTGCCGGAGGAGGCCCGGAAAGACCTTGAGAGCGGCGAATATCTCTTTGGCAGGGGAGTCTCCGACATGAAGGGGGGAATCGCCCTTATGATGGCCTTTCTTGCGGAAGCGGCAAGAAAGGGAGATTTCCCCGCAAACTTGCTGTTTCTCGCGGTCCCCGACGAGGAGAATACCTCTGCCGGCATGAGAGGATCCCTCCCCTGGCTGATCAGGATCAGGGAGGAGTGGAGTCTGGAGTATGCAGCGGCGGTAAGCGCAGAGCCCTCCATGGGAGTGCCGGAGAGGTCGGGAGGGCTGGTCTTCCTCGGCGCCATCGGCAAGATGATGCCCTTTTTTCTATGCGTCGGCAACGAGGCTCACGTGTGCGACTACTTCGACGGCCTCAACGCATCACTTATCCTCGCGAACCTGGCAATTATCCTTGAAGGGTCCGCCCTTACCTCAGAGGAGCACAGGGGAGTGAACCTTCCTCCCATGGCCTGTCTCCGCTTCAGGGATCTTGTGAAGAACTACTCCGTGACCCTCCCCGAACGGGCAATAGCGTACTACAATCTGCTGACGGTGAAAAAAACCCCCGCCGTCGTCCTTGAGGAGATGAAGGAGGCCGCCGGCAGGGCTCTGGAGATGGCTATTCAGAGAATTGAGGATCAGCGGCAGATTCTGGCAGAAAGAGTTGGGGACCCTCTCGAGGCCGGCTATTCCCGTCCAAGAGTGATGCTTTTTTCCGAACTCGTGGAGAAGGCCAGGGAGAGGACCGCCGATTTTGAAGACGTGATCAGCAGCTTCCTGAAATCCCTGTCGGAAGAACTCGATAAAAGGGAGAGGGGAGTTGAGCTAGTTTACCACCTGCTCGACCTTGCTGGAGAGAAGGGACCCATGATTGTAACGGGTTTTTTGCCTCCCTACTATCCGCCCCGGCTTAACCGGAGAGAGACGGAAGGGGAGAGGGCCATCCTGCGGGCCGTTGAAAGGCTCAGGCAGGAGGGCGAAAAAGCGGACCTCCATATTTCGACAACCGAGGTCTTCTCGGGAATAATTGACCTGAGCTACTTCGGTTTTCAGGGAGATGGGGAGGATCTCGACCTGCTGGCCGAAAATACGCCCCTCTGGGGAAGAGAATACAGCTTTCCCCTGGAAGAGCTTAAAATGCTGGACGTACCGGCAGTAAACTTCGGCCCCCTCGGCAAGGACGATCACAAAGTGGGGGAAAGGATCTACCTTCCCTTCTACCTCGACACGCTCCCCGGGCTTTTCAGCAGCCTTGTTCGCTTTGTGGCGGAGGAGTCGGCGGCAGCCGAAAAATAAGAGAGAATTGTACCTTAACTTCAGCCGGTGTATAATCAATTAAAAAAGCAGCAAATATTCAGGAGGTGAAATAATCTTTGCAGGGGCCCTGCAGGAGGGGCCCTAAACTGAAATTTGCGTAAAACCCCCGTTCAGCTGCAAAATCCGCAAGGGCTCCATACACTTAAGTCAGCTGCAATTCAGGCTGAGGTATCAGGACGGGCCGGACTTAGGCTCCATCCAAATGTGAAAGGGGTGATCTGCCTTTGGCGACTCTTATCCAGCAGATTATCAACGGTCTTTCTCTGGGATCTGTTTATGCTCTTATTGCCGTAGGCTATTCTCTTGTTTATTCTATTTTGCTTTTTTCTAATTTTGCTCACGGCGGATTTTTAGTTATCGGAGGGTATTTCTGTTACGGAGCCCTTCGCCTGCTCGGTTCGGATATATGGACGGCGGGAGCCATGGCCCTGATAGGCGCCGGCATAGCGGCCATCCTGACGGAGAGGCTTGCCTACAGGCCCATCCGGGAGAGGACTAATGTGACCCTCTACCTTCTGATAGCCTCCATGGGCATGAATATAGTCATCGAAAATATCTTTGTGATCATTGTAGGGGGACGATTCAGGGCCCTTCCCCCCGTAATCCCCACTACTCCCGTGAATGTCATGGGAGTGGCTACCACCAGTGCCTTTGACGTCATCTCCCTTGTCTCGGCAGTGGTATTCCTCAGCGCCCTCCAGCTCTTTCTGTCGAGGACAAGATGGGGGCTCGCCATCAGGGCGGCGGCCTATGACCTTCGTACAGCGGGGCTTATGGGAGTTAACGTAAATATGCTTATCTCCATTGTCTTTTTTGTAGCGGGATTTCTGGCGGCGGTGGGAGGCATTTTCCTGTCAGTGCGGTACACTCTCTATCCCCAGCTGGGCGCCATAACAATAAAGGCCTTTGTGGCGGCGGTCATAGGAGGGCTTGGCTCCCTTCCCGGGGCTGTAGTGGGAAGCCTGATCCTTGGCCTTGCGGAGATGCTCACCGCCGGGTTCATTTCCAGTCAGATGAGGGACCTGGTAGTTTTCTCCCTGCTCGTGATAACGCTGCTCGTCAAGCCGACGGGGCTCTTCGGCAAGAGCGTTAGCGAGAAAGTGTAGGTGGCGTTCATGTCTGGCTATACTGAAGGGATAATTATTCTGCTCTGCATAAACGCCATAGCTGCCATGGGCGTGTCCCTGCTCACAGGATTCACCGGGATATTCTCCCTCGGTCATGCTGCCTATATGGCCCTCGGAGCCTACACTACAGCCATCCTCACCGTAAGACATGATGTTCACTGGCTGCCGGCAATCCTGCTGGGCGGCCTTCTGGCTGTAGCAGTGGCCTATTTCATAGGAATACCCACCCTCAAGCTTATGGGAGACTACTACGCCATCGCCTCCATAGGGCTGGGAGAGGCCATCAGGCTGATCCTTGAAAACTGGCAGTCCGTCACCCGGGGAGCCCGGGGCTACCCGGGGATCGACCCCTATACCACCCTTCCGGTGGTGGTGGCCTTCTTCATTGTCCTCGCAATCTTCATGTTCAACCTCATCAACAGCCGCTTCGGAAGAGCCTGCAAGGCCTGCCGGGACGACCACATAGCCTCGTCTCTGCTCGGCTTCAATACCGCCAGGATACGGGTGATCAGCCTGATGATATCGGCCTTCTACTGCGGGGTGGCGGGGGCCCTTCTGGGAGGATTCCTCTCCTTCATCCAGCCCATAATGTTCGATATGCTGAAGTCCACGGAGCTTACGGCAGTGGTGGTCTTCGGAGGGCTGGGATCAATGAGCGGATCTCTGCTGGGCACAGCCGTTATCACTCTTGTGACGGAGCTATTCAGGCCCATCTCCCAGTACCGGATGCTTATCTACGGTGCGATCCTGGTGATAATAATGGTAATCCGTCCTGAAGGAATCATGGGGAATCGTGAGTTTATCTCGTGGGTGAAGGCCCCCTTCCGGAGGCGATCCCAATGACCGCTTTCTTTGAGCTTTCAGGCGCAACCAAAAATTTCGGCGGAGTAAAGGCCGTTGATCAGATGTCATTTTCCCTGTCCAAGGGTGAACTCGTGGGCCTCATGGGTCCCAACGGGGCGGGGAAGACCACCATTTTCAACCTGGTGACTGGAGTCTACGACCTCGATGGAGGAGAGATCTTCTTCAAGGGTGAAAATCTGGCCAGGCTCAAACCCCACCAGATAACGGCAAGGGGCATTGCCCGCACCTTCCAGAACCTCAGACTGTTTCAGCGGTCCTCAGCCCTTGAAAATGTTATGACTGCTGCCCAGTATCATATATCCTACTCCTTTATGGAGTGCATCACCCATATGGGCCGGTGGAGAAAAAAAGAGAGGCTGATCCTGGAAAAGAGCATGGCCCTGCTGGAAAGAGTGGGGCTGGCCGACCGGGCAGAACAGGCTGCAGGTACGCTGCCCTACGGCTTCCAGAGGAGGCTGGAGATTGCCAGAGCCCTGGCGCTGGACCCGGAACTTCTCCTCCTTGATGAACCGGCGGCGGGCATGAACGCAGAAGAGGTATCCTCCCTGAACGAGCTCATCCAGGAGATACACAGGGATTTCAATCTCACCATTCTGGTCATAGAGCATCATATGGATCTGGTGATGGAGATCTGTCCCCGCATAATCTGCATGAACTTCGGCGCCAGAATCGCCGAGGGCGCTCCGGAGGAGATTCAGAGTCATCCGGAAGTGCTGAAGGCCTATCTCGGAGAGGAGGATGACGAATGACTGCAGAAAAAGCCCCTCTTCTCGAGGTCAGGGATCTGGATGTAAGCTATGGGGCCATAAAGGCCCTCTCCGGGGTATCCCTGAAGGTCTTTGAGGGAGAAATAGTCAGCGTTATCGGCTCTAACGGGGCGGGTAAATCCACCCTCATGAACGCCATCATGGCGACAGTGCGCCGGGACGGCGGCGGCGTTTTTCTTGACGGCGCTCCCCTTGATACAAGAAGCTACAGAGTTGTGCAGCAGGGAGTGTCCCTCAGTCCTGAGGGCAGAAGGATCTTCGCTCCCCTTACCGTCATTGAAAATCTGAGGATGGGCGCCTTTCCCAGAGGAAAGGACAAAAAGGTTGAGGAGGACCTGGAATGGGTCTTTACCCTTTTCCCCAGGCTGAGAGAGAGGATAGGCCAGTACGCCGGCACCCTCTCCGGAGGCGAGCAGCAGATGCTTGCCATAGGCAGAGCTCTTATGGCAAGGCCCAGAGTGCTCCTCCTTGATGAACCATCCCTGGGGCTGGCTCCCATAATTATCAAGGACATCTTCATGGAGCTCCGCCTGATCAACGACGAAGGAGTGACCATCCTGCTGGTGGAGCAGAATGCCCGCCAGGCCCTGCTCCTCTCGGACAGGGCGTACGTCCTTCAGACGGGAGAGATGGTAATGGACGGCCCCTCACCGGAACTGCTGGCCAACCCGGAAATAAAGGCGGCATACCTTGGAGGAGGACGGCAGCGATAAGTGTATAAATAAGCTTTTAAAAGATGATTGCGCACACCCCAGGCCCGCCCCGCGGGGCGGGCCTGGGGTGTGCGCCTCCCTTTGGCTGTCAGGGGGACAAAACAGCCAGATAAAGCATCCCGGAAGTTCAGAGACGGGACAAGGCAAAAGAGGCTTAAAATAGAAAGAAATCCCGGACAAAATTGGGCTTCGTTTAATGTTGACAAAAATAGTAGGGTATAGTATTCTTCCCTGAAAATAGGTGAGGGAAGTGATGAAAAGTGAAGCTCTCCACAAAAACCAGATACGGTCTGAGAGCCCTTCTTTACATGGCCGAACGGTATGATAAGGGAAGGACTGTGCCTCTGGGCGAGATAGCAAAAGAACAGCAGGTCTCGGAGAAGTATCTCGAGCAGCTATTTATAAAACTACGAAGGAAAGAAATCATTCAGGGAGTAAGGGGCGCCCAGGGAGGCTATCTCCTTCAGAAGCACCCCAGGGATGTTACTGTGGCGTCAGTGGTGGAGGCCCTGGACGGGGATATAACTTTCGCCGACTGCCTGA
>JBMNVK010000060.1:0-14980 GCA_050946755.1 Aminivibrio sp. | reverse complement strand
TTCATCCTGAGGAGCTCCGGAATCTGCAGGACATTCTCCTCTATGGACAGCTCGGTAAGGGGAGGTATCAGCCTGGTTATGGCGTTGACTTCCTTGACGGGCATTCCAAGGACCCGGCCCACATCAGTGATGGCAGCCCGGCTCTTCATGCGGCCGAAGGTAACTATCTGGGATACTCTGTCGTGGCCGTAGTGGTCGGATATATAGTGAAGCAGTTCATCCCGGCCCTTGTCGGAGACGTCCGTATCGATATCGGGCATGCTGATCCGCTCCGGATTCAAAAAACGTTCAAAGAGCAGATTGTACCGGATCGGGTCGAGCTCGGTGATCTTAAGGCTCCACGCCACCAGGGATCCTGCCGCGGAACCCCTTCCCGGGCCGACGGGAATCCCCAGCTTCTTTGCAACCCCTATGATTCCTGCCACGATGAGGAAGTATCCGGCAAATCCCATGGAGTTTATTATTTTGAGTTCGTAGTCAAGCCTATCCCTGTATTCATCCCCCACGGCTCCGGCCAGCCTCTCGCTGAGCCCTTTTTCCGCCTCTTTCTGAAGGTTGCTCTCCAGGGTCTCCCCGGGAGGGAGATCAAGGTCGGGCAGCTTGTAATCCCTGCTGCCCAGGGGAAGCCGAACGGTGCACCGCTCCGCAATGGCCAGCGTATTATCCAGGGCCTCAGGCAGCTCTGAACCAAAAATTGCATCCATCTCCTGAGGAGACCGAAAGTAGAAATCATCCCCTGTAAAGGACATCCTGTTCTCATCCTCAAGAGAGCTCTTGGTCTGGACGCACAGCAGGATGTCGTGCCACTTGCTGTCTTCCCGTCTCAGATAGTGAGCATCGTTGGTGGCTACCAGCGGAAATCCGTGATCCCTGGCCATCCTGACAAGGGTTTTGTTGACTATGGCCTGTTCAGGGATGGCATTGTACATTATCTCCAGGAAAAAGTTGTCCTTCCCCATAATATCCCGGTAAAGGACGGCCCGGTCCAGGGCCTCTTCCTCCCTTCCGGCTGCTATGAGAGCGGGGATCTCCCCTGCAATGCAGGCTGAGCAGGCTATAAGGCCGGTGCTGTATTTTGAAAGGAGGGCATGGTCAATCCTCGGCCTGCCGTAAAACCCGTCCGTGTTTGCCACGGACACGAGTTTCACCAGGTTGTGATACCCTTCATCGGTCTCGGCCAGCAGGAGCAGATGATACATTCTGTTTCTTCTGTCCCTGGTGGTATGGCCTTCGGGATCCACATAGACTTCGCAGCCCAGGATGGGCTTTACCCCTGCCTTCAGGCACTCGTCGTAGAACTCGACGGCGCCGTACATGGCGCCGTGATCAGTCATGGCCACAGCAGGCATGCCGAACTCCGCCGTTTTTTCGGCAAGTTCGCGGCATCGGATAGCGCCGTCAAGCAAGCTGTATTCTGTATGAACGTGAAGATGCACAAACTGTCGGCTCATTCAAGACACTCCTTGATCATTTCAATTGGATCCTAATCCTCCGGCAGAAGGGGGTCTTCGGTCATATCCTCTGCTCTGTCGTCTCTTTTTATCATGACCACCTCTCCGCCGCCCCATTTTAAAACCTGGTCTACCAGCCCCTGAAAAGGAATTGCTCCCTCTTCCTCTTCCCGGGATGTCCGGGAGTCAGTAGAGCCCCTCTCCTGACGGGCCGCCTCGTCCTCTTTTTCCGGAGCCTGCATGGAGGCAGGAGGGCTGAAGATAGGGATGTCCCGGTCCGCAACGCTAACGGGCTCATCCTGTCCTCCGTTTGAGGCGCATTTTTTTCTTTTCTCCCCATGCCCGATAAGGACGGTCACATCCTCCCCGAAAAACTCAGCGGCCCTGCTGGCCAGGGAGAAGGAGTTGCGCTCAATTGACGCTACTTCAAAAGAGTAGGCGCCATCCTCCGGGAAGAGGATGGTTATGGTCTGTCCATCCGCAGACACGGCTGTATCCGCCAGGACGGCGTACAGAAGGAGATCTCTGCTGAAGAGCATTTTTTCAAATTCCGGCCAGTTCTCAGGAGTCGCAGGAACCGGGTCGGGGCGGGGAATGACCTCAGGCTGACCTCCGGCAGGCAGGGGAGGCGATTTTGACTCCGAAGCTGCGGGAGGCTTTGTCGTTTTTTTGGGGGGAGCCGGCCGTTCCGGTTCGGCGTCAGTCTCCCATAACTCCTGAATCCGGGCGGCAAGCAGACCTGTAAGGACATCGGACCTGAGCCCGGACCGAACCTGGGGTATTATTCTGGAGCAGAAAAGCATCATTTCAGAGAGCATGGGCGGGGTCCACCGGGGACCTTCTTTCTTCAGAAAGACAGCCTCGCTGTCGGAAATGGAGAGAGATTCGATAATGGGATCTCCCCATTTTCTCCATGCCCAAAGATTGCGAAAGATAAGAAAGATGCCCTCCACAACCCTCTGAGCGGAGGCCCCTTTGAGAAACATCTCCTCAAGGATGATGAAGGGCTCAGCCGATTCCGCCCCCGCTGAGGCCACCCACCTCTCCAGATCAGACAGGGCTCCTCCCCCGAGGAGCCTTCCCACTGCTTCCTCCGTAAGAGCTCCATCGCCCAGGGACAGAGCCTGCTCCATCATCGATAAGGCATCTCTCAGTGCGCCGTCGGCCTGGCGGGCCAGCTCTCTTACGGCGCCCTCCTCCCAGGGGACCTCTTCTCTGTCGGCTACCTCCTCAAGGCGGGCGCTTATGTCCCCGACCCTTATCCTTCTGAAGGGTATGTGCTGACACCTGGATCTTATGGTTGCGGGCACCTTGAAGGGCTCTGTAGTGGCCAGGATAAAGGCCACAAAGGATGGAGGCTCCTCCAGGGTCTTTAGAAGGGCGTTAAAGGCGGATATGGAGAGCATGTGGACCTCATCAATGATATAGACCTTCCATTTTGACGAAAAGGGTGAGAGGGAGACGTGGGTCTTGAGCTCCCTGACCTCTTCGACGCTGTTGTTGGAAGCGCCGTCGATCTCAATGACATCCAGGCTTTCCCCCGCAGTTATGGAGAGGCAGCTCCGGCACTGGCCGCAGGGTTCATAGCCATCCTTAAGGCTTTCGCAATTAAGGGCTTTTGCCAGAAGCCGGGCCAGGGTAGTCTTGCCGCAGCCTCTGGGGCCGGAAAAAAGGTAGGCGTGGGCGACCCGGTCCCGGATGAGGGCTTTTTTAAGCACATCCACCGCCATGGGCTGCCCGGCTACTTCATGAAAAGAATCAGGCCTGTACTTTCTGTAGAGCGAAATTTTCACTGGTTCCTCCTCCCCCGGCAAGATCCGCTTTTTATGGAAGGGAACGGGCGCGTCCGCCCGGTTTAAGGGAAATTCTACCTGACAAAAAGAAATTTTAATGCCCGGGTTAAACGCCCGGGCGGCACTTAAACCTATTCTATTTTACATCAACATATCATACAAATCAGCGTAGATATTTTGCCCCCCTGTGCCTGTCCCTTGCATCCCCCAGAGCCTGGACGAGAGATTCCCTTAAGCTTTCAAGGGATTGGGCTCCCTCCGGAAGAGGCTCCCTTGCCACGGCGGCATTGCCTACGGCGAGAGTCTTTCTTCCTCCCGGGGTCACCAGCCTTATCTCGTAGGGAGCTGTCTCCATCTGGAGGTTCTCTGCAAGTTTTTCAGCAGCTTCAAGGGCCGCCATTTTGCTCTCTTCGTCTTCCCGGAGCGTCCAGACAGGCTTTTCGTCCAGCATCAGTACTGTTTTGCCCCCGGAGGATTCTACGGAAGGCTTGAGCAGGTTCAGGGCGTATTTGCGTCTTATGGGAATTTTTTTTTCATCAGCAGTCTTAAGGATGTAGGCGATTCTCTCGGACATGTCAGGGTGGGTCATGTACACCCCGAGATCCACAAGGGGCTGCTTTATCTGTTCGTAGTCCATCGCCTCAAGGACAGTGACCATGGCAGCAGAAGGAAATCCTGCCTCCACAAGAATTCTGAAGCCCTCCTTATCCGCCTCCCGTTCAAGGTCCTTGCTGTAGGAGTTGGTAACCGCTACCTGAAGAAGGTTGGTGAGCATCATCGGTCCTGCGCTTCCCTTGGAGACTATCATAAGGGCCAGCGCCGCCAGATTGATCCTGGAGGCCCGGGCGGTCTGGATCATGACGTGGCGGTTGTCCGCGTGGATGAGCTCATGAGCCATGATGGCAGCGACTTCGGCGTCAGTGCGAAGAAATTCAAGCATGCCCGTAGTGAAGTATATGGTCCCCCCCGGAAGGCTGAACGCATTATGGGTCTTCTCCCTTACTACTCTTATTTCATAGGGGAGGGGCCGGCTCATGTGAGGCAGAAAACGTCCAAGCAACATGGAAAGTCTGGCGGTCAGGGCGGGGTCGGCAACCCGCTCCCAAACGCTTTCGACCTCCTCGACTACCTTTCTGCCCAGGGCTATCTCCTTTTCTATTTCAGCGTCAGCAAAGGCCTGTGGGGAAATTAAAATAAGGACAAAAAAAACAGGGAGAAAAAAGAGACGGAAAATTCTTCCGAACTTCATGGCGCGGCCTGAAATGACCCTCCTGATCTGTTGTAGCCCCGGACGGCCTTTTTTCCTTTGTGTATTCTAAGCATTTCTTCCCTCAGATCCTCTATATGTTCTTCAAGCAGGGCCTGAACCTCCAGTTCATCCTCCAGTACCTTTCCTGCCACTTCCCTGATGACGGCAAGAGAGGTTTTGAGGTCGCCGGTATTGACGGATCCTAAAAGCGCGGATACTTTTTCCCAGAAGACAGGGCCGTCCCGGCCCTCGGAGATGCCAAGGCTGGAACACATATTGTTCCAGCCCTCCTGGACACGCTCCTGTCTGGAGATCACGTCCTGCTTTTCAGTGAGAATGTTCAGGAGCCCTTCCATATCCCCTGATATTACGCACTCTCTCTCCTTCTGAACGAGCAGGGCCAGTTCATTATACAGGGCCAGCTCCGTGGATACCAGGCTGGAGAGATTTTGCTGAAAATCATCCGGCAATGTTCAACCCTCCCGCGGGCACGGGGTGTCCCTCGCCGCCCAGGGCAGAGGGCTTCACGACCGGGGCTTCAGCGGGCACATGCTCCTTCTGCTCTCCGGCAATCTGGACTATGGCCTCTTCCCAGGTCCCCTTGAGCTCTTCCAGCATACCCCGCACTATGGCGACCTTCTCCGCTGACTTGCTTACATTTGCCTCGACCAGGAGCAGGTGCATGTAGTCGTAAAGCTTCATAAGCCCCTCTGCCATCTCTCCGCCTTTTTCCATGTTGAGGGTGACCATCAGTTCCCGCAGGACTTCCTGGGCTTTCTGAAGGCTCTGGTTGGCCTCTTCCGTATCGGAGGAGGAAAGGGCGGCCTCGGCAGCCCGGCAGGCTCTGATCCCTATTTCGTAGGTTATGAGGAGAAGCTGCTCCCTCGATGCAGTGTTTATCATAGTGGTGAGGTAGACAGTCTGGGCATTGCTGTTTTTCCTTGGATCCATGAAGAATTACCTCCTTCCCTCTCCCTCATGTTTCGGACGAGGGCGGCATAAACATTACCTTGATGCTGCGGCCTGCATGGGATCAGGAGAGATGTTCGAGATCCACCAGGGGCATAAACTCCTCCACCGACTCCCTGCTCTTTATCCCCTTGCCCACATGAGTCGAACACTCCCAGGCTGAGGCCATGGCAAACCGGATGGACTCCTCCGTGGACATGCCCTCTTCTCTTGCAACCACAAGTCCGGCAAGAAGAGCGTCCGTTGTGGAGAATATGGAGCGCACGCTCTTTCTGTCGGCCAGGGCGAGGTAGATGCCCCCCGGGGAGAAAAAAACGTTTCCGTAAGTTCTGTAGGATGCGATGGCCCATTCGACCCCTTTTTGCTGAAAATCAGACACCACATCGATGAGGTTGTCCAGGGATGTGAGGGATCTGCCCATTGCCTTTGACATGAAGCGGTGATCCACTTTGGCCACTGTGGGACCTGCATCCAGCGCCGCCATAAGAGAGGGGCCTGCCGCATCCACCACGGTGGGGATCCCCTTTTCCCTGGCCAGGAGTATCAGTTCGCCGTAAATGCCCTCAGGCACGCCGGGAGGCAGGGTTCCGCCAAGGATGACCAGCCGCGTTCGCTGCAGAATTCTGCCGTAGACTTTTCTGAGCCGGTCAATCGCCTCGGGGCTGACCTGGGGTCCGGCCTCGGAGATGCTGGTCTCCAGATTTCCGGTCTCATCAATTATATAGACGTTGGTCCTCGTCTCGCCAGGTATATGGACGAAGTTGGTTGTAATGCGGTAAGAACGGAGGGCGCTGCGGATGTACTCCCCCTTCATGCCGGCCAGGAACCCCATGGCGGCCGAAGGATAGCCGAGCTGGGCGAGTATGGTAGAGATATTGATGCCCTTCCCTCCCGGGGAGGAGCTTCTGGATGTGGCCCGCAGCCATCCTCCCGGCCGCAGCTCAGGTATGATGTATTCTTCGTCCACTGCGGGATTAAGGGTGACTGTCAGTATCATGCCGTCTTCCTCCCGGTTTTTGGGCGGTCTCCGATGAGCAGAGGCCGCCCCGAAAAATCAAGATTACTCCAGAAAAGCCGAGACTTCCGCAATTGACGCCACAGGCGAAATTTTTACTGTTTTGCCCGCCGCCAGCTCCACCATGGCCGGAAGGGAGGGGATTTTCAGCTTCTCCACCATCCTGGCGTTTCTGTATCCGTCGACCAGGGCTACTTTTTTGCCCGCAGCCTTGGCGGCGGCTTCGACTTCATCGGAGAGAGCAACCTGATCCCTCTCAATGGTTGAATAGAACAGGGCCACAACGTGATCGGGCTTGAGGAGGACGGAGCGGAGGTGCACCTGTTCGTTAATATAGGCAGACGCCGCCATGGCGGCTATGGCCCCGTCGGAGGCGGCGGTAACCACCTGCCGGAGGTCCTTGTCCCGCACATCCCCCGCCGCAAAGAGGCCCTCCACGGAGGTCTCCATGGATTCGTCGGTTTTGATCCAGCCGCCCTTCGTGGCCTCCACAAGCCCCCTGACAGGCTCATCGTGGGGGAGCTGGCCCACAAACATGAAGACGCCTGCCACCGGCAGGTTGGAGGTCTCATCGGTTTTTATATTTTTGAGGACAAGGTTTTCCACCATGCCGTCCCCTTCTATTTTTTCGACCACAGTGTTCCAGACCGGGACAATTTTAGGGTTTGACAGAGCCCTTTCTACAGCTGCCCGGTCCGCCCTGAACTCGTCTCTTCTGTGGATTATGTAGACTTTGGAGGCAAAGGCCGTGAGATATTCCCCTTCCTCAACGGCAGTGTTGCCGCCGCCGACCACGGCGATCTCCTCATCCTCGAAGAAGGCGCCGTCGCATACGGCGCAGTAGCTTACTCCCTGGCCGATGTGCTCTGCTTCCCCTTCGCAGCCAAGTCTGCGGAAATAGGCTCCCGTTGCCAGGATAACGGCCTCGGCCTCTATCTCACCTTTATTGGTGACCACTACCTTGACATCATCCCGCACTTCCACTGCGGAGACATCCGCATCTCTAAACTCGGTCTTGAATTTTTCCGCATGACTTCTGAACATTTCAGAGAGTTCAGGACCGGTGGCATGCTGCACGCCGGGCCAGTTTTCGATTTCTTCGGTAGTGTTTATCTGCCCTCCGGCCACGCCTCTTTCCAGCAACAGGACATCCAGCCCGGCCCTTCTGCCGTAGATGGCCGCCGTAAGTCCGGCCGGTCCTGCTCCAATAACGACGAGTTCCCTTTTTTCCATTATGGACCCACCTCTCAAATTGTAACTTTTCTTCCGACGGAAATTATACACGAAGCCAGAGGGCCGCGCGAGGCTTTTCAGTCAGATCGTTAAAAACGCCCCTGAACCGGAGGTTCCGGGGCGCTATTTCAGCCAGTTTTTCCCCCTGGGATCCATCCCCTATCTCGAACAGAATCCAGCCGCCGGGGCGAATTTTTGCTGCCCCCCAGGAAAAAATCTTTCTGTACCAGTCAAGGCCATCCTCTCCTCCGTCCAGGGCAAGGAGAGGCTCCGCACGGACTTCCTCCATGAGGCCCTCAAGGGCGCCGGAGGGTATGTAGGGGGGATTGCTTATTATCATAGAGAGTTCGCCGTCCCGCACGGGGATATCCTGAGGCCTGCGGGAGTGCCAGATCAGGCACTGGCGGAGAAGACCCGCGGCGGCAAGGTTGCTCCAGGTAAGACTGACGGCCTGGGGGTTGGCATCTGCGGCCACCGCCCTCAGTCCAGGCTTCTCCGAGAGCATCGCCAGGGTTATGCAGCCCGATCCTGACCCCCAGTCCAAAAAACTGTCGCCAGGCCGGATTAGGGGAAGGGCTATATCAATCAGTATCTCTGTATCCTGTCTGGGTATGAGGACGCCCGGCCTGACCTTAAGGGGATGGCCGTAAAATTCCCAGGAGCCGAGAATGTACTGGAGAGGCTCCCGGGAGCACCGGCGATCCAGGAGTTTTAAATAAACTTCATGCTGGTCCCGGGGGATTGGCCTGGACAGGGATACAAGAAGGCCAGTCCGGGACAGACCGGTTGCCTCTATCAGAAGAAGGTCTGCTTCCGGTTCAGCCCTTTCAATCCCCGCCGCCCTGAGCCTCAGAATTCCATGTCTGCGGGCCCCGGACAGGGAGATCATACCTCCTCCAGGGAGTGAAGCCTTTCCGTCTGATCCGCCAGGGTCATAGCCTCGATGAGGTCGTAAAGATCCCCGTCGAGATACTGGTCGAGCTTGTAGAGGGTTGTCCCTATCCTGTGGTCAGTGATCCTGTTCTGAGAGAAGTTGTACGTGCGGATCCTCTCAGATCTGTCGCCGGTTCCTATCTGGCCCCGTCTTTCAGAGGCAAGCTCGTCCTTCTGCCTCTGCTGTTCAGCGTCGTAGAGCTTTGCCCTGAGATAGGCCATGGCCTTGGCCCTGTTCTTGATCTGGGACCTTTCGTCCTGACAGGTGACCACTATTCCGGAGGGGATATGGGTTATCCGGACGGCGGAATCGGTCATATTCACGTGCTGGCCTCCGGCGCCGCTCGCCCTGTAGGTGTCAATTTTAAGATCTTCTCCGTTTATTTCGACGTCCACGTCGTCCGCCTCGGGGAGTACGGCTACCGTGGCCGTGGAGGTGTGAATCCGCCCTCCCGCCTCCGTAGTGGGCACTCTCTGGACCCGGTGGACTCCGCTGTCAAACTTCAGTTTGCTGTAGGCGCCCCTTCCGTCTATCCTGAAGATAACCTCCTTGTAGCCGCCAATGCCTGTTTCGTTGTAGTCGAGGATCTCTATTTTCCAGCCCTCCCGCTCCGCAAAGCGGGTGTACATGCGGAACAGGTCCGCCGCAAAGAGGGCGGCCTCCTCTCCCCCCGCTCCTCCCCTGATCTCAAGGACTACGCTCTTTTCATCGTTGGGGTCCGTAGGAAGAAGTAGGACTTTGATCTCCTGCTCCAGCTCCTCCAGGGCAGGCTCAAGCAGCCGGATCTCCTCCTCGGCAAGCTGGACAAGTTCAGGGTCAGTTCCCCCCGCAAGACTTTTGGCGTCCTCGATTTCAGCCGCTATCCTGCTGTACTCCCGGTATTTTTCCACCACTGGTCCCAATTGGGAGTGTCTCTTGGCGAGGCTTTGCAGCTCTTTTAAATCGCCCTGAAGGGAAGGGGAGGCCATTTTGGCCTCAATTGCCTCAAAATCCTTCTCCAGGGTCTCGAGCCTGGCAAGATATCTCATCAGTCTTCCTCCGGGGTTTTCTCAAATTTTCTCTGAAAGGCCGTCTCCAGGGACGTGAGAGCCACCTCAATCTGCCCTTCATCCGGCTCTCTGGTCGTAAGATACTGAAGGGTCATTGCCGGCCACATCAAAGCCCGGCCAAAAGTCCCTGAGCAGGACGCTCCCCGGATTATCTCGTAGGATATGCCCATAACCAGGGGCAGAAGCACGACTCTGCTGCCTATACGCCATAGGATGGAGCCTGCTCCGGCCAAAGAGAAGACAAGGATGCTGACTGCAACCACAATAAGCAGGAAGGATGTGCCGCATCTGGGATGTATCCTGGAGTATTTTTTTATGCTCTCAACAGTCATGGGAGCGCCTGCCTCATAGGCATTTATGGTCTTGTGCTCTGCTCCGTGATACCGGAACACCTGGCGTATCTCGCCCCAGAGGCCTATCCCCCCCACGTAGGCAATGAATACAACTCCCCTTATGCAGCCCTCCAGTACATTTTTGCCCGTGGCGGAAAGTCCCCACCGGCCTGCCGCCAGATCGGACGTCCACAGGGGCAGGGCGATAAACAGCCCCACCACTGCCAGTATGGCGATTGCCACGGTAATGGCCATTTCTTTAAAGGTGATTGAATCTTCCTCGCCTACGGCGATTTTAGCGGATTTATCCAGGGCTTTAAAGCCGACGGTCATCATCTCAACCATGGTGACCACCCCCCGGATAAGGGGCAGTTTCCACGGCATGGAGGTTGTCCAGGATTTGAGCCCCCAGGATTCGCTCTCGATTTCGCCGTCGGGGCGCCTTATGGAAAGGCCCCATCTGGATGATCCCTTCATCAGGACCCCCTCTATGACAGCCTGCCCGCCTACAGGAATCCGCCGGTCGGGGGATGCCCCCGCGAGGGCCGTCAAAAGGGCAGCTGCAACTTTTTCTGTCTTCATATTAAAGATCTTCCTCGCTTAAGATATCTTCCACGGACGCAAAGGGCTGTCCGCAGGGATGGATCTCCCTGCATTCTCCTGCCACCACGCAGGTAGGGCCTGCAGTTTTAAACAGTAGAGGGGCCTCCTCTCTGACTATCCGGAGCATTTTCCGGGCCAGATCCCTGATCTCCCACTGGGCCCGTCTGCAGAGGCGCACTGTAAAGAAGTGGTGCAGCTCCCGGGCATTCATGGTCATGACAAGCCGGGTGGACCATCCGTGAGGCAGAATGAACCGGGCGTCCTCCCTGGGAATGCCCGCCCTGGTCATCTCCGAATAGAATCGGTGTATTTCACCGGCGAGATCTCTGAATTTCTCAGTCAGATCCGGGTTTGCTGCTATGGAGGGCGGTAGGATAACATCCGTGTCGGACATACCCACATACCTCTGGCTCTGCTGGCTGAAGGATGCGATTCTATGCCTCACCAGCTGGTGGGACGCTACCCGGCTCAGTCCGTCGATGGCAAAGGTAAAGGAGGCGTGTTCAAAGGGAGAGTAATGGCCGCTGCTCCACAGATGGGCGATAAGTCCGGCGCTTTTTTCCCTGGACTCATCCTCAAAAAGATCAGCAGCGGAGGCATCACTGTAGCAGATTCTTGCTGCAGCAGCCACCACGGCATCCGGGGACGGGGTTGATGCCAACATAAGAACGCGGCAGGACATTTTATCCGATTCCCCTTTCAGGCGGAGCCAGACCGGGGTGTCCTGTGACAGGCCGGTCCGGCCGCCAAAAAATAAAAAACAGCCAGCGTCGCATCAGGGATGCGGCTCCGGCTGAAATCTGACGCAGCAGACAGGCTTTTGAGGTCGCCTGCTACTCCTCTTCCTCGGACGTCATTCTCTGACCGTAATCGACACCCTCGTATTTTCTCTGGAACTTTTCGAGCCTTCCTGCCTCGGCAAGTACTCTGCTGCCCCTTCTTCCGGTGAAGAAAGGGTGGCAGGAGGAGCAGACTCCAACTCTGATTTCATCACTGGTAGAGCGGGTTTCAAAAGTATTTCCGCAGGCGCAGGCCACGGAGCACTTTCCGTACTCAGGATGGATATCCTTTTTCATCTATAAGACACCTCCGAAGGAAATCGTGACTGGTGTGTATCACCAAACAAAAAAAGACTTTATCACAGGAAGGTTGACCGTGCAAGAGGCTTTATGCGCAATAGAGAAATAAAACCGGACGAATCTCCTGAAATCAGATGTGCATCACACCAAGACCGCACCTCTCGTGATGGGCCACTGCATGATAGGCCGTGTCTCCCATGACTGCCACGGATATCCACCGGCTGTTTCTTACAATGGCAATTTTGGCTCCTATGCTGGCCTCGAGCATCCCTGTGGTCAGAAATCCCTCCAGAGCCTCAAGGGCGGCATGCATGAGGGCGTGCATTTCATTTCGCTTCTTCTCCACAACCCCGGCATTGAGGGAAGCCCCCACCAGCGCCCTGGTGATCTTGGGGGGAAGATCGCCCACTAGACCCCCTACTTCTGTGGCTACAGACCTCCAGCCCATGGAAGACAGGTCGTCCTTAAACTTCTGCTCTGTCTCATTGCTTGTAGTGGCCGCCAAAAGGAGGGCGGCTCTTCCCACCTGACTTTCATCGTCAATACGGATACTCAGGCTGAGCTCTACGCCCTTCCCTTCTTTTTCTCTGTTCTTGGGAGCAGCCCTGTCAGGCCTCGCTGCCTCCCCGGATTCAGTACTATCTGCCCCAAAGTCATTCTCACCAGAGGCAATCTCCTCCACCTCATCCTCCATCCCTTCCTTGGGGGCGTTGAATATTTTTTTCCAGATCACAAACCCTCAGCTCCTTTCCTTGTCAATTCTGATGTTCATTATAAATGAATAGGATTAAAGAGTCACTTCTTCAGGGCATAAACAGAATTTAAAAAATGTCAGGCAATGTCTTGAAAGCCCCGCGGTTGTGATCTATACTTAACTTCACTCGATAAAGGGATAATACAGCAACTTTCTGATTACGGCATTCAGAGGAGGGCTTTGCCATGAAGAAGATCAGCCTTGTCGTTGCGCTAGTTCTGGCACTATCCGTTTCGCCCGTTCATGCAGCCGGGACCTTTCTATATATAGCTACGGGAGGAACGGGAGGTACATACTATCCCCTGGGAGGCGCAATAGCTGATATTATAAGCAAAAACGTATCCGACCTGCAGGTAACGTCCGAGACGGGCAATGCCTCTTCTGCCAATATCAAGCTTATTTCTGCAGGGCAGGTTGATATGGCCCTGGCGCAGAATGACGTAGCCTACTGGGCCTGGAAGGGGATGGCCCCCTTCACTGAAAGACATGAAAACATAAGGGTGGTAGCCTCCCTTTACCCGGAGCATGTCCACTGCATATATATGAAGGACGCTGAAATTTCGGATGTCGAGGATTTAAGAGGAAAAAGAGTTTCCGTTGGAGCCCCTGATTCCGGAGTGCTCGGCGATGTAAGCGCTATCTTAAAAGTGGCCGGGATGCATATGGGGGATCTGAGCGCCGATTTTCTGGACTTCAACAGCACCACCCAGAACTTCAAGGACGGTCACCTTGATGCCGGATTCGTGGTTGCCGGCTATCCTACATCCTCCATTACCGATCTGGCCGCAACCAGGGATATCAGCCTGCTGAGCTTCAGTGATGATTTTTTGGCCTCTCTGCAGGAGGAATTTCCCTTCTTCGTCAAGGATACCATTCCTGCCGGAACGTACAGGGGAGTTGACCATGATGTGGCGACTCCGGCTGTTCTGGCCATGCTTGTCTGCGATGCGGCCCTGTCCGACGAAGTAGTATACAGCTTTACAAAAGCCTTCTGGGAAAACGTCTCTGATCTTCGCAAGGCCCATCCCCAGGCTGATTACATCAAGATGGAAAAAGCCCTTGACGGCGCCAGCATACCGGTTCACCCTGGTGCGGCGAAATTCTACAGGGAAAAAGACATGACTATACCGGAAACTGACTAGGCGAGGGGCTATGAGCCCCTCTTTTTTTCAATGTGCAGCTTTACGGCCTCTGCCCAGGCATCCGCGCACATCACCGGGGACACGCCGTTAAGCCAGTCCCTCCTGCCTCCTCCCCTCGCTGACAGGGAGGGGCTTTCTTTAATGAGGCCGGAGAGATCCGTTTCCGTATTTTTGCCGCCGTAAACCAGGAAGGACCCTGCGCTGTCATCCTGATCAGGAAGAAGGAGGACCAGTATTCTGTCGGGATGAGCCTCAGACCATTTCTTTGCAGCAGAGGCGGCCAGGTCCCTTGAAATGCCCGGCATGACCGCAGTGGAGACGGTTCCCTTCTCTCCGAAGTGATCCCGGGCAGGGATGACAAAATATTGGGCGGCTTTTTCCATCATCTTCCTGAGCCGGGTATTATCCTCCTGAAATCCGGCGACAACCCGGTCCATCTCATGGAGCCTGCAGCCTACAAGCCTGTGAAGCCTGCGGGACATTTCACTGTACTCCTGCCTGAGAGGCCCTCCATCCACCGAAAACCTGAACTCCCAGTCCGGCGAACTTCCGTTGTAACCAGTGATGAAAAGGTCCCCCACCTCCCCCGTTGAGGCCACATGGCTTCCGGAGCAGGCGATGGTGTCAAAACCAGGGATCTGTACAACTCTCACCGCGTCGCCGGATATTCTGTCCCATAGGCCTTTGATTCCCGGCAGCTGCCGTGCCTCATCTCTGGGAAGAAGCTGCGTATCTACGGACCGGTTCTCCTCCACTATTCTATTTCCCTCTTTTTCGGCGCAAAAGAGCATGTCCCAGTCCAGGTCACCATCCCAGCTAAGATAGACGGTACTTTCATGAGGATCTATATTCACCTTTTGAATCCTGACCCCGGGATAGGCGTCCTCCAGGGCCCTCGTCAAAATATGTTCCCCTGTATGCATCCGTGAGAGGAGGGTATGCCTCTTTCTGTCCACTTCCCCTTCCACTTTCATTCCCGGAGTCGGGAGCCCTGTCCTGGCCTCTCCCGTGACCACCGTACCCCGGGGGTGTTTTTCTGTATCCTCCACCACGAAGAAAAAACCTTCAGCCCTAAGCACCCCGGAGTCGCCGGGCTGGCCCCCTCCCGACGGATGGAATTCGCCCCCCGCCAGGAGCAGGGAAAATTTCTTTTTTTTCTCGTCTCCGGAGACTATCTCCAGAACAGCCGTATTGAATGTCAACCTCATCGCCCCTTTTCACCATGGCGGTTCAATTAAAAATAAAGCCGGGGAATCCCCGGCTTTAAACCTCAATATGGCGCGCCTGCGGCGACTCGAACGCCGGACCCTCGGCTCCGGAGGCCGATACTCTATCCACTGAGCTACAGGCGCATGACTTTCATCAAAAGGCGATGAT
>JBMNVK010000059.1:0-14988 GCA_050946755.1 Aminivibrio sp. | reverse complement strand
CCCATCTTTCTTTTTCTCGGTCTTCTGTGGGGTTGAAACGTCCGCTTCAAAGTGACACCTCCCAATGACAATAAAAGGCACAAGCCCCATGAGGGACTTATTTTTTAACCTTGATACTATATCACACCGTTCAGGCAGGGGCAACAGATTTTCCGGCCATATCGGAGGAGACTATGAGACGCCTGTACTTTACCCTGGGAAGGGCGCCGGGGATGTTCCAGTCCTTTCTGTTGAGCACCCTGCCGTCAATTATCGCCACTCTCCCCCTGTCCCTGCCAGAGCGGATAAGCCTGCCTGCCGCCTGCTTCAGCAGAATCTTTGCCTCCGGGAGAGAGGCCTTTATGAAGGCCTCCCGGCCAAGATAGTCGTTTCTCGCCATTACTATGGGGTCTGCAGGATGGGAGAAGGGAATCCTGTCTATAATAACCTGGGTAAGGCCTTCGCCCGGAACGTCAATCCCCTCCCTGAAGGAGGCCATTCCGACCAGCACCGATCCCTCCTTTTCCCGGAACTGTTTTATGAGCTCCGACCTGGGAAGCTCTCCCTGAACCAGGACGGGGTAAGCCCTCTCTCTGCTTCTCAGCCTTCCCGCAACTTTGCCGAGAAGCCGCCTTGAGCTGAGCAGCACCAGAGTGGCTCCGCCGTTGCTCTCCACCAGTCTGTCTACAACAGCACACAGAGTCTGATCGTAAGATGGATTCATAACGTCAATCCCCGTGTCCACCACCAGAATCTCCATCTGATTTTCAAGATCAAAGGGGGAATCGCATATTAAAAACCGGTCCGGATCAAAACCCGTCTCCCTCATCCAGTAATCCCATTTCCCGTCTATGGTCATGGTGGCTGAAATAAAGAAGACTGCCTCAGGAGCGCCTGAGAAAAATCCGTCTGCCAGCTCCGCAAAAGGAGCGGCGGGAGCGCTTGACAGCACGGTCCCTTCTTTCCAGTAGGCCCAGGAGGGGTACTCCTCCACTCCGGAGCACCACTGAAGGCCGTGGCGGGCCCTCCGGAGCTCCTCCGCCCATATCAGAGCCGCCGGATTAAGGGGATGAGGATCCTCCTGTTCGGACAGAAGGGGATCAAAAAGCCTGAGCAGATCAAAAACTTTGTCCGATACGCTCAGTTGGCAGTGCACCAGCTCGTCATCAGGAGAGGTAAGGGGGACTTTTTTCCCCGGAGCCTTGATCTCGAGAAGGTCAAAAAATCTTGCTGCCTCCTGCCTTATTTCTCCCGCTAGGGATGAGATTCTGCCGGCGGCGCTTCCCGATTCGAGCAGATGCGCCCCCTCCGTTACCACTCTGCTCCGCATCAGTCTGCCGAACTCCTCGGCCGATACGGAAAGGGTCATGGATGACCTTGCGGCCTCGGCCATTCTGTGAGCCTCATCGCATATGATAATGTCGCAGGTTGCCGGAAAAGGCTGCCCTGCCCCAAGAAGATAGGAGAAATACAGGTGGTAGTTGGCCACTACAATGGACCAGTCCCGGGCATTCTGCAATACTTTCCTGTGAAAGCAGTCCTCCCTGAAGGGGCACCGAAAACCGAGACAGCTCCTGGAGGAGGCCGCAATTCTGGCAACCGCAGGGGAATCAGGAGGCAGCGGCAGCTCTGAAAGATCTCCTGTCTCCGTATCCTCCAGCCACCGGGCAATGAGCATGGATGCTTGTCCGCCGTCGCCGTAGGAGAGGTAGCCCTCGGTTACTCCCGTCTCCCCTAAAGTTTCCGAGGCCCGGAGCAGGCAGGCATAGTTCCCCTTCCCCTTCAGCAGCCCGAAGGGCAGGGAGAGGTCAAGGGCCTGGTTGAGAGCCGGCAGATCCTTTTGAATGAGCTGTTCCTGCAGGGGTATTCCCGCAGTCAGAAACAGGATTTTTTTATCTGATGCAGAGACGGAGAGCATGGCCGGCACCAGGAGGGCAAAGGTCTTTCCAATGCCCGGCGGCGCCTCGGCGGCCAGGCTCTCTCCGCCGCCTGCCTGGAGAGTTCTGCTAACCTCAAGGGCCAGGTCCGCCTGGGGTTTTCTGTATTCAAAGTTGGGGAGGTGGGCTGCCAGCTTTCCTGAAGGGCCAAAGTAATCCTCCATGGAGGGTATTGCCATAGTTTCTGACTCTCTCTTTCATATTTTGCAGGACTTTTGCTTCCATCTCTTGCTAATATAACAGAAATCATGCTAGAATGTCGTGGTTTCGGCGGGAGGAGGTGAGGTTCATGCCCAATAAAAAGTCCGCAATGAGAAGAATGAGGACAAGTGAAAAAAGCAGGCTCTACAACCGGTTCTGGAAGACCCGTTGCAAAAACGCCGTCAAAAAAGTGCTGGAGGCCGTTGAAAACAACGATGTATCCCTTGCGGAAGAGCGCCTGGCAATCGCTCAGAGCGTTATCGACAAGGCTGTTTCCAAGGGCGTTATGCACGGCAACACCGCTTCGCGCAGAAAATCCATGATTACAAACAAGGTGAAGACCCTTCACGGTCAGCCCGAGTAGACCAACAGGGCATAGACGGCATACCGAGCATACCGGATAAATAGCTGAGAGGACGGTTTAGTCCGCTCGGCTTTTTTTATTCCAGGTCTCCTGCTCCATGCATCGGGCAAGCAGGGCCTCAAAGCCTGCCCACCCTTCCGCCAGCGCCGTTTTTTCCTTCCATGAAAGGGCCAGGAGCCCGGCGGACAGATCGGCGAGAGCCTTCCCGGGATAGCGCCTCAGGGCCTCCCTCGACATCCTCATGGGATACTCCTTGATCTGGAGTACGAGGCGCACCCATTCCGCTCCCCCCTCAGGGAAGAGCCCAAGGTAGAGGGCGGGGCGAAGGCGATTGTAAAGGGCCGTTATCACAGGGAGAACGTTTTCCTCTTTTTTCATGCCGTCCAGGCACCGGAGAACATCCCCAAATCTGCCCAGGCAGAAGCCGTCCAAAAAGGCCAGCATACGGCCGCTTCCCTCGTCAAAAGAGAGTTCCCTGACCATTTCTGCGGTTATGGGGCCGCCATCCGCATACTGGGCCAGCTTCTCCAGTTCAGACCGGAGCTCTCCCGGATCATCCATCATCTCTCCCAGAATTCCGGCCCCTTCATCGGAAATTGCGGCACCCATCCTGCGGGAGAGGGAGATGATCCACTCCCTCCTTTTCCACGGGGGCACGGACTGAGTCTCCGGCTTTAAAAAATCCACTTTATTTCTGATCTCCGGCTTGAAGAGCTTCAGGGGGGATGATTCATAGACCAGCAGAATGACATCCCCTCCGTCCTCATCGTCCAGAAGGACAGCCAGAGAGCCGGGGAAGGGGCCAAGTTTTTCGGCCCCTTCCACTACGGTAACCCTTTTTTCCTCGAAGAGGGCCGCAGTACTGGCGGAAGAGATAAGAGAGCTCCACTCTTCATCCCCGGAGGCGCCGGACCGGAGATAACCCCTGCCCTCCAGCTCCTCCAGGACCTCATGCAGATACTGCCGCCCCGCCGCTCCCTGGGCTGTCAGAGCTTTCAGCCTGGGCATTTACCCCTTCACCACTATATTTACCAGCCTGTCGGGCACGGCTATGGTTTTAAGGACTTCCATCCCTTCGATACGTCTCACTATGCCGGGAAGCTCCATGGCAAGCTCCTTTAGCTTCTCTCCGGGAAGCCCTGCCGGGAACTGGGCCCTCTCCCTCACTTTTCCGTTTATCTGAACTACGATGGTGACCGTGTCCGCTTTGAGGGCCTCTGCCTCAGCTGCGGGCCAGGGCAGTTTGGCCAGATGCTCGGAGCGCCCTGACATCTCCCAGAGCTCCTCCGTAATGTGAGGACAGAAGGGATTCAGGCAGGAGAGAAGCACGTCAACGCCCTCCCTGAAAAGGAGCTCTTCTCCGTCATTTTCAGGCCTGAACTGGTAGAGGGCATTGAGAAGCTCCATAAGCCGGGCAACCGCGGTATTAAAGTGTTTTTCGGCGTCTATGTCCCTGGTGACCTCGTCGATGGTGCTGTGGATTTTTCTCTTCATATCCCGAAGCCTGGAGCCCTCCAGGTCCTCCATGGGAAGGAGCTTTCCTGCCGATGTCCTTTTCAGCATATCAAGGTTTTCGTCCACAAGCCGCCAGACTCTGTTCAGGAACCGGTGGGCTCCCTCCACTCCCTGTTCGGACCAGTCAAGGTCATTCCCCGGGGGGGCGGCAAAGAGGATAAAGAGCCTGGCCGTATCAGCGCCGAATTTCGAGATGATTTCGTCAGGGTCCACTACGTTGCCGATGGACTTGGACATTTTTGCCCCGTCCTTGATGACCATGCCCTGGGTCAGGAGGTTGGTGAAGGGCTCTCTGACCTCAGACAGGCCCAGATCTGCAAAAAACTTCGTAAAAAACCTGGCGTAGATAAGGTGGAGGCAGGCATGTTCAATGCCGCCTATATACTGATCCACCGCCATCCAGTAGGCAGCCTCCCCTTTGGAGAAGACTTCATTGTCGTTTCTTGGCGAACAGTAGCGGAAAAAGTACCAGGATGAGCAGATGAAGGTGTCCATGGTGTCCGCCTCCCGCCTTCCGGGGCCGCCGCACTCAGGACAGGGAACGGACATCCATTCGGCATCGGATGCAAGGGGAGAGGCTCCCCCTTCCGAGGACTTGACTGACTCGGGCAGAAGCACCGGCAGCTCCTCTTCCGGGACGGGGACCGCGCCGCATTTTTCGCAGAAAATTACCGGTATGGGGGCTCCCCAGTATCTCTGCCTTGAAATCAGCCAGTCCCTTATGCGGAAGTTTATCTCCTTTTCGCAGAATCCCTTTTCAACGCCCCACTCGATCATCTCCGGAATGGCCCGGGATGTGGGGAGGCCGTCAAAGTGAGCAGAGTTGCAGGTTATGCCCTCGTCTTCAAAGGCCTCCGTCATGGTCTCGCCGTCCAGGATCTCCCCGGAGGGAGGATTGATGACGGGCTTCACAGGGATGCCGTACTTGCGGGCAAATTCAAAGTCCCTCTGGTCGTGGGCCGGCACTCCCATAACGGCTCCTGTTCCGTAATCCATGAGGACGTAGTTGGCGATCAGGATAGGGAATTCCTCTCCGGTAACGGGGTTTACCCCGTTGAGTCCGGTGAAAAAGCCCTCCTTCTCCTCTCCGGCAGCAGATCGTTCAATGGAGCTCTGGGCAGCGCATTTTCTGACGAAGGCCTCTATCTCCGCCGCTTTGGGGGAGATGGAGAGGATCTTCTCGACGAAGGGGTGCTCAGCCGCAAGGGCCAGAAAGGTGACGCCAAAAATAGTGTCAAACCGGGTGGTGTAGGTCTCTATTTCCTCCCCCGTGGAGGTCTCCCTGAAGGAGAGCCTTGCTCCTTCAGAGCGGCCTATCCAGTTGCGCTGCATTATCTTTACCCTCTCCGGCCATCCGGGGAGGTTGTCCAGATCGTCCAGGAGCTCCTGGGCATAGTCGGTTATGCGGAGAAACCACTGTTCGAGGTTTCGCTTGACTACCGGCGTATCGCACCGCCAGCAGTGTCCGTCGTTGATCACCTGCTCATTTGCCAGGACCGTGGCGCAGCTTTCACACCAGTTGACCGGCGAGTTTCTTCTGTAGGCCAGCCCCTTTTTAAGGAACTGGAGGAAGATCCACTGAGTCCATCTGTAGTAGTCCGGGTTGCAGGTCTCCACCCGTCTGCGCCAGTCGTAGCTGCACCCCATGCGCTTGAGCTGCTCGGTCATATGTTCAATGTTCTGCCACGTCCATTCCGCCGCAGGGGTGTTAGATTTCATGGCGGCGTTTTCGGCAGGCATTCCGAAGGCGTCAAAGCCAATGGGGTGAAGCACGTTAAGCCCCTTTTTCCACAGGAAGCGGGTCATCATATCTCCAATGGAATAGTTCCTGAGGTGCCCCATATGGAGGGCCCCGCTCGGATAGGGAAACATCTCCAGACAGTAGAACTTTTCCCTTTCCGGTTCCGCATCCGCATTAAAGGTACCCTGGCTCTCCCAGGTGTGCTGCCATTTTTTTTCGATGGACTGAAAATCGTAAGCCACTAACCCTTCCTCCTTGATAAACACTTCCGATAAGAACGACCGGTTTAAAATATGCTCCGGCAGCCGGCATAGCACTGCTTTACCGCCGGAGCCTCAGATTCTTTCGAAATTATATACCATCCGGGCCTCCTATGTCCCTTCCGCCATGAAAGGGCATAGAGCGCCACTACCCCTTAATCAGGACTCTGCCCCGTCCTTCAGATACTTGTCCATGAAGGGCTTTATCAGATCCAGGGGCAGGGGGAAGACAGTAGTGGAGTTCTTGTCGCCGCTTATTTCAATCAGGGTCTGGAGATATCTAAGCTGCAGAGTTATGGGGGACTTCTCCATCTGCTTTGCCGCCTCGCTCAGCTTTTCGGCAGCCTGAAGCTCGCCTTCGGCGTTGATGATCTTGGCCCTTCTCTCCCTCTCCGCCTCAGCCTGTTTTGCCATGGCCCGCTTCATGCTGTCAGGAAGCTCCAGCTCCTTGACCTCCACCGCACTTACCTTGATGCCCCACGGATCGGTGCGTTCATCGATTATCTTCTGCAGTTCCGTATTGATCTTCTCCCTTGAGGACAGCACTTCGTCGAGATCGACGGAGCCTACTACCGACCTGAGGGTCGTCTGGGAGAGAAGGCTTGTGGCCAGGACGTAGTTCTCCACTTCGACCACTGAATTGGCAGGCTCCATTACCCTGAAATAGACCACAGCGTTGACTTTAATGGGGACGTTGTCCCTGGTTATTACCTCCTGCACAGGAACGTCAAGGGTGAGAATTCTTAGATCCACCCTTATGACCTTGTCTATCACCGGAAAAACAAGTACTATGCCCGGGCCCTTGGAGCCCACGAGCCTGCCCAGCCTGAATACCACCACTCTCTGAAATTCCGGCACCACTTTTATCGCCGACGCCAGAATAAATCCGGCAATCAGGATAAATCCAAAGGAAGTGCCTATGCTGAGAATCAGCCCTGCCATATCAACTATCATGGGTCATACCCCTCTTCCTGTTTTTATGATTCCTGATCGGGAGGGGCTTCTGCCTCCTCCTCCGGCCCGACCACAAGGGTCATTCCTTCCATGGAAGCCACTTTTCCTCTCTCTCCCTTGCGGAAGGGACCTCCCGGCCCTCTCCGGGCCTTCCATATCTCGCCCCTGCATCTTACCAGCCCCACCGGGCTCAGATCCTCAATGACTTCCGCATCCATGCCTATCATGCCCTCAGTGCCGGAGGAGACCTTCCTCCCCAGGGACCGCATTACAAAGTAAAGGGCGGCAAAGAAGAAAGCCCCCAGGGCCAGGGCAATTCCTGCTACAAAGCTTGCCGATACGTTCAACAGTTCACCTCCGGGAGCCCGGAACAGTACAAGCCCTCCGGTAGCGAGGGCAGCCAGGCCAAAAATAGAGAGAACACCAATTCCGCCAACTAAAAGATCAGTTATTATTACAGCAATCCCCACAATGGACAGGACGATGCCCGCCCAGTTGAAGGGGAGCATCCTCAGGCCGAAGGCTCCCATGAGAGCCATAACGGCCCCCGCCGTTCCAAGGACAAATCCTCCCGGGGACATTACTTCAAAGACTATGGCCAGGATGCCGGCAGTCAGAAGAAGGTAGGCGATGTCGGGACTTGAGATGAACTGCAGAACTTTCTCCCTCAGGGTCATGGGCACCTCCACCGTCGGCCCCCGGGGAGGATCCAGGAAGATCGTCCTGCCCCCCGCCTCTGTCTCCCTGCCCCTGACCCCGAGCAGAAGAGATTCCATATCGGAGGCCATGAGGTCTATGACGCCGAGAGAAAGGGCCTCTTCAGCGGTAAAAGAAAGGCTGTCGGTGACCATTCTCTCCGCCGTATCGGCATTCCTTGCCCTCATCTGAGCCAGGGAGCGCATCTGGGCAGCAAGGTCGTTGGTAATCTTCTTCTTCATCTCTTCTTCAGGGGCATCCTTTCCGGAGGCCATTACGGGGTGAGCAGCCCCGGCATTTGTACCGGGAGCCATGGCCGCCACGTGGGCCGCCTGAAGGATGAAGGCCCCTGCGGACGCTGCCCTGGCGCCGCTGGGGGAAACCCATACCACTACCGGCACGGGAGACTCAAGAATGGCTGCAGAAATCTCCCTCATGGAGCTCACAAGGCCGCCGGGAGTATCGATCCGGAAGACCACCAGGGAGGCCTTCTCGTCCGCGGCTCTGGCGAGAACGTCGGAGGCAAATTTTTCCATTGCAATGCCCACTGTTCCCTCCAGAGGAGCGGAAAGAACAAAAGCCTCTGCTGCTGCGGCGCCAATAAGGAAAAAGAGGGCCGCAGCAAGGACCAGGCCTATATACCGGCTGCACTTCATTTTATCACCGCCTTCAGGGCATCTTTAAGAGTAGATACCTTCACTATTTCGAGGGGACTGCCCTTAACAGAGAGGTCCTCCCTGGAGCTCACCAGCGCTCTGGTAAATCCCAGACGGGCCGCCTCCTGGAGCCGGCGGGCGGAGCGAACCACGGGTCTGACCTCTCCGGCGAGGCCCACTTCCCCGAGAAATATGCACTTCTCCGGCAGGGATACATCCCTTACCGCCGAGGCCAGGGCGGCGCAAAGGGCAAGGTCCGCGCCAGGCTCCCGCAATACAAGCCCCCCCGCCACATTTACGTATATGTCAAAAAGAGCGCAGTTTATTCCGCATCTTCTCTCCAGCACGGCGGTGAAGAGCTGTATTTTATTAAGATCAATTCCCCTGCCGGTCCTCTTGGGATAGGGGAACGCAGTGGCTGCCGCCAGGGACTGAATTTCGGCCACCATGGGCTGAGTTCCCTCCAGGACAACGGTCATGGCCACGCCGGGAACGGACTCCTCTCCCTTGTTCCAGTAGAGGCCGCTTACATCCTTCACGGGAAAGAGTCCCTTTTCTCCCATCTCGAAGACGCCCAGCTCATCGGTGCTGCCAAAACGGTTTTTTGCAGCCCTCAGCATCCGGTAGGGGGAGTAATCATCCCCGGAGAAAGTGAGAACCCCGTCCACCATATGCTCAAGAAGCATGGGGCCGGCAATTCTGCCCTCTTTGGTTATATGGCCCACCAGCACGGCGGGGATGTTCCTCTCCTTTGCCGCCGCAATGCAGATCTGGGCCGATGCCCTCACCTGCGCCGGGCTCCCGGCCCAACCCTCTGCACCGTCCGTCCTCATGGCCTGGACGCTGTCCACCACAAAGAGGCTGTGATCCTCCAGACAGGAAAGGGCGGAGGTCAGGTCGCTGTCGCAGAAGAGCTCAAGCCCTTCACACACAGCTCCCAGGCGACGGGCCCTCATGGCAATCTGGGATTCAGACTCCTCTCCTGAGATATACAGGACCCTGCCCGCTGAGGAGGCCATGGCTCCACAGGCCTGTAGCAGCAGGGTGGACTTCCCTATGCCGGGCTTTCCTCCAAGCAGAAAAACTCCCCCCGGCACCCAGCCTCCTCCAAGGACCCGGTCCAGCTCCTCTATTCCTGTCCTTGTCCTCTCCGGGGGCGGCACAGATGCGGCCTCCACCCTGGCGGCGCGAGATGATCTGAGGGCCGCTCCCGGCATAGGAACGGCTATCTCCTTGTCCAGCGTCCCCCACTCGCCGCATCGGGGGCACTTTCCTGCCCACTGGGAAGCGACGGCGCCGCAGGCGGAGCATTCATACCTTTCACTTGCCGTCTTCGCCACCAGAAACTCTCCTCTCTACTCTGAAAGACCGCCGCCCCAGGGACATATTACTGAACGGCCCTCAAGGCTGAGAAATGCCTTTTTCAGTTCGGCAAAACCGGGGGTTTTCATCATGATCACGGTGCTTCTGGCCCTGGATATGTCCGAGAGACGGTGGGAGTCAGAGCTGCGGATAAATATCCGCTCCGGATATCTCCTCCTCCACTGGGAGAAGTCCCTGTGAGATACGGAGGAGGTCAGTTCAAGGGCATGACAGGGAAAGTCGTCAGGGACAGGCCCAAGGACGGCCTCGTAGGAAAAGGATGGTCTGTCCACGTGGGCCAGAATGACCAGGGCTCCCCTGTTCATGGCCTCTCCGGCCGCCTCGTCAGCGCCGTATCCCGCGCCCTGAACAAGAAGTATTTCCTGCTCCCCCAGGATCTGATTGTCTTTATCGATTATAAGCTGATCGCCGAAAATTTCGGGCCGGTTTTTTACAGGAGGCATTTTCCTCCAGAGCCACTTCTGAAAATCCGCTGCATCGATAAAGGTGGGGAAGATTGCGACTATGTGTATGTCCTCTGAGGTCTGAATCTCAATTCCGGGAAGCACCACCGGATCTCCGTCAGCGGCGCCGGCCACAGCAGGCGCATTCTCGGCAGCATTGTGGTCAGTTATGGCGCATAGGGCAATACCGGCCCTCCGACATGCATCAACAATATCGGGAGCTCCCATTTCAAGCTCACCGCAGGGAGACAGAACGGTATGGATGTGCAGATCAACCCAAAAGGGGGTCAGGGTCATTTTGGTTTTCCGAGGCCGGCCTCCCACAGTTTGCCTGCAAGCTCGAAGGCCGACCCGGGATAACCAGCCAGAACAATTCCCTCTATCATACACCGGTCGATGAGGTCCTTTCCGGGTTTTCTTCCTGAGGCAGCTACGATAAAGGGAACATCCCGCAGCACTGCCACTGCCGCCACGTTAAGGTGAACCTGGATGGTAATCCACAGCCAGTCCTCCATAGCCTCCGCCATGATAAAGCTGAGGAGGTCTCCCGTGATTGCGCCCTTTATCTCCCTTTCCAGATCCCCTCCGGCGTAAATCTGCAGGCTTGCAAGAGAGATTATATCCGATATTTTCACTACCTTCTCCTCCTCTTTCCTGAAGGATGAAGGGTGTGGGGAAGTTTGGACGAAAGGGACCAGATCTCGCTGCTGAGGGCGGTTATGTGCTCCCTCAGTTTGAAGATGCAGTCGGTCTCGTCCCCCTGGCCCCGAACGATATCCTCCGCCAGGGCCCTGCATGACGGCCTCCCGCAGGAACCGCAGTCAATATGGGGAAGGCCGGCGTAAATGGCATCCATCTCCCTGAGCTTTGTCATGGCCTCTCCAAGATCCTGGGACAGAGGCAGCCTCTCCTTCACCTGGAGGGGGTTGTCAAGACGCCAGATCTCTTTGTCATGCCACTCCCGTATCTCCTCCATCTCCTCCTGAGTGGGAAGCCACTCCGTCTCCATATTTTCCAGACGGAGCTGGGAGAGAAAACGGGATTCGTAAGTGCCTGAGCCTCCAATGCACCCCAGGTCACAGGCTCTGCATTCGATAAAGTCCACCCCGGAGAGCCTGCCGAGCTCCAGCTCGTTCAGCAGGTCCATGGTGTTTCTGAGTCCCGATACGGAAACGGAGGTGAGCTCCTTGTCAGAGAAGGAGGCAATATGCCTTGACTCACCGCCGGAGATGGACCACAGCAGCCATCTGCTGCTGATGGGGCTGGCCTTTGTCCCGGAGGCCTTCACGTTATAAACAAGAAGATCCCGGATTACCCGCTTGACGCTGACCACGTATTTAAGAGAGCTTTTAGACCGCCCTACGGGATTTCTCACCAGGGTGGCCTTGGCCGGACAGGGGGATACGAGAGTTACCTTCTCTTTGCCGCCTGTGACGCTTCTCCAGATGGTGACCGCCGTCTCAAGAGGTGACTCCACTGGCAGGATTCTGCCTACAAGCTCCGGAAAGTTTATCTGGATAAGCCTGATGACCGCCGGGCAGTAGGTGGATATGAAGGGGCGGTTTTCTCCCCCCTCCCTTATTATCTTCGCCGAGGCGTAGGCGGCCAGGTCAAAGGCAACGGCAGCATATTCAGCAATATCCCTGAGGCCCTGAAGCTCAAGGGCCTCCTGCATAAGACGGGGACGGGAGTAGGCGCCCACCTGCACATACAGGGTGGGATCAGCCATAAGGACAAGCCCTTCTCTTGAGCGCAGAAGCTCCCATTCGTCCTCATTTATGGTTATGGCCTTGTCCCTGCAGCTCCGTATACACTCGCCGCAGTCGATGCAAAGCTCGGGGATGACGTGCATAAGTCCGTCAATAACCCGTATGGCCTCCGTGGGGCACGATTTTATGCAGTTGGCGCACCCGCGGCACCGGTCTTCCTGAATTCTTATTCCTCCTGACATCATTACCACTCCTTAATGTCGAACCGTCGCCGCAGAAAGGCGGAAGGCCTTTTACTGCATCTGAAACTTTATGGTTGCCGTCAGAACGGTTCCGACCCCTACTTCGGTCTCGATGTCCATTTTATCAGAATTGCGCTTTATGTTTGGGAGCCCCATGCCAGCTCCAAACCCCAGCTCCCTGATTTCATCGGAGGCAGTGGAATATCCCTCCTGCATGGCAAGATCCACATCAGGTATTCCCGGCCCCCGGTCGCAGGATCTTATTTCAAGATGATCGGAGGCCACCGTCATGCGGATTGTTCCGCCTCCGGCGTGGATGAGGGCGTTCATCTCCGCCTCGTAGGCCACCACCGCCGCTCTCCTCACCAGCTCCGACTGAATTCCAAGCATTTTAAGGGTTGCCCTGAACTTTGTAGACGCCTCTCCTATAGCGGTGAAATCCCCTTCCTGTATGACATATTCTTCAACGTAATGTTCCTGCGTCACGCTCTACACTCCTCTTTCCGGAATGTGACAGGGCAGAATTCCCTTGGCGAAAAGAATTCCGCACGCTTCAAACATGCTCATCTGACATACAAGTACGGGCATATTGATCTGGGAGGCCAGCTTAATTGCGGCTTCCTGGGGATTTTTTCCCCTTACGAAGATAACCGCCGGGAGATCGAGCATCTGGGCAGTTCTGACGATCTGTATATTGGTCAGACCTGTTAGGAGAAGAGAGCCGGGACGGGCAAATGCCAAAACATCGCTCATAAGGTCGGCGCCATAGGCGCACTCAAGATCCAGTTCGTCCAGGAGATCTTCTCCGCACAGTACTTCCGCCCGCAAAATCTGTGCTACTTCCCGTAATTTCATATCTTCAACCCCCTCAAAATTTGGAAAAGACCCGGGCCGCCTAGGGCATAAACTCCGGACCCGCAACATGGAAAAAAGCTGCCCCTTTAAGTTTCCGTCCCTGAATCTTAAGGATGGCTACCTCTCTTGCCCCGGGCCTGTGAGTGGCAGCATTTATTGATAGTTCAAGAGACCCCAGGGGAATTCCCGCGATCTCCTTCATAGTCTCTGCAAGCTTTTCAGGAGCGTTCGATCCTGCCTTTTTAAGACCCTCAAAAAGCCATCGGCAAACCCCGTAAGTCCTTCCGGCCATGCCTCTGTCCCTGGCCGGTATCCTGGTGTGCTTCCAGATCTCCCTTCCCAGGTGAACCAGAGCTCCGTCCTCTTCAAGAGGGGCATTCTGATCCGCCACGCAGACCCCGTCAAAGGAGAGGAGGGCCCGGTTAAGTCCCCCTCCGTACCAGATTTCAAAGGCGCTGGACTTCTGTCTTACTGCCCTCCATATCTCCCGCACCACCATGGATCCTGCACAGGATACCAGGACGGAGGAGCCGCCGGAGATAGCCTCATCCTCTATCATTCTGAAGGAGTCGGGACCCGCTCCGGGGATCCAGAAGTGATCCGCATTAAAGCCGGCAGCGGACAGCATGTCTCCCAGGTTTCGCGCAAAACGGTCAAGGAAGGGATCGTACCTGTCTCCTAAAATTGCGAGAGTCGCGCCCTGGTCCAGGCTGATTTTTGCAAACTCGGTAAAGGCCGCCATCCGAAAGTCCTTGTAAAGGTCCAGGGCAAAGATCATTGGATAGGGAGCCCCCTCCGGGGCAATATCCTCCTCTTCGCCGAATGCCGTTACAAGGACCGGCCCCTCCTCCTTCAGCAGCGGGCGGAGCAGCCTGACATCCTCCTCCCCGCCCAGGGAGATTACGGCGCAGAGTCCTCTCCGGCGCCAATCCTCGAGGCGGCTGCCAACATTCTCCTCCGTCAGGGGAGGCTCCTTCAGAAAATGAATATCCCTTCCCGCCACTCCTTCATGGCTGTCCCTGACCTGAAGTTCCGCATACCGGAGAGCTCCAAGGGCAGACCGGCCGGAATCGCTCTCCCAGCCCTTTTCCGGAGGCAGTACTGCTATCTGCCAGATCCATCCGTCGTCAATGCCGACAGATATGCCGGCTCCCCATGTGGCATGGGGAGAAAAGAGCAGCATAAGGAGCGGCAGAAGCAGGAAAAACTTTTTAAAAATGGTCATGGATCAATAGCCGGAAGACGGCCTGTCACCTTTTATAGCCGATTACGGACCGCAGCAGCGTCTTTCTCTTTTCTGCGTCCTCAGGAGTTTCGACGCCCCGGGGCGGGAAACCGTCTATTACGCCGGCTACGCCTCTTCCCTGAGAGCTTTCACATAGGATGGCCTGCAGGGGGTTGGCGGTGGCAGCGAAGATGCGGCAGACCTCCTGGCACTGCTTTATTCTGTTCAGCACGTTGATAGGATATCCGTCTCTAAGCACTACTATGAAAGTGTGCCCCGCTGCTATTTTTTCAGCATTTGCCACGGCTATGTCCGTCAGTTCGCCGTCATTGCCGTCACACCTGATCAGACAGTCTCCGGACGCCTCACAGAAGGCGATGCCGAACCGCAGGGTCGGAGAGGAGGTCACAAGAGCTTCGTACAGGTCCTCCACTGTTTTGATAAAGTGGCTCTGGCCAAAGATTATGTTGCAGTCTTCAGGGAACTCAATCTGAACAAGGGACCATCCGTTGATCTCAGGCACTTTGAATTACCTCCTCCTTATTGTCAGTAAACAGCTGATCATTAGTTATGATAGCACAACGGGAGAGTCAATTTCGCAGGGCGCCTTCTCCCACTCCAGCAGCCAATCGGCAAAGGCGGAGAAGCCGTGCCGGTCCGCCGGGGGCATGATAACCCGGGCGGTTTTCAGCACTTCCTCAGCGGCATCCTCAGGGGCTGCCGCAATATGGGCGGAGGCCAGAAGCTCAAGGTCATTGTGATGGTCCCCTGCGGCAACCACCAGGGAGGGCTTTCTGTCCAGAGTCTCAATCCATGAAGCCAGGGCGG
>JBMNVK010000058.1:0-15607 GCA_050946755.1 Aminivibrio sp. | reverse complement strand
GATAACGCCCATGGCTCCCATAAGCAGGGCTACCGTCCAGAAGGCAAACTCGTCAAAACCCCTAAGAATCGCCTTTAAAACCTTCATATTCCTACCACTCCTTCAAAACTGCACCCGGGGAGAGGGCGGAACACGCCCCTTCCCCGGAAGAAAAACCAACCCGCAGGCCGATTAATCTACTTCATCGCCTCTGCGATCTTGGCCTCCGACGCCGCTACCGCCTCCAGGACTTCGTTTACCCACTGCTCCCCCGCCTGAGTTTTTACATATTCAAGCACCGGAGGCTGGGATACGGAGCGGAACTCATTCATCTGCTCCACAGTGGGGACGTAGACCGTCATGCCGTGCTCCGTAACGTTCAAAATGCCCGACTGGACCTGAATCTCCGAGATGGACCTCTGGGCGATATTGAACAGCTGTGCTCCCTCGTACAGGGCCGCCTTTTCGTCCTGGCTCAGCTTTCCCCACACCTTGTCGTTGACGAAGAGAATCATGGGGTTGTAGAGGTGCCCGTCCATGATGGTATGCTTCTGCACCTCGTAGTACTTGCCGTTGTTGGTTAGGGTGACGGGAAGCTCGCAACCATCCACCACTCCCTGCTGCAGCGCCATGTACAGCTCGCCGAAGGCCACAGGAGTGGGCGCCGCTCTCAGGGCCTCCACCATCTTCATGTGGGCGGGGTTCTCCATGGTCCTGATCTTCAGGCCCTTCATATCCGCCACGGACTTAACCTGCCTGTCGCTGGTGACAAAGTGGCGGTAGCCGTTCTCGCTGATGGCCAGCGTGCGGATTCCCGTGGCCTTCCTCATCTCCTCCATAAGCTTATGGCCGAAGGGGCCGTCAAGCACGTCCCACGCCACCACCTGGCTGGGGAAAAGATAGGGAATGTCGAACACCATTATGGGTTTGAAGATGGTGGGGATAGGGCCCGTGGTGATAGTGCCCAGCTCGATGGTGCCCATCTTCAGCCCCTCCATGATCTCTTTCTCGTTGCCAAGCTGGGAGGCGTGGAAGACCTCGATCTTCACCGACCCGCCCGTCTTATTCTCCACGTGATTCTTGAGCAGCTCCACCGCTATTACAGTGCGGTCCTCCGGGTCCGCCGGGCCGGCATTAGCCAACTTCAGGGTTACCGCCGCCGGGGCGCTTCCCGCCAGGGAAAGGACAACCAATAGGGCGCAAAGGGTTTTAAGCATGTTCTTCATGTTTCTATCCAACCTCTCTATTGAAGTTAAGTTTATTTATTGGTGCATTATAAACCTATTTTCCAAATATGCAAGTGGCAAATTCTTAATCTTTTAGGTAGACTTGAATAAAAAGAAGTGAGGAGTGATCGTAAGTGAAAATTCTTGCTCTGCTGGGCAGCCCCAGGAGAGGCGGAAACACTGCAGCCCTGTTGGATTCCTTTGCGGAAGGAGCCGCATCGAAAGGGCACGAAGTAAACACCGTCTGGCTTCATGAAAAAAACATCGAACCCTGCAACGCCTGCCGCCTTTGCAAAAAAGACGGAGTGGGCACAAGCAAGTGCGTCCACGACGACGATATGACGGAGCTATATGAGGCGCTGACGGAGGCGGATGTAATTGTCCACGCCTTTCCCATATACTGGTGGTCCATGCCCGCCCAGACCAAGGTGATGATGGACAGAATCTACGCCATGGACTACAGCCTGTTCAACGGCAAACAGATGTACTTCCTTACTACCTATAACGGAACGGACCCCAACTCTGGCGCCGTTTTGAGTGAAAACACCCTTAAGGACATCTGCGGCTATCTGAAAATCGACTTCCGGGGCACCGTAGCCGTAAGCGCCCGGACAACTCCGGTGCAGGAAAATAAAGAGGCCCTGGAGCGGGCCTTTAAGATGGGATCTGAAATTTAGCAAGAAGACAGGCCTTCTCACAACACCGACAATAACCCTAAAACACAAAAAAGAAACATCGGAGCGGTTAACCGCTCCGATGTTGTTTTACGCCCTTACTATCGCTCCCTTTGCCGCCGAGGAGGCCAGCTTTGAGTACAGGGCCAGGTGTCCCTTTGTTATCTTGGGGGCGGGTTTCTCCCAGGTTTTGAACCGCTCCGCAATCTCTTCCTCCGACAGGTGCAGATGAAGATTGCCCTTTATGACGTCGATGGTTATTTTGTCGCCGTCCTCCACTATGGCCAGAGGGCCTCCCTCTGCGGCCTCGGGGGAGATGTGGCCCACGAAGCAGCCGTTGTTGGTGCCGGAGAATCTTCCGTCGGTTACCAGGGCGGTGCTCTTGTTCAGTCCCATTCCGTACAGGTACTTCATCGCCCTGTACATCTCCCTCATGCCGGGGCCTCCCTTGGGGCCTTCGTAGCGGATTACCACCACGTCCCCGGCCTTTATCCCCCTTGCCAGGATGGCCTCGTTGGCATCGTCCTCGCTGTCAAAGACTTTGGCCGAGCCGGTAAACACGTGCAGGGAGGGGTCGATGGCGCCGGGCTTTGTCACTCCCGTGTCGGGGGCCAGGTTGCCCTTGAGAACTGCGATGCCGCCCATGGGCGAGAAGGGTGCGTCCAGAGTCTTCATCACCTCGTCGTTGTCGGGGAAGGGGAAGGGATGATTAACTGCGTTCTCCTCCACGGTGCGGCCGGTGCAGGTGAGGGCGTCTTTTTTGAGCAGGGGCAGCATCCGCCCCATCATTTTGGGTATGCCTCCGGCCATCCAGAAGTCCTCCGTGTTCCACTTTGAAGCCGGGTTGATCCGGACTATCTGAGGCGTTATTGGGCCGAGATAGGAGAACAATTCCATAACATCTATCTCTGCCTCAGCCTCTGCAGCTAAGGCAGCGAGGTGCATTACGGCGTTGGTGGAGCCGCTCATGGCAAGGGTGGCCAGAATAGCATTCACTATAGAGTCGGCATTTATTATTTTACGGGCCGTCAGCCCTTCCTCAACCATACGGCAGATCCTTTCGCCTGTGGCGGTGGCAAGGCGCAGCCGTTCTGAGTGGACTGCCGGAACGAGGGCCGAGCCGGGCAGGGTCATCCCCAGCGCTTCGGCGAGGCAGCACATGGTGTTTGCCGTACCGAAGAAGGAGCAGGATCCGCAGGTGGGGGCGCAGAGGTTTTCAAGGGCGTTGAACTCTTCCTCTGTAATCCGTCCCGAGGCCACCATCCCCAGGGCCTCGTGCAGGGAGGTTTCGTCGCTCTTGCGGCCGTCGAACTCAACTCCGCCCAGCATGGGCCCTCCGGTGATCATGATCGCCGGGATGTCTAGCCTGGCGGCGGCCATAAGCATTCCGGGCACTATCTTGTCGCAGGAGGCGATGAGTACCAGGGCGTCCAGGTGATGGGCCTCTGCCACCAGCTCGATGGAGTCGGCAATTACCTCCCGCTGGGGAAGGATGAAGTGCATGCCCCGGTAGCCCTCGCAGACCCCGTCGCAGGAGGCTATGACGCCGAACTCCGCTGCCACTCCCCCGGCTCGGTGGATGCCCTTTTTGACGTGCTCGCTGACCATGTTAAGGTTGAAATGGCCCGGCACAAGGGTGTTCCAGGAGTTGGCTATGCCGATCACGGGCCTGTCTTTGAAATCGCCCTCGCAGTACCCCATGGACTTCCAAAGTGCCCGGGCCCCGGCGTTCTGCGGCCCCTCGAAAACTTCAGAGCTTCTGAGTTTATTTGTCATGTCCATCATCCCCCGTGAAAATTTATAGTCTTTCAGATTCATGGTAGAAGAAGAAGGGACGGCAGTCAACGGCCGGGAGCTGTTTTTACGAATAATCCCATGAATATTTAGCAAATTCTTATGTAAGGGTCTATAATTTGTAAAAGCGGAGGATTTTTCACGAACCCCGGCCTTCAATAAAAGCACGAGGAGGAGGATGACATGAAAAAAGCCTATGTCGTAGGAACCTGCGACACAAAATACGAGGAGCTTGCCTTCGTCCGGGACATCATCGCCGGAAGAGGCGTGCAGACTGTCCTGGTGGATGTGGGAACCACTCCCCACAGCCACCCCGTGGACGTGACGGCGGCGGAAGTGGCGGCCTGTCACCCAACCAACCCGGACTTTCTGGCCTCCGCAAAGGAGCGGGGACCGGCGGTGGGGGCCATGGGTGAGGCTCTGGCCGCATTCCTGCCCGGGCGGGACGACCTGGGCGGCGTAATCGGCCTGGGCGGTTCAGGAGGGACTTCCGTCGTTGCCTCGGGCATGAGGGAGCTGCCTCTGGGAACGCCAAAGATCATGGTATCCACCATGGCCTCGGGGAACGTAGCGCCCTACGTGGGCCCCAACGACATCGCCATGATGTACTCCGTCACAGACGTCTCGGGGATCAACAGGGTGTCCCGGGTGGTGTTCGCCAACGCCGCCAACGCCCTGGCGGGAATGATTAGCGGCCCTGTTCCCAAAGGGGACGACATGCCTCTTCTCGGGATGACCATGTTCGGCGTCACCACGCAGTGCGTGGACATGGTGCGCCATATGTTCGAAAAGGAGTACGACTGTCTCGTATTCCACGCCACGGGTACGGGGGGACAGTCCTTCGAAAAGCTCGTGGATTCGGGGATGATGAAGGCCGTCATGGATATCACCACCACGGAGATATGCGACCACTTCATGGGTGGCGTGCTCTCCTCCGGAGATGGCCGGCTCGACGCCTTCATCCGGACGGCCATTCCCTACGTGGGCTCAGTGGGAGCGCTGGATATGGTGAACTTCGGCGCCATGGACACGGTTCCTGAAAAGTACAGGGGCAGAAACCTTTACGTCCACAATCCCCAGGTGACCCTCATGCGCACCACCCCGGAGGAGAACGCCCGGATGGGAGAATGGATCGCCGAAAAACTCAACAGAATGCCGGGGCCGGTGCGCTTTCTCCTTCCTCTGGGGGGTGTTTCCATGATAGACGCCCCAGGGCAGGCCTTTTACTGGCCGGAGGCTGACGAGGCCCTCTTCGCGGCGATTGAGAAGACGTTAAGGCAGGACGCAGACCACAGGCTGGTGAAGCTGCCTCTTAACGTGAACGACCCGGAGTTCGCCAGGGCTTTGGCGGAGAACTTCAGGGAACTTCACCCATAGCGCCGAAAGGAAGGTAGACTGAAAATGAAAAAACATAATCGCAAGGAGCTCATGGCCCGCTTCCAGGACATGGCTAAGCGCAGGGAACCCATAATCGGCGGCGGCGCGGGGACAGGCATCTCCGCGAAATGGGAGGAGGCGGGGGGCATCGACCTCATCGTCATCTACAACTCGGGCCGGTACCGCATGGCGGGCAGGGGCTCCCTGGCGGGGCTGCTAGCCTACGGCAACGCCAACGACATTGTCAAGGAGATGGCCTTCGAAGTCCTCCCGGTGGTGAAGCATACCCCCGTCCTGGCGGGCATCAACGGCACCGACCCCTTCGTAATATGGGACAGATACTTCGACGAGCTGATCTCCCTGGGCTTCGCCGGGGTGCAGAACTTTCCCACCGTGGGCCTGATCGACGGAGTTTTCCGGGCGAATCTGGAGGAGACGGGCATGGGCTACGGCCTCGAAGTGGAGGCCATCAGGGCGGCCCATGAGAGGGACCTCCTCACCACCCCCTACGTCTTCAGCGAGGAGGACGCCGTGGCCATGACTAAGGCCGGGGCGGACATTCTGGTGTGCCACATGGGGCTTACCACCAAGGGGTCCATCGGGGCGAAGACCGCAAAGACGCTTGAGGAGTGCGCCGTCCTCATCGACCGGTGGGCGGAGGCGGCGAAGCAGGTGAGGGACGACGTGATAGTCCTGTGCCACGGAGGGCCCATCGCCATGCCCGAGGACGCGTCCTTCATTCTGAAGAAATGCAAACATGTTCATGGCTTCTACGGCGCCAGCTCCATGGAGCGCCTGCCTGCAGAGACGGCCATAAAGGCGCAGACGGAGGCCTTCAAGAAGATCACTTTTTAGCAAAAGGCAGCACTTATAAAAAAGGAGGGGTCGTAATGCCCAGAGTGTACTACAGCACCATCATTTCAGCGCCCATAGAGGAAGTCTGGAAGTACGTAAGGGACTTCAACAGCCTGCCCCTATGGCACCCGGGGATCAAGACAAGCGAAATAGAGGGGGGATGCGGCCCTGACGACAAATTTTCTCCGGGGATAGTCCGCCGCTTTCAGCTTGCCGACGGCTCCTGGATGAGGGAGCAGCTAATATCCCTCTCCGACGCCGACTTCTCGTTGACTTACTCTATCCTGGAGACCGGCATGAAGCTGAAAAACTACGTGGCCGCACTGAGCCTGGCGCCTGTTGTGGCCACGGACGAGACCTTCGCCGAGTGGGAGGCCGTCTTTGACTCCACCGATCTGGAGGCGGAGGAGGAGACGGAGGAGATAGTCTACGGCGTCTTCAGCACCGGCCTGGAAAGCCTGGACGAAATGCTGATAGTCGAGATGGATCTGCTGTCCTGCGCCGAATGTGCCGAGCAGGAGGAGTGCGAGGAGACCCGCTGCGTAGAAGAATAGGCTAAATTAAAAAAACGGGGGGAGGAATCCCTCCCCCTGGAACTACACCTTCTTATTCTCGAAAAACTGCACGTTCAGCCCGTTGGGGTCCTTTACGAAGAAAAACTTGTGGCGGGGCGAGTCAAAGGGGCCGCTGTGCACCGATAAATTTTTGCCCTTTATTATCTCCATCATAGCATCCGCCGACTCCACTTCAAAGCCTATGGCTATGAACTCGTTGAAGGAAATGTCCTGCCCGCTTTCGCCCGAAATAAGCTCCACTAGGGTCTCCCCCTCCACGCCGTTTCCAAGAAAGATAATCTCCACCCCGGGCCTGGCCGTCACCCGACGAAGGACCTTCAGCCCCACAACATCCGTATAAAACGCCGCCGACTCGTCAAGATCCTTTACGTGAATCGTAGTCCAGAGAAACTTCATGGCAGTCAGCCTCCTCCCTTATTTAAAAGCCAGTATGGCACACAGAGTGTCGCAAGTCAGCCCCTAAATTCCTGAGAGGACCACCAGGGCTTCCCGCATCTGAAGAAAAGCCATCAAAAACTCAAACATAACCCTCCACCCTATCTCCATCAGTATAAACATGAGGAAAAAGAGCCCGTAAACACGGCTGCGGCTCATGTTTTCGGCAAAGGCCTCCTCGATCTGGCGGACGGCTCCGGAAAGATTTTCCCCAGGCAACGACTGAAGCCGCCGCGCAATGCGCCATGCCAGAAAGGGAATGCCGGCGGCGCCGAGAAAATAAAAGATGGGAAGGATGTTATGGCTTATAAAATATCTGAAAGTTAAAAGGTCGTAAAATGCCTCCACAATCCATCACCTGCCAAAAGAAAAAGCGCCAGGGAAGTGCCCCCGGCGCTCGGCTCATAAAATATTAAAAGTCCCCGCGGTCAGCATTCAATCACCTGGTCTGACGCCGATCCTGCGGAGCAGGCTGCTTTTAGTAGGTCTCCTTGAAAACCTCGAAGTGAGCCTGGGGGTGGTCGCAGGCGGGGCAGGGGTCAGGAGCCTCGTTGCCCTTGTGGATGTAGCCGCAGTTGTTGCACTTCCACTCCACTTCTTCGCTCTTCTTGAACACCGTGCCGTTTACCAGATTGGCATGAAGCTTGCGGAAGCGGATCTCGTGTCTCTCTTCAACTTCGGCTATTTCCCGGAATACCACGGCCACTTCCGGAAACCCTTCCTCATCAGCTACATCGGCAAACTCCGGATAGAGCTTGTCCCACTCCTCATTTTCCCCCTCTGCCGCGGCAAGAAGGTTGAACGCCGTATCGTTCAGGGCCACAGGATAATCGGCATTTATGGTGACCATCTCACCGTTGACATCTGCGGCAAGGAACTTAAAGAAGCGCTTTGCGTGCTCTTTTTCGTTTTCAGCGGTCTCCATAAAAATATTCGAAATCTGTACATACCCTTCTTTTCTTGCAGCAGAAGAATAGTATGTGTATCTGGTGCGGGCCTGAGATTCTCCCGCAAATGCCTTCATAAGATTTTCTTCCGTCCTGGTTCCCTTGAGTGACTTCATAACTTAACCTCCTGAAAATAATAATTTGGACTCACAATCCCGTCAATTCACGAGAGATAATCCATCATAGAGTACCATGTACAATAATAACATGAAACCCAATCACTTCCTCAGGGTGATGGCTTTCACCGGACACAGGGCAGCGCACAGGGCGCACAGCACACACCTGTCTTCGTGGGCCGCCCTTACGGTGGGGAACCCGGCTGAGCTTCCCTCTCCGTACTCAAATACGCCCCTGGCGCAGACCTCTATGCAGCTGCCGCACCCTCTGCACCTGCCTTCGTCCACCGAAACTTTCTCCCGGAATTTTGCCTGCAGAAACCTCATTTTTAGCCCCCTGTTCCGTTTAGATTTTACACCACCGGTCATAAAAAAATATAGCCCCGGCCAGAGCAATTTAGAAAATAGGATCATGGTATAATTTGAAAAAATCCCCACGGGGAGAATTCCATAAGTGGAGGGTTTTCCGTTGAATAAAAAAAATTACTCGATCCTGATCTGCGATGACTCGACGGTACTTCGCAAGTCTCTGGCTTATATGGCAAAGGAATGGGGCATAGAGACGATCTGGGAGGCGACTAACGGCGAAGAGGCCGTGGCTCAGTACCTGGAGCACAGGCCGGACCTCGTATTCATGGATATAGTAATGCCAAAGAAGTCGGGCCTTGAAGCCCTGACGGAGATCCGCGCAAAAGACCCCTCTGCCAGGGTTGTGATGGCGTCATCCACAGGAACCAAGAAAAATCTTATGACCGCCATTGACGAAGGCTCCCTGGATTTCATACAGAAGCCCTTTGACAAGCAGACCGTCCATACAGTACTCAGAAGAATACTTAAGGGGGAGCTTGACTAATGTTTTCAAGACACTTTGGTCAATTTCTCCTCAACGAGAGAATAGTAACCCCGGGCGACCTCTCAAGGGCGATGGGCAGACTTGGCGACGCCCGCCCCCGGGTGGGAATTCTGGCCATAGCCAAGGGATACATGACCCCTGCCCAGGTAAGGGAGGTAGGCGCAGCCCAGAGAAAAGAGGACAAGCGGTTCGGGAAAATAGCCATCGACAAGGGATACCTTACTGCAGAAAAACTTGAAGAACTGCTGTCCGCCCAGAAAAATGAGCATGTCCTTTTAGGCCAGATACTGGTTGAGGACAACATCCTCTCCCATGACGGCTTCTTGCGGTCCCTGGAGCTTTACAGGGAGAAATCGGGCTTCAGCAGCGAAGGCTACGAAGCCATCAGGGATGGAGATACAGACAGAGCTGTAGCCTCCATCCTCACGGGACAGCCGGGAGACCAGAACCCCTTGATAAAAGTATGGTCGGAGATCTTTGTCCGCAACATCATCCGCTTCGTCGACCCTGCGGCAGCCCTTGATCCCCTGGCTGAAAGGGACATGAAGGACTGCATCGTCTTCACTCAGTCCATGAGGGGGGACAGAGAATTCAACACCTATATATCAGCAAAAGAACCGGTAATGGCCGATCTGGCTCAGCGATACACAGACCTGGCCGCCGGGGCCCTGGATGAGATTGCCCTGGAGGCCATCGGCGAATTCCTTAACGTCAGCAACGGGCTCTTTACCGTTAACTGTTCCGACAGAGGCGTGGAGCTCGATCTGCTTCCTCAGGAACAGGCGCCGGAGGACGATCCCCGGGTCTGCAGAAAACCCGATGCGCTGCTGCCCCTCCTCCTTCCCGAAGGGATCCTGTGGGCGGGAATCTGCAGCGCTTAAAGGGCGTTTAAACGACTGTATCAATGGGAGGAGGTGAAAAAATGAGCAAACTGGAAGGCAAGAAACTTCTGCTCCTTGGTGAAAGGGACGGCGTGCCCGGCCCCGCCATGGAGGCGTGTCTCAAAGACAGCGGAGCAGATATCGAATTCTCAGCAACAGAGTGCTTCGTCTGAACCGCCGCAGGAGCGATGGACCTGCAGAACCAGCAGCGCGTCAAGGACGTCGCTGAAAAGTTCGGAGCCGAAAATACCATAGTAGTCCTCGGTTCCTCCGACGCCGAAGGCGCGGAGATCTACGCCGAGACGGTAAGCAACGGCGATCCGACTTTTGCAGGCCCCCTCGCTGGAGTTCCGTTGGGACTCCCGGTGTATCACATCTTCGAGAAGGAAATACGGGATGCGTGCGACCCCGCTCAGTGGGAAGAGCAGGTAAGCATGATGGAAATGGTGCTCGAGCCTGACACCCTCGCAGAGGCTGTCAAGGGCATCCGGGAACAGTTCAGCAAACATTCGCTGTAAAATCAGCCCATAAGAAAAGCCGCAGGATATTCTCCTGCGGCTTTTTTGATTTTCGCCTCCTAGATCCGCTGCTCCGCTCCCTTCGGCACGGAGGCCGGCAGGGAGTGCAGCATCTCCCTCAGCACGGCGCCCCCGGCGTTGGAAGACCAGGAGTAGGCAAGCGTACCCCCTCCCCCGCCATGACGGCGAACGACAGAGCAAAAAGCAGCAGCGCGGCCGACAAAACAGACTTCATGCGAACCATAAAAAAGAAACCTTCCCGAATTTTTTGACCCCAAGCAGAAAAACGGCAGAAAAGGTGTTTTTTCATGGGCAATATGGCAACACGAAATGGGAAATAAATAGCACTTTGAAATACATCAAAAGAGCCCGTTCACATTTACCATGGCTTATTGCAGCAACATTTCTGCAAGTCACAAAAATAAGATCAATGGTGACAGTGTGGAAAACGTTTATCGACAAATTGATTGCTCCTTGTCAATTTTCACTCCCTATATTATTATGACTTTATAAGTTGTAATCAGCTACCTTACTTATCTGCTAGCGATCAAAAGTCGCGAATTTGATTCCAGTATGATAATCAGGGGGCAAACCAAAATGCTTATTGACCTTGCTTTTGACTCAGACGCAAAAGAATTCGTAATCCCAAAAGTAAATCTCCATCTCTTCCAGGCCATGTTTTATAACCTGCTGCCCCGCACTTTTGCCAGCTTTCTTCATAATGAAGGCTTCCAATCCGACAATCGACGATTCAAACTGTTCGCCTTCTCGTGGCCTAAAGGTTCGGGGAGGCCGTTTTTTTCCGATAACGCAATCATAATGAAATACCCGATTCGCCTGACCGTGGCTACGCCGGTGCGTCTCACTATGGCCGGGATAACCGACGGGGCTCTCCAAAAAACACACATCAGAATCGGAAACAACATTGTATATTGCTCAGAAATTACGTTACGGGACCTTGAGGTAAAAGAAGATTCTCTGAACATCTATACGCTCTCGCCAATAACATGCTACTCCACCCTCTACAAAAAAACTGGAGAACCTTACACGCTATACCATAGCCCCTCCGACCCTGATTTTGGGAAACAAATCCATGCAAATCTGGCAAGAAAATTTAAGGCTTTGTACCCAGACTATGAGCTTCCTGAAAAGGCATTGACGTTTACTCCTTCGGGGACGGTTCGCGAGCAGATTGCCAGATTTCGCCCGGATGACCCCCGACCAATCAAGGGGTGGTGGGGGAAGTTTACCCTCAGAGGGCCCACCGAACTTTTGCAGACGGCCCTTGACTGCGGTCTGGGGGCGAAGAATTCCGCCGGATTTGGCTGCGTAGAGCCGGCAAGAGAATAATTTGAAAAACAGCTTTAGGAAGGCGGTTGAGGAATATGGGTTTTCTTGAAGCAGTAAAGGCCCTAGGGAAAATGCAAGCGGAGGCTATGGCCGAAAGGAATTTTGGCAAAGATGGGGATTTTCTTTCTGATATCTCCAATTATCTCGAACAGCCCACAGGCCAGGGCGGAAAACCTCCGGAACAAATAATAAGAGTTTGGTGCAGGGCAGAGAACTTGGAAACGTGCCTGGCAGACGAATCTATCCCCCTTCGAATAAGGGACGTGGACAAAATCGACTGCATCGAGTACGGAGCCGGAGGGGACTCCTTTGACCCTGAGATTATTAAACGCAAGCTGCTTTACAGAGCTCCTCCCGGCTCAAATGTCACATGGAGCTTCTCTCCTATCTACAAGCTGGGAAGAGGGAAAACCTCAGCTGATGGAGCGGTTGCAGATCTGATCGGTACTAGCGGCGACTGGAGTTCTGACTCAAATACAAGATTTTATAAGCTGAGAAACAGAGTACTTCAGGCCTATTCCACAGGAGGGGTGTGGAGTCCCGACGCCTGCACGCTTGTTCTTGAGGCGCTGGAGAAAAACGTAACTAAACTTGCGGAGCTCTGGTCAGAGGCCAAGACGTCCACCATTCTACTGTTCGGCTTGGTGTCTTCAGCTGGGGAATTCCTATGGCCTGGAGAGATTCCCCAGTACAGAAGGTTTTTCCGATCCAAATTACAGCCGATTGTTCCCGGCGATTTTTCAAAAAAATCAAAACGAACCGCTTCCTGGCGCTGTTCCTCCTGCTTATCAGAAAAAGACGGGGGAGAGCAATCTTTGAACTCAGACGAGGTGTTTTCTTTCGCTACTTTTGATAAACCAGGCTTTTTACCCGGAATCAAAACAGGTCGTGAGGCAATATCAGCTCGGAGGAAGGTTTGGCCAATATGCTGGACGTGCGGAGGATTACTCTCAAGGGGGAGAGACTACCTTGAACAGCATTATTTAAAAGACAACATCATGCCAGGAATGAATCTTTTTGTTGTTCCTGAGCTTGTTATGTCGGGAAGATTGCTCTCAAAGGCAGCCGACCTCAGCAGAGATTTTCTGAGGAAGGGAGTGAAAACCGAAGAGAGGCTGTTTAATTACTTAGCAAAGCAGGAGGATTCCCTTGTTTTTCATTTCGTCTTCTGGGAAAAGAACCAAGCCCAGGAGTTGATTCATCTTATGCTAGAAGATGTTCCTCCGAGCCGCCTAAAAAAACTCGAGTCAAAATGGAAAGAGACCGTCTACGCCTTCCCGTTTTCAAAGAACCGTCAAATCGCAGAAGGTCGCACTACCATCGATTATGCGTTTAAGTCAATCTACCGTTTCTTTCTTTACGGCGCAAAAAATGACGGTGAGAAAAAATGGCTGAGAAGCAGAGCGCTTGGCGTGTGGGGGAAATTGTTGGAAGGATCCGGGGTAGATGTTGCCGAGGTGAAAAACCTCGCCGTCGCCAGATTGCCGTCATGCTTCTCTGACAAAACATGGCTGCAATACTCAGGCCCTAATATGTTTGGCGCAGCCAGAATAATCGACTTTCTGGCCAGAATAAACGGGAGGTGATAGTAATGGATTTAAGCTTTTTTGACCAGTTTTCGGATCCTTATCTTAAAACGGCAACCGGGAGAGGCGTGTTTCTGGGCGGATTGATACTTGGCGTAGTTGCGTCCCAACAGTCGGAACACGGCAGCGTTCAGGATTCGCCTCTTTTTAAACAGATTTCATTCGGGAGAATGCAGATTCGTGATATCAGAAGGCTTTTAGCCAGGGTTCCTGAACTTTCAAAGGCATACGGAATAAAAAATGCGGGTAGAGTCGCTCAGCTGTTGGCTGAGGCCGGCAGCCTGCTCCTTGAGGGAGTCGGGAAAGACCTTGGGGTGGACGGCAACTTTACTTTTTCAGTGGCATTTTCAAATGCCTGGAGGTTTTATAGAGAAATCTACCCCAAAGACGAGATTGCTCAAACAGCTCTTGGCCAGACCGATTCTGAAGAAGATGATGAACAGGGAAACGATGAATAGAAGGGAGGATGGTTTAAATGGCTTTCGAAAATCGTAGGGAGTATCTTTTTATTTACAGCGTTAAGGATGCAAATCCCAACGGCGACCCGCTCAACGCCAACGCACCCAGAAAAGATGAGGAGACAGGACAGATAATGGTCTCTGACGTAAGAGTGAAGCGGACAGTTCGTGACCAATGGATCAGAGAGGGAAAAACCGTATTCGTAGACGGAGAGGCCCGGACATTGAATGATCGAATGAAAAGTCTTAAGGAAGAGACTGGCTCAAAAAAGGCCTCTGAAGCTATTGGCAAATGCATCGACGCCAGACTCTTCGGGGCTACATGTGCAATCGGAGGAGAGTCTTTCTCATGGTGCGGCCCACTTCAGTTGAAGTGGGGCAGGAGCCTTCACAAAGTAAGAGAGCAGTTCGTCCAGGGAACAGCAGCCTTCGCAAGAAAAGACGATAGCGAGCAGCGTTCTTTCAGAAACGAGTACATCGTTCCCTTTTGCATAATCGCCTGCTACGGTATTGCTAACCAGAACGCCTCCAAGGTGACGGGAGCCTCGGACGAAGACCTTGGTGAATTCTTCAATGCAGTATGGGGAGGCACAGAAAATCTCATCAGCCGCAGCAAGATCGGCCACACTCCCCTGCTTCTTCTTGAAGTAGCTTATAAAAAAGGCTTTAACGGAGCCATTGGCGCGCTCGACGAAATGATTTGTCTTACGGACAAAAACGGCGCCGCCCTGGACAACGACGCCCAGTATGCTCTGAGGTCGGTTGAAAACGCATTGCTCGACGCTTCCAAGCTGACTAAGGCCATAGACATGAAAAAAGATGAGATCGATTCCGTGAGACTAGTTTTCGACAACCGCCTCCCAGTTGCTGGCAAGGACGAGCTGAAAAACATCCTCGGAGGGAAACTCAAAGAAGAGACGAGGTGAGCGCTATGGCTCTTATTTTTAATATTAAGGGTCCCATAGCAATGTTCCGCAAATCTTACACCACAACATCGTCTGTATCCTTCCCCTTCCCTCCCCCAACCGCTGTCGCTGGACTTTTGGGGGCGATAGCCGGGTACGGGAGCGGAGCGGAGATAGACGCCTGCCGCGCCGATTTTTGGAGAAGAATGAAGGGCACCAGAATCGGGCTTGCAATCCTTGAAAAGGGTATCGTTTCAAGTCATACCATCAACTTCAGTAATACCAAGGATCCGAAGAAAAATCCCCGTATTCAGGTGAAACACCAGTTTGTCTTTTCCCCAAAATACCGAGTGTACGTGAGCGGCGAAATAGAAAAAGATTTAAACGATCACCTTAAGAACGGGACATTCATCTTCACTCCTTATCTGGGCGTCGCCTACGCCCTTGCAGAGATCGAATTTATAGGGAATTGTGAAGAAAAGGATCATGACACCGAGTATCCAATACCTGTCGACAGTGTTATTCCGTGGAGTCACGGAGTTTCTGTCGACATACTGAAATCCGGCGGCGTATTCAAAGAGCGGATGCCGTTTGAAATGGACGAAGTAAGGGGCCTAAAACAGGCCCTGGACGTACTCTACGCCCCGTCGCCGGACAGGCGGCTGGTGCTTTTGGACAAAGGTAATACTCATGTCACCCGATGCGCTGAAGACGTTGTTGCGTGGTTTCCTGAGTGGTGAGAGCCACCCTGGAAGATCGCTGATATCGCACCTTGAAGGGGTAAGCGACATATCCCTCGGGATAGGGCGCACTCACAACGTCCTTAATGCAGACGAAGAGACTCTTCTCTCAAAAATAGCGCTGACTCACGATCTGGGCAAAGAGAGGCCAGAGTGGCAAAATTATCTGAATAAGGGAGGACCAAAGACAAATCATTCAACAGCTTCATCTCTTTTCACCTTTGATACAACCGGTGATGTGATGGCTGCCGAGCTTGTCCGCAGCCATCACGGGAGCTTTCCCGATTTAAACCGGGCAATTACCGACTTCTGGGGCCGCGACGATTTCTCAGTTGACG
>JBMNVK010000057.1:0-15717 GCA_050946755.1 Aminivibrio sp. | reverse complement strand
CGCATGATGGCCCAGATGAGATTATCCTCCACTCCGAACTTCTCAGCAGCTTTTTTTACGTCCTCGCGGAATGGCCTTGGATACAGAAATTCCATGCCTTTTCTGAAGAATTCAGGCCCCCTGGTTATCTGTCCGGCGATTTTGCTCATGGCAGAATAGGATGCCTGGTAATCGCCGCTCCACTCCGCAAGCCGGGCAGCCCTAAAGAGGGATCGGGCGTCCCCATCGGCAAGGAGTTTCCACCGGGCATAGACGATGAAGCCCCACCGTTCGAGCTCCGAGGGACTATCACCGGTCAAAAACTGAGGAAGCTCCGGTACTATGGATAACTTCTCTCCCCCGCTGATGAAGGCGTAGATCGAGAGAGGGTGATCCTTGAGGATTTTTTCCCGGACAGCTTTTTCTTTTTCCCCTTCGCCGAGACGATTCCACCCCCGGGATATCCAGTAAAGAACCCTGGCCCTCCAGCCGCTGTCCATGGCCGGCGTAATGCTCTTTTCCCACTGGGATAGGGCTCCCTTAATTTCTCCTTTTTTCCATAGATCCCAGCCCCGGTCGTAGAGAATGCGGACGGTAAAGGAGGAATCGGGTATCATGGAGATGACCTTTTCCTCGTAATCTTTCTTCTCTTTGCCTGAGGCATGAGTGGAAAGAGAGTAGTAGGCCCTGGCCCCTATGGCCCCCTCCCTGGAGTCCGCTATTTCCCGCAGAACTCTGAGAGCCCGGTCTTTTTGGGCTCTTTCCGCCAGAATGGAGATTCTGCGGATCGAGGACTCAGCGTAGGAAGTACCCTTTCTGGCCAGGGGGCTCCACAGCTCCAGGGCCTCGCCGTACCGTTTCAGGCTGTACAGGGAGAAGGCCCGGTAGTACCGCGCCTTCCTGCCGTTGCGGGAATCGTAGGGAACTGCCTTAAGCAGGGGCACTGCCTTGCTGTACTGTCCCCGGAGGTAGGCGGCATATCCCAGGGCAAAGTTTACCTCGGCATTCCATGGCTTGGGCAGACCCTCCAGGACCTTAAGCGCCGCACTGTTCCTCGGAGAAATGGAGAGGAGATTGAGGGCATAAGCAGCCTTTTCTCCCGGAAGGGCAAGGAGATTAGTGAGGGCAGTGGTCTGCTGGCCCTGATTCAGAGCCAGAGAGTACATTAATCGGAGGTTTTCTTTTTTTGTATCCACCTCTTCATCAGGGGTCATCCTGTAGAGAGCGTAGGCGATGTAGTAGGCTGTGTCTTTGGGGGCAGAGGGCAGGATTTTTTCAGCATAGGCCCTCGCCTCATCCTTCCGGCCGGTTCTTTCCAGGCCCAGAATGGTAACGAGCCGGCCATAAGGCTTTACTGACTCCGGCCAGTGGGGAGCAGTCTTTTGAAGGAGCTCCAGAGAGATCTCCCACCTGCCCCTGTACCATAAAGAGTTGGCGGCCAAAGAGAGTTCTCTGGCTGTTAGCTGCTCTCCCTTAGTCTCCAGAAGGGCATCCAGGGCATCCCATTCTCTGGCCATAAAAAGCTCTTCCATGGTTCTGCCTTCCCCGGGAGTGGTAGAAAATAAGATGGCCAGGCAGATAGCCAGGGCCATTAAAAGTGCAGGTTTTCTGTTGTCTGGAAACACTGTTTTCTCCTTTCGGGAACCGCCCTGATCCTCGGCTTTAACCAACGACCAGGTTTCTCCCCTCATCTTTTGCCCGGTAGAGATTTTCGTCCGCATATACCAGAAGTTCGTCGGCATTGCGGAATGCTTTGCCCCACGGAGCTAGTCCCAGGCTGGCGGTAACTGTGAAGGTGGTCTGAGTCTTCTCACTCCGGGCAGTGGAAAAAGGCTCGCTGCAGATTCTGGACCGGATCCTTTCGCATATGCTGACGGCATCGTCTCTTTTAAGGCCGGGAAAGATCAGGAGGAACTCCTCTCCTCCAAAACGGCCCACCGTATCGTAAGGCCTTACTGAGGCTTTCATGCGCCCGGCTGCCTCCGTCAGTACTGCGTCGCCCGTGGCATGCCCGTAGGTATCATTGATCTTCTTGAAGTGGTCGAGGTCAAGTATGGCCACAGTGAAGGGCTCCCCCGTCCTGCGGTAGCGGGCAATCTCCGCCTCTAGAGCTGAAATGGAAGCCCGCCGGTTGGGAAGACCTGTCAGGGGGTCCTCAAGCGCTGCCCTTCTTAACTGTTCCTGGAGGAAGAGAATCCTCTCCCCCACCCGGATCCGCAGGTGGAGTTCCTGATAGTCGAAGGGTTTAATTATATAGTCATCGGCGCCGGAATCCAGACCCTCCACAATGTTTTCCTTCTCCCCTTTGACGGTAAGCAGTATGATGTATTTATAGGGCTTTTCAGCATCCGCCTCATCCCGAAGAGTGCGGCATATTTCCGGGCCGTTCATCCCGGGAAGCATCCAGTCAAGAATGGCCAGAAGGGGAGAAGATTTGCTTCTGAGCACAGCCAGGGCGTCGGTTCCGCTGGTAACAGGTACTACATCGTGACCCCATTTCTCCAGCAGGGATTTTATTATAAACAGAGAGGTAGAATCATCTTCTGCAACAAGTATCCTGGTCATGAGGGATCATCCTTTCCTGAAGGCGCGGACAAGTCAGCTGCTGCTGCAATTGCTGCTTCCGCAAATCTGTCCCGGGCGGCTGAAAGCTTTTCTGACAAGGAGAGAGCTCTTGAAATTTCACCCCTTTGGACAGCTTCTTCAATAGCTGCAGCCTTATCCCTGATTTCAACTGCCTCTACGTTAGCGGCAGCCCCTTTAAGAGTATGCCCCTTCATGCGGGCTTCTTCAAGATCGCCTGAACCAAGGAGGTCTGCGAGTTCCCCGATAATTTTTTTGGAATCGTCGATAAAGAGGCTTACCGCCATGTCGCATAGCACTTCATCATCCCCCAGCCGCTGCAAAAGAAGATCCCTTCTGAAAACGGCCGTGTCCTGACCCCGTCTTGCCTCTGTCTTCCGGGGTCCACTTTTCATAATCCTTCCAAAGAGGGCGGCAAGCTCCCCGGGAAGGACTGGCTTGCTGATGTAATCCGTCATCCCCGCGTTGAGATATTTTTCCCTGTCCGCAGGAAGGATGTTGGCGGTCATGGCCGCCACAGGGATATTGTGGTCCAGAACAGAGGAAGATGAATCCCTGATAATGGTGACGGCCTCAATTCCATCCATTACGGGCATCTGTATGTCCATGAGTACGAGATCATACCCTGAGACAGACAGTTTTTCAACGGCCTCTGCACCGTCCCTGGCAGTCTCCACCACTGGAACGCCCAGCTTTTTCAGCATGGATACGGCTACCAGCCTGCTGGTATCGTTGTCTTCCGCCACCAGAACAGAGTATCCGGAAGGGAATTCCAGGCTGTCTGCAGCGGGCTTCTCTTCCCGGGGAGGGGCGTCCTCAAGGACTTTCAGAGGCAGCGAAAAACGGAAGTGCGCCCCGGGGCCCCCGGAATGTTCGATGGAGATAGATCCCTCCATCGCCTCCAGAAGCCGTCTGGATATTACGAGCCCCAGGCCCGTTCCCCCGTATTTTCTGGTGGTGGATGAGTCTCCCTGAACGAAGGGCTTGAACAGCCTGTCCGCCTGCTCTTTTGATATGCCTATGCCAGAATCCCGGACGTCCACCTTCAGGATGACATGCCCCTCTTCTCCGGGGAGAATTTTCCCCATCACGGAGACCTCTCCCCTGGAGGTGAATTTAAGGGCGTTTCCCACTATGTTGCCGAAAACCTGTTTTATCCTGAGGGAGTCGCCGGAGACGGTCTCCGGAGGCTCCCCCGCAAGCTCCATTTTGAAGCGGAGATTTTTCTGTCTTGCCCTGGGCCTGAAGCCGTCTGCAATACCGTCCCAGAACTCGAGGAACCTGAAGGGGGCGTCCTCGAAGGTCAGTTTGCCCGCCTCGATCCTCGAAAAGTCCAGGAGATCGTTAATAAGTCTCAGCAGGGAGGAGGACTCATCGCCCAGGATCTTCAGCAGCTCCTTCTGGCGGCCATCCAAAGAGGTATCCCCCAGCAGGGAGGTCATGCCCAGGATTCCGTTAAGGGGGGTTCGGATCTCGTGGCTGACGTTTGCCAAAAAGATATCCCTCGCCCTCATGGCCTCGGCCAAACTCTGCTCCGACTCTTCCAGCCGTTCAATCTTTTTGGTTAGCTCACTGTTAAGATCCCTTATTACTGAGTACAGCTCCGCATTCTGCAGCAAGCCGGCCACGGAGCTGAGCACTACGGTAAGGAATGCAAAGGAAAGATCGAGAATATGGACTTCATCCTCCCCCAGAAGACCGATGAACATGCCCATAGTGCGGTTCTGAGTGGTCATGGAGTGAAGGAGGATCTGCCCTGATCCGTCCCGGGCCGTAACAATTACGGGTCTGTTTCGGTCCACCGCCCAGGCAAAGGTTCTGTCGTCGATAAGAGGACCGATCTCCTCCTCGAAGAAGCCCTCGTCCCCAGAGGGGTCAATGTAGGAGAGGGAGAAATCCAGGCCGTCCGGAGAGAAGACCAGAAAGGCGAGGGCCTTAAAGGCTATGAAGGTTCTGACCTTGCGGGCACACTCTTCGAAGAGGCTGTACTGTGAGAAATCCTCATCCACCACCACGGCAAACCCCAGAGAGTCCACCGCTGACTCCAGCAGACGCTTGGCCGTCTCCCGCTCTCCGGAGAGAGTGTCCAGCCTTTCTTTCATGGTGCGGTAGTTTTCTGCGGCCATGGCAGCTACTCCTCAGGCAACCAGGAAGATGTTCATAATCTCCCTTATCTGCCGCTCTCCCTGGACGAGGATGGACTCCATGTCGCCCTCCTCCAGCTCCAGAGCCTCCCACACTTCGGGAGAGACCGGGGAGAGGTAGACTGATCCGCTGGTCCCTATCCGGAGGCCGTTGGCAATATAGTCAGCAACATGGACAAAAAGAGCTTCTTCAGGGGCGTTTTCGTCCAGGGGCGAGTGATGGAAGTCGCAAAGTCTTCTTATGCCCTCGGGTATATTCCACGCCTCCAGGAGCACCCTGCCCACAGAGGAATGGTCGAAGCCGAAGACCCTCTTTTCGGCTCTCCACAGGGGAATCCGCTCAAATACGGCGAGCTCGATGGCATAGGTCATCTCCGCAGGAGTCTTGGTGTAGAGGATGATTCTCCCAAGATCGTGAAGCAGCCCCGCAAGGAAAAATCTCTCTTCATTTCTTATCCTCTTGGCATGGGCAAGCAGCCTTGAGAAGACGCCGCAGGCTATGGAGTGCATCCACAGAGATTTCATGTTTACATAGGATGGAGGCACGTGCCTGAAGACCGTCATGGTAGATACGGCCAGAGCAAGGGCAGTGAGCTCGTTGGAGCCAATTATGGCAATGGCCCTGGGTATGGAGTGAATAGGGTTGGGGAAGCCGTAGAAGGAGCTGTTCACAAGACGTAGAAGACGGGCGGTGAGGCTGGGATCCTTCCCCACCACCTTGGCAATGGAGGTAGCGGAGCTGAGGGGAGAGTTTATAACCTCCTGTATTTTGAAGTAAATATCAGGAAAGGAGACCAGGCGAACCTCGTTTTTTGCCAGGTTCCATGCCGAGAAGGTCCTGCCGAAATGCCCCTCGGGCGGCCGGGGAAGACGGTCCGTTTCGGGCAGAGGGGACGGAGGTCTTCCCGATTCAATCATGGCCGCGAATTTCCTCGTGCAGAAATCCCTTATGGCCGCTGCGGGAAGGGGTTCATCTCCCTCCGGAGGAAAGTAGGATGCGGCAAAGGAGGCGGCGGACAGAAGGGCTTCCTCCCTTAACTTCTCCTCCCTTACGATCTCACCATCCTCAACCCCCACAACGGAAGCGCCGGCAACACCCCAGATTTTGAACATGCGTATATGGTTTTCCTTGAGGACGGCTCCCTTACCAAGGATGAACCGGCCGTTGGGAGCCGTGAGATCCTCTTCGAGGACCATCCCTTCCTTAAGGTGATTTACGCTGACCCTGCCCATTAAACTCCTTCACCACCAGTAATCATAGTTAGTGTATTATACGTAATTTTCCTCTTTCCTGCAGGAGAGGAACAGGTCAGAATTTATAGTGTAAAATTACCCTGGGAAAAGGAGGGAAACGACATGAAAAAATTTTTCAGGGTTCTGGTCTCAGTACTTCTGTTTGCCCTATTGGCGTCCCCCCCTGTTGAAGGGGCAATTAACCAATCGACGGTAAATAGGGCCTGGAAAAGAATTGCAGCAGCGGCGGGCCTTGAGGCAAAGCCTGTAAACTTTGAGAATAAAAAAGAACCCAATGCGTGGGTGCAATTTTCGCCAGGCAATCACTCTTTTCATGTGACTACGGGGCTTATGGCCATCCTTGACCATGAGGATGAAATAGCAGGCATCATGGGACACGAGGCAGGGCACGTGCAGCTAGGGCACTACAACCAGTCCGTGGGAAGAAGCCTGCTCTGGGGCCTGCTTTTTCACGCCCTTGAGGGCAATACCACCGGCGAGATTGCCGGCGGGCTGGGGATGGCCCTGGCGGAGTCCGGCTTCAGCAGGGAGCAGGAAGTGGCCGCCGACGACTACGGCATCCGGGTAACGGCAAAGGCGGGGTACAGCCCCTGGGGACTGGTTAGAGCCATGGAGAAGATGAAGGCAGCCGGATACAAGACTTCGCCCAGCGGCTTCAATTCTCACCCCCCCACTGAACGGAGACTGCTGCGGCTCAGAAGAAACGCATCGGCCATAGAGCCGAAGAAATAAAAGCTCCTGTCGGACGTCGCCAAAGTTTTTTACAGACCTTTACCCTTAACCATATCAGGTAAAAGGACATTGTTTTCTGCCCTCCGCCTTCATGCTATAATAAGCTCCATTGTAGGCTTTTTCGCCCCTATAGCATAAAGTCCGAATTATTAAGCAGCTTTTCAACTCAAGGGAGGGCAAGAAATGAGCAAAATATGGCAGGATAACTTTAGTGACATTTCAAAAAACAGCAGACCCTCGCCGATCAGGGAGATGCTCTCCCTCATCAGGCAACCGGGAATGATCTCCTTCGCTGGAGGAATGCCGGCGCCGGAAGTCTTTCCAGTGGACAAGTTCTACGAGGGAGTTCACATCCTCAAGGACGATGGTGCAAACCTTCTTCAGTACGGCACCACTGACGGATATCCCCCGCTTAAGGAATTCCTGGCCACCTGGACCGCTCCCAGAATGGGAAGGGAGGCCAGCCCCGAAGAAATCCTTATCACTACAGGCTCCCAGCAGGCCCTGGATCTCTTCGGCTGGGCCATGATCGACAAGGGCGATCTCATCATTACTGAAGACCCTTCATACCTGGCGGCCCTGACGGTCTTTTTCAATCACGGCGGCGACTTCATCGGCATTCCCACCGACAGGGACGGAATGATGGTGGACATGATCCCTGAGGCCATCGAAAAGGCCAGAGCGGAGGGCAAAAAGGTAAAGTTCATCTACACCATCGTGAACTTCCACAACCCCGGCGGATCCACCATGTCTGTGGAGCGAAGGAAAAAGCTTGTGGAGATATCCAAAAAATACAACGTGCCCATCTTTGAAGACGACCCTTACGGATATGTTAGGTACGACGGCGAACATCTCCCCTCTATTTATTCCTTCCACGACAGCGACGGAGTGATCTACGCCGGATCCTTCTCCAAAATCCTGTCTCCCGGCACAAGAATAGGCTGGGTTACGGGGCCGAAGGAGATCATCCGCAATCTGACTGTCTTCAAGCAGGGCACGGACCTGTGCTCAAGCACCATTACCCAGGCCCTGGTGGCAGAGTACTGCAACAAGGGACACCTGGACGGCCACCTGCCGACCATTATAGAAAATTACAGAGCTAAGAGAGACGCTATGGAAAAGAGCCTTGAGAAGCATCTGGCGCCCCTCGGAGCCACCTGGGTAAAGCCTGAGGGAGGATTCTTCTACTGGATAAACTTCCCGAATCTGAACACCAACGACCTGTTCAAGATAGCCATCGGCAAGAAGGTTGCCTTTGTGCCCGGCGATCCCTTCTGCCCCACTCCGGGGACGGGCCTGCATCATGCAAGGCTGAACTACACCTTCTCCACTCCAGAGCAGATAGAAGAGGGGATGAAGCGTCTGGCAGAGGCAGTGGATGAGCTGGCAATCCCTGCGGTACACTGACCCGCCCCTTAAGACTTAAGATTGGGCTGCAGACTCCCTTCCCTGGCCGGGAAGGGAGTTTTTTTACACCGCAGGGATATTTGATGTAATATACAACGATATGAAGGTCTATTGCAGGGGGGAAGAAGTCATGGTTTCGTCAATTCCGCAAAACGAGATTAATGATACTATAGCTGCCATTTCCACCGCCTGGGGGGAGGCAGGAATAGCCATTGTACGCCTGTCCGGGCCGGAGTCCAGAAAAATTGCGGACGACCTCCTCTCCCTTGCCGCTCCTCTTGCGGAGACGGAGCCAAGGCTTATGCGAAACGGTTTTCTTCTGGATGAAAAGGGAGAGGCGCTGGATCAGATTCTTGCCGTGTGGTTTGCACCGCCCAGGAGCTATACGGGAGAGGAAGTAGTGGAGATACACACTCATGGAGGAGCTCTGGTAGCCAGGAAGTGCCTGGACCTCCTTCTGTGCGGCGGAGCGAGACAGGCTGACCCCGGGGAGTTTACAAGGCGGGCTTTTTTGTCGGGGCGAATCGATCTAACCCAGGCAGAGGCCGTTCTTGGCATAATCCGGTCCCGAAGCGATGAAGCCCTCAGGGCCGCCGCAAGAACCCTGAAGGGCGAACTGGCCCTTTTTGCAAGGGACATTTATGAGGAGGTGAAGGCTCTCTCCGGCGAAATGGAGGTCTCCCTTGACTTCTTCGAGGACGACTCCTCCCTTGAAGGGGATGAAGGAGCAGCGCTGCTATCCCTCCAGACGCTGATCCAGAGCCTTCAAGACCTGATGGACCGGTGCTCAACCGGCCTTTTGCTGAGAGAGGGCATCAGGGTGGCGATTGTGGGCCAGCCAAACGTGGGCAAGTCCTCCCTTCTGAACGCCCTTCTCAGAGAATCCAGGGCCATAGTCACCGCCATACCAGGCACCACCAGGGACCTTATTGAGGAAGTGCTCACCTACAGAGGAATTCCCATCAGGCTTATAGATACTGCCGGTCTCGGGAAGCCCAATGACGAGGCAGAAGCTGCCGGAATCTCCAGGGCAGAGGCGGCCTTTGAAGAGGCAGATATAAGAATATGGGTAGCCGACGGAAGCATACCTCCTTCGGACTTCGAGTTTTCCATGGCGGAGCGGATAGGGAGCATACCTCATGTGGTGGCGGTCAATAAGTCGGACCTGTCTCCGGGAAGGGACGGAAAAGGCAAAACCACAAAAGAGGTGCTTGAAGAGCTGCTGCCGGAAAGCCCGGTTATTTCCATCTCTGCCCTGGCGGAAAAGGGGCTGGTGCCCCTTAAGGATGCCCTGGTCTCCTCCATCGCCGGAGGCGGGGTGCTGGATAACGGCCTTAACGCATCGGCAAGGCAGGTAAATGAGATAAGAGACGCCATAGCAAACCTGAAGGAAGCCGCTGAAGCGCTGGAAGCAGGGCCCGGTCATGACGCCGCCGCTGAAAGTCTCGCCGGGGCAAGGGGCGCCATGGAGCGCCTTCTGGGTATTTCAAAGGGCGAAGATCTGCTGAACTATATCTTCAGCCAGTTCTGCGTAGGAAAATAAAAAAGGGAGGATTAAAGAATCCTCCCAGGTCAAGGCAATAGGCAATATGTCGTTAGCTAAAGACTCCGCTACGATTTTTGCACCAGTGACAGCAGGTAGCGGATACAGGTTCTCACTCCGAAGGCACTTGCTCCCTTGCTGTACACGGAACGGGCCTGCTTGTTGAAGTCTACTCCGGCGATATCAAGGTGAGCCCAGGCAGGCCCCTCCTCTACGAACTCCCTCAGAAAACGGGCAGCGTAGATGGCGCCGCCATACCGGCTTCCGGCGTTTACGAGATCCGCCACGGGAGATTTCATCGATTCGAAAATCCCTTCGTCGTCATCAGGCATCCTCCAGAGCCGCTCTCCTGATGCCCTGCCGGACTCCACCAAGCTCTCTGCCAGGGAGTCATCAGGAGTAAAGAGTCCTGCTATGCTGTTGCCAAGGGCCACAGCGCAAGCCCCTGTAAGAGTGGCCATATCGATGATGACGTCCGGATTAAGCTCGCAGGCATAGCTCAGGGCATCGGCCAGAACAAGACGTCCCTCCGCATCCGTATTGTCTATTTCTACGGTCTTGCCGTTTTTCATTTTCAGTATGTCGTCAGGTCTGAAGGATCTGCTTCCGGGCATGTTCTCCGCCAGGGCCAGGATTCCGTGAACCTCCAGGGGAAGTTTATGTTCCGCAGCAAACCTCAGAATGGCCATTACATTGCAGGCTCCGGACTTGTCGCCTTTCATGGAGCGCATGTAATCGCCGGGCTTCAGGTTAAGACCGCCCGTATCGAAAGTTATCCCCTTTCCTACAAAGGCTACTTTTTTTAGGGGAGCCCCTTCCGGCTTCCAGGTAAGACGGACAAGCCTCGGCGGGGTCTCAGATCCTTTGCCTACAGAGTAAAGCCCCTCCATTCCCTCCTTCAGGATTTTCTCCTCATCCCAAACCTCCACCTCAAGGCCAAGCGGCGCCAGATCAAGGGCACCCTGGGCAAAGGTTACAGGGTTGGATCTGTTGCCGGGCTCGTTGGCAAGATCCCGGGCAAAGGTCTGGGAGCAGGCGATACTTTTGCCTAGGGTCAGTCCCTCTTCGTCTCCGCCGTAAAGGATAAATTCTTCAGGGTCGGGAAGGAGATCCTCTTCTTTTTTTGTTTTATACTTGTCGAAGCTGTAGGCTCCAAGCTCCGCTCCTTCTGCGGCAGCCATGCTCATAGGACGGTCAACAGACGGCAGGAGCGCAGAGATCCTGGTCAGCCCTCCGGCCTTGGCGTTTCGCAGCAGGGCCGCAGTAACGGAGCGAAGGACGTCCTCATCAAAGGAATCCCGGTCTCCAAGCCCAGCCAGCCAGAGGTGGGAAAATCCGTCTCCGGGAAGGAGGGTCTTGTAGATTTTACCTTTTTTGCCTTTAAAGGAAGGATCGTCCTGCATTCTTTTTGCCGCTGCGGCGGCTTCGTGGGGCAGCTTCTCCACCGGAAGCTCCCCTCCGGAAAAGGCATAAAGCACGAGGAGCCCTTCTCCGCTGAGGGTTTCTTCTGGCAGGGGCATTGAGGTTATTTTCAATTCATTCACACTCCTAAAGATTTTTTATTCGGCAGTTATCCGGGAACGTCTCTGTCTGGTATTTACAAACCAGACACCAAGAAAAACAAGGGCTCCGCCCAGGATCATGGAGGGGGTCACGGCTTCGCCCAGAAAGGCAGCAGAGAGAATTACGGCCACCACTGGATTTATGTATAGAAACACGCCCACCTCAGAGGCAGGAAGCACTCTCAGGGCATCATACCAGAGGAAGTAGGCCAGGCCGGAGCAGAACACGCCAAGAAAGAGTATGTTCATCCATGCTGCGGCGGAAATGGCCGGAAGTTCGGCCACTCCCCCGCAGTAAAGGAAGGGGACGGTGGAATAGAACCATCCGAAGGACAGGGCATAAATCATGGCCAGCTCCGGGGGAGTCCTCTGGAGAGCCTTCCTGGAGATCACAGTAAAAAGTCCCCAGGTAAAAACGCTGAATATCATAAGAAGCTCGCCAGTGCTGAAGCCCCTGAGAAGAAGAAAGGAGGGGTCTCCTCTTGCCAGAATGACAAGCACGCCTATAGCGGCCAGGAGGATGCCCCCCACAGTTCCTCTGTCTATCCTTTCACCCAGGATAAGAGCTCCGAGAGCGGCAATGGCGATAGGATTGGTGGCAATGATAAGGCCGGACATGCCGGCGGAGACAGTTTTCAGAGCGAAGGCCTGGATGGCATTATGGAAAAAGATTCCCAGAAAGCCAAGGGCGGCAAACAGGAACGCCTCTTTGAAGGGAAGGAATCTGCCCTTCTTTCTTGCAATAATAATAAGAAAAAGGGCGAGTACTCCGCTTCCGAAACGAAGCCAGATCAGGGTGGTAAGGGATACCTCCGCCAGGGCGACTTTTATGGCAGGGAAGGAGCCTCCCCAGGCCGCAACAGCTATGAGAGCCTTCAGGCGGGCCCCCCCCTCCCCGGTCATGATTTATCCTCTGTCTCCCCCGAATTATCCTCGGGGTGGCTGTGCAGGGATTTGGCCATAAGGGCAGAAAGCCTGGACGCAAAGGCTCCGGGGTCGGAAATCTGGCCCCCCTCAGCAACTACGCACTGGTCGTGAAGCAAAAACGCGTAGTCTTTCAGTTCATCCCAGGCGGCTCCAGCGGAGTGCAGCCGCTCCATAGTCTGGATCAGGGGATGATCCGGATTTATTTCAAGGATTCTTTTCACAAGGGGCGTTTCCTGTCCCATGGAGCGAAGAATGCGCTCCATGTTAAAGGAGGCGCCGTCGTCATCGCTCACCAGACAGGCGGGGGAATCAGTAAGGCGGGAGGATGACCGCACATCCTTCACCGTCTCCGATAAGGTCTCCTTAAGAAAGGAGGCAAGGCCTTCCGGCAGGGGGCTTTGCTCCTTCTCATCACCGGTGCTTATGTCAGCCCGCTCCAGAGATTTAAACCCGCAACCTTCAAAAGAGGGCAGCCCGGGGGCTATAATTTCATCTACCGGATCAGCCATAAGCAGGGCATCCATATCGTTCTTTCTTATTTTTTCCAGCAGAGGGGAGCCCCGGAGGACTGAAAGTTTTCTGCCGGTAATATAGTATATATCCTTCTGCCCTTCCTTCATCCCGTCCCTGTACTCCTTCAGGGAGATGAGATCCCCGCCGGAGGAGGCGGAGTGAAAGAGGCATACTTCCAGTATGGCCTCTCTGTTCTCCCTGTCCGATCCTTCGACAGAGGCAAGCCCCTCTTTGATCACGGCGCCAAACTCCTTCCAGAGCCGGACGTACTTGTCCCTGTCCTCCTCGAGCATTTTTTTAAGGGCGCTGAGAATTCTGCGGACCAGGCTCCTGCGGATTATGCGGATGAGAGGATCTTCCTGCAGTATCTCCCGGGAGATGTTGAGGGGCAGATCCTCTGAGTCCACTACCCCCCTCATGAATCTAAGCCAGGAAGGAACCAGGTCTTTGCAGTCGTTCATTATGAAGACGTTTTTGATGTAGAGGCTGACCCCTTCGCTTCGGGAACCATAGTGGAGATCAAAGGGTGCCCTGGGGGGAAAATAGAGGATTCCCCTGAACTCAGCGCCTCCCTCAACAGAAAAAACTATTCTTCCAAGGGGAGCCTCCCAGTCGGCAGCAATGTGCTTATAGAACTCATCATATTCATCTTCTGCCACCTCTTTTTCCGGTCTCCTCCACAGAGCCTTGCCGGAGTTCAGTACTTCATCCTCTGTCTCTTCCCCATCATCGGTCTTTTTTGAGACCGCCATTACGATGGGATAGGAGATGAAGTCCGAGTATTTTTTGACGATATCCCGGAGGGTCCACTCATCAGTGTAGTCCCGGTCACCTTTGGCAGCATCAGGCTCTTTAAGGTGGAGAATGACGGTGGTGCCCGGCTCGCCTCTCGTCTCCTTGTCTATGGTGTAGGAGCCGTCTCCCGATGAGGAGAACCGCCAGCCCTCGTCTTCTCCCAGGCGCCGGGTGACAAGATCGACCTGGTCAGCCACCATAAACGCCGAGTAGAAACCCACGCCAAAGCGGCCTATAAGTGTATCTGCCCCTTCCTGGGCAGGCTTCTCCTTCATGGCAGCGAGAAATTCGCTGGTCCCTGACTTTGCTATGGCTCCTATATATTTGACTAGCTCTTCCCTGTTCATGCCCACTCCGTTGTCGGAAATAAAGAGAGTTTTATTGTCCTCACCTCGGGAGAGTCTTATAAGAGGCTCCGGAATGCCCTCCTCCGGAACATATTGGGGATGGGCCAGAAGCTCAAGCCTTCTTTTATCCAACGCATCAGACGCATTTGAGATAAGCTCCCTCAAAAAGATGTCCCGGTTGGAGTATACGGAGTGGATCATGAGATCCAGAAGTTGTTTGGCCTCCGCCTGAAAGAAATAACGTTCCTGCTGCATGGAATTCCTCCCGTTCAGTTCTTATGAAGTTCAGGGATCAGCCCCTGATAAAAATCAGGGACGATGCGGATGGAGAAAGCACCGTCCCGATCCCGGATTACAAAATTTTTGGCCAGGCTCAGTCGGAGACGGCAGGCTCATATTCGCTCATGGCCTGCTTGAGGCTGACCAGAGCCAGGTACATCTCTTTTATGGCGGCCAGATGTTCTGTCTTAACTCTCTGATTATCCACCTGGGCGTTGAGAAGGTCTATCTGGGCGCCCATTCCTTCTTTATACATTATCTGGGTAATGTTGAGTTCTTCGTCAGATCTGGCCACCTGCTTCCTTTTGCTGCTTTCGACCGCCACGGCCTTCCCCCACTGGTTCAGGGCCTTAACCACGTCCTCGGTTACCTGATCCTTGCGGGACTGAAGCGCTCTCTCCAGGGCCTCGATGGTCTTTTGGCTGTCAAGAACGTCTTCTTTCGTTTTTCCGCCGTCGTAGAGGGGGACGTTGACGTTCAGGGAGAGAAGGAATTCTTTTTCCATCGGAGAGGAAGAATCGTTATCGGTGAGGATTGTATACCCCACGGATCCCTCAAGAACAGGGGACATACCTTTGGCGGCAAGCGACTTCAGGGCGCTGCCTCTTTCCAGGGCTATCTCGGCAGAGCGGACGTCGTTTCTTCTTTCAATTGCCTCGGCAATGCCCGCCTTTACCGATAGAAAGGGGACGAGAAGGCTCTCTTCAACAGGTTCAAGATCAAGGCCGCCGGCCAGTGTGGCCATCTGGGCCAGGGTGTTTTTATAGGAAGATTCGGCCTCCACAACAAGACTCTCTGCCTCCTCCACCTTAGCCTGGGCTCGGATTACGTCAAGTCTGGGTATGAGCTGCTGTCTGAATTTCTCCTCCGTTATCCGCAGGTCTTCCTTCCGCTGGTTGAGGATTCCCCTTTGGAGAGAGATGTTTTCCCTTGCGATGAAGGATTGCCAGTAGAGGCTCTCTGCGGCGGCAAGGGTGTTGTTTACAAGAGCCATGTGGTCAGAGGCCAATCCGTTGTATTGCAGAAGGAGCTGCTTCTCCTGGGCACTGTAGATGCCGCTTACATCAAAACGGTGGGTTATGGCCGCGGAGATGCCGTAACTGCCCCTCTCGCCGAGACGAAGGCCTCCCTGCTGAACATCGCTCAGCCAGGAGGTATTTCCCCGGATTCCAAGGGAAGGGCGCTGTCCTGCTACGGAAGATTTTACTGTGTGGCTGAAGGCCTCAAGCCTCTTGGCGGATGACTGCAAAACTGGATTTGAGTGCCTTACAGCGCTCAGAAAATCCTCCAGGGATGTCTCTTCTGCCCATAAAGGAATGGTCCAAAGCACTATTGACAGCACTGCCGCTGCCATTGCGCAATTCAGAAGTTTTCTCATGGCTGTTCCTCCTCGAAAAAGACGGTTAACCGCCCGGAGCGGCCGGGCGGGATATTTTTGATAATCAGGGGGAATGGGTTGGAACTGCTTCCATAACCCCAATCTGAGTATAGATAGAGAATCCCTCTCCGTCAAGGAATGCGGAGGACCTAAATCCGCAGGTTAGAAAACAGTAAACCTCTCTGGACTGTTCATAGAACAGTGTTAAGGTAGTGTTGTTCAAGACACAGACCTTCACCAGAGAGGTGCGATTATTATGGCCCGAACAGATAAA
>JBMNVK010000056.1:0-15783 GCA_050946755.1 Aminivibrio sp. | reverse complement strand
CGTAAAGGTCGCCCTCGGAGCGCTTATCCCTGCTCTTATCTTTTACGGCACAGTTTTTACCATGGTCCACTGCAGGGCCAAGATGCTGGGCCTGTCCGGAGCGGACCGGGATTCGCTGCCCCCCATGGGGGCCCTCCTCAGGGAGAACGGAATATTCTTTCTCCCCCTGCTGGTCCTGATCTACTTCATGATTATCGCCCAGTACTCGGTGATGAAGGCTGCCGTCTATTCCCTGCTGGCCACCCTTCTGGTGGGTTTTTTCAAAAAACGGATGGGATGGAAGGAGATTTTGAGCGCCTTCGAGAGCGGGGCCAGAATCTCCCTGGTGGTCATAGCCTCTACGGCCTGCGCCGGTATTGTGGTGGCGGTCATCAACCTTACGGGTCTCGGCATGAAATTTTCGAGCCTCGTGCTGGCCGCAGGGGGAAGCAACCTGACCATGGTCCTCATCATGATCATGCTGGCGAGCCTGCTTCTGGGCATGGGGCTTCCTACTACCCCGGCCTACCTCATCCTTGCCGTGCTGGGCGCCCCCACCCTGGTTAAGCTCGGGGTGGAGCCTCTTGCAGCTCACATGTTCGTCTTCTACTTCGGCTGCATGTCCATGATAACTCCCCCGGTGGGGCTGGCGGTCTACGCGGCGTCGTGCATTGCCGGGTCTAATTTCTGGAAGACCTCAAAACACTCCCTGCTCCTGGCTCTTCCCGCCTTTGTCGTCCCCTTTCTCTTTGTCTTTCACCCGACCCTGGTGGGGCTGGGGGACACGATGTCCGTTCTGTCGGCGGGAGGCAGCGGGCTTCTTGGAGCGGTTATCCTTGGTTCGGGCCTTTCCGGCTGGTATTTTAGTCCCGTCTCAATGGCAGAAAGGGGAGTGCTCATTGCAGCGGGCGTGCTGCTGATCCTGCCAGGCTGGCCGAGCAATCTGGGGGGCATTGCCATTGCCTTTGTCCTCTGGGCGCTGCAGAGAGTTAGGGGCGGAGGAAAACGGCCCGGTAAGGCCGTAAATCCCTGATCGGGAGGAGGAGTGATATTTAAGAGAACATGCGATTCGAAAGGCTGTTAATACAAATCAAATAAGGGGGAAAAAAAATGAAAGGAAAAATGTGGAAAGGCATTGCTATTCTGGCGGCGATTATGGTATTTTTCGGAGCTCCTCTCTCGGCGGCAGCCCTTGAGCTTAAGCAGATCTCCATTGCCAGCGCCGGAACTGCCGGCACGTTCTACATCATGGCTGCCGGGTTTGCAGATCTTTTCGGCAGAGAGCTGGGCGTAAACTCAGTAGCGGAGGTTACTGCCGGTTCTGTGGAAAATGTCAAGCTGCTGGACACCAAGCGGGTGGAAATGGGTGTAATGCAGGTGGACGTAATGCTCGATGCCCTGGCGGGCAGAGCGCCCTTCAAGGGGCCGGTGGACATGGTATCCGTCGCTCCCATGTATCCCAACGTAATCCAGTTTGTCACTCTTAAGGGTTCTCCCATCAACTCTTTTGCCGATCTTAAGGGCAAGAAAGTCTCCGTCGGCTCCCCTGGCAGCGGCATACTGGCCACCAACCAGATAATCCTTGAGACCCTGGGAATGTCCCTCAGTGATATTGATCCCCAGTATCTCTCCTTTGCTGAGACCACCAATGCCTTCCGGGACGGCTCCATCGATGCGGCAATTGTGAACACCGCCGCCCCCGCGCCCTGGGTGGTGGATCTTGAGACCAGTCACGAAGTGAAGATCATTGAGCCCACAGAGGAAGAGATCAAAATGTTCACCGAGAAGTACGGCTACTTTGTCTCGGCAAAGATCCCTAAAGAGGCCTACAAATCCATCGACGAGGATGTCTCTACCTTTGCGGTATGGATCAACCTCTCTGCCCGGGCGGACCTTCCTGAGGAAGATGTATACCAGATTACCAAAACCATTTTTGAGAATACCGAATTCCTCAGGAGCATTCATGCGGTAGGCGCCTACGTTACCCTGGAAAATGTTTCTAAAATATCTTCCCTCCCCTTCCACCCCGGCGCCGCAAAATATTATGCGGAACAGGGGATCAAGGTTGGCGGGAAAGAGTAGAGAGGAGAATTTTTTTGAAAAAACTTAGAGTGGCCGTCCTGGGGTGCGGGACTATAGGGCGGTTTGTGGTAGATCACCTAATAGATGGTACCGTTCCCGGATGTGAACTTGTGGCAGTCTACCTCCGGTCTCCGGAATCCAGGGGGAGAGAGCATCTCGAGTCGAAAAAAATCCCCTGGGTGATGAGCCTGAAAGAGCTGTTGGCCTTTTCTCCTGATGTTGTGGTAGAGGCCTCCACCCACGATGCAGTTGTCGACATGGGAGCCGAAATTCTCTCCAGCGGTGTGGACTTCATCCCCTTAAGCCTGGGCGCTTTTGTCGACCCGGGGCTTATGGAGACCATGACAAAAGCAGCCGAAAAAGGGGGAAGCTCGCTCCACATTCCCTCCGGCGGCATAGGGGCCCTTGACGCCCTTCAGGCGGCGGTCATCGGAGGGGTGGAGAAGGTGACCATGACCACCAGAAAATACTCCACCACCTGGAAGGGCATTCCTGCGGTGGACGAGCTGGGGGTGGATCTGGACAACCTTAAGGAGCCCCTGCTTCTCTTTGAGGGGCCTGCCAGGGAGTGCATGAAAAAGTACCCTCAGAGCATTAACATAGGTGCAGCTCTGAGCATTGCGGGGATAGGCTTTGACCGGACCATCATCAGAATATATGCCGATCCCCACGTGAAAGAATACAACACCCATGAGATTCAGTGGGAGGGAGAGGCTGGAAAAGTCACGGTACTCCTTGAAAACACGCCCGTGCCCACCAATCCCAAAACGACCTATCAGGCCTGTCTCAGCGCCCTGCTTCTGCTGAAGAACATGACGGGCAGCCGGATAATCGGCGCCTGAACTGCCCTCTGCTGCGCCCGGAATTCTCCGGGCGCAGCTTTTTAATATTTAACCGATGACAAAATCCCCCAAAGGAGCAAAAAAGTGCTACTATTCTTGTGGAGGTTAAAGCATATCAGAGGGAGGGAAAAGGTATGCGTTTAAAAATAGTTTTTTGTCTGTTGATCGTCATGTTCATTTCTGGGATCGCCGGTTCCGCCACAGGAGCGGACTTCATTCTGCGGGGGACTGTGCTTGATGAGGGGCAGAAGGGGCTGCCCGGGGTGGCCGTTTCCATATGGGACGGAAAAATTGTCTACAGAGGTATGACCGACTTTGATGGCAACTTCACCATCAGAGGCCTAACACCGGGAAAGCCTTTTGCAATCCGGTGGACGCCTGTGGGCGGCGCCTCCGTCAAGGTGGACGCCCTTACTTTCCCTGCAGAGGGAGACCTTTACCTGTCCATGGATTTTGCCTCTGTGGGAAGGCCGAACGTATATACCGTCCGCCTTCCGTCCAACCCCTCCACGGGGTACGGGTGGAGAGCCCTCCATCCGGGAACTGCTGTCGTAAAACTTAAGGAAAACGTATTTGTAGAAGAGGAAGAATCTTTTCCGGCAAAGGAAGCGACAGGTCTGCCCGGCGCGGAGCTCTGGAGGTATCAGGCGGCCGCCAAAGGCAAAACGGCCCTTATTTTTGGGTACAGCCGTCCCTGGGAAAAAGAGACTACTTCCGCTAAATACCACGTTGTTTCCATGACGGTGAGATAGTACAAAGCGATTTTAGATGCGGGCGTCTCTCTGGCAAAGAGGGCGCCCGCATTTTTTTTGGGTAAATCCTGTGAAAATTTTTCGTCCTGCATATTTTATTCGCCGCAAACCTTGTCTTTTTCTCCGTCCCTCCTCGGCAGACGGACGAACGCTGTGGCGGAGGGGGACGCCCCCGGAGCGGCAGACCTGCCTCGGTTAAAGAGAATATTCTGGGGCCTGCAGGATGCCAAGCTGCAAAAATGCCCCGGGATGGAGTGTTCTCCCGGGGCGAAAGGTTCTCGGCAGTTGCTCGTATAATGACTCCAGGTTTTTAAGAGCCCGTTCCAATGCAATCCCGGATAGCTGAACTCAGCAAAAAAGTCCGTACTTCATCAGAACAAAGCTGCATAAGCACAAACGAATCTGCCTGGGCGGATCTGCGAAATAAAAGATCCCAGACATTCCAATGTGTGCCTGAAGGCTTTAACGGAAAGGGGCGAAGAAGATCCTGACGACGCCGGATGCTCATCACTCCAGGGAACGGAGCCGGCAGATTAAAGGCTGATCAGAACGCGACGGTCGGCGTCTCCCTTGCCTCCTCTTCGGCCTCGAAGAAGTCTGCTTTCTCATAGCCGAATCTCTGGGCCACGAGGACGGCGGGGAAGGTGGCGATGGCTATGTTGTAGTCCCTGGCCGCTCCGTTGTAGTAGCGGCGTGACATCTGAATATCGTTTTCCAGAGAGCTCAGCTGCTCCTGAAGCTGAAGGAAGTTGGTGTTGGCCTTCAGGTCGGGGTAGTTCTCAGCTACGGCAAATAGTGATTTCAGCGCTCCGGAGAGCATATTCTCCGACTCGGCCCGCTCAGACACATTGCCTGCCTTGCCAATGGCCGCCCTTGCCTCAGTGACCCGTTCGAAGACCTCTCTCTCGTGGGTTGCATAGCCCTTAACGGACTCGACAAGATTGGGAACAAGGTCAAAACGTCTCTTGAGCTGAACGTCTATGCCGCTCCATCCTTCGTCTTTGAGAGTCTTCATGCGGATGAGCCTGTTGTATATGGCTACACCCCAAAATACAGCTATGGCTATAAGAACCAGAAGCACTACAAGAATTACCATATCAATACCCCTCCCGGTAAGGAAATAAAATAGAATACCTTTCAGCTATTTTACACCAAAGGTGCGTCTAACCGAAAGGTATGGATCATGGGTAAATTTACAGATCGGGATAAAGACCCTGTCTTAGATAAACTTTCTTATCTCCTCCAGGGACTTTCTTTTTTTAGGAGGGAAAGAACCCTCTTTCTCCGGGTAGCCCAGGGAGATCATCAGATCTACTCTCGCCGACCGGGGCAGCCCAAGCTCCTTCTTTACCGCCCTTTCATTCAGCCATCCCAGCATGCAGACGCCCAGCCCCAGCTCTGTTGCCTGCAGAGCCAGATGCTCGCAGGCTATGCCCACATCCATAAGACTGTACTGAATGCCCCTGAACAGCCCCCCCAGGGCGGCCGCATAGTTGGACCGTTCAGTGATCACAGCGATCAGTACCGGGGCTTTTGCAGCAAAAGTGTTCATAGAATAAAGTCCGCTGAAGGCGGCTTTGGCAAGGGATTCCACCTTTTCGGGGGTCCTTGCCACAATAAAGCTCCAGGGCTGGGAGTTGCAGGCCGAGGGGGCCAGCCGCGCCGCATCCAGGCACTTGTCCACCACCTCTTCCGCCACCGGGAAGTCGCTGTACTTTCTCAGGCTGTATCGGGCCCTTACAAGGTCGACAAAATCCATCCTGCTATCCCTCACACGCCGGGGGCGTTATAGACCAGATAGGCCGCTGCCGCTACAAGCAGCAGGCCGCTGATCTTCCCCAACCAGGCAGTACCTCTGCCTTTTCCTTCGGAGAAGATCCGGGAAAAGCCGTCCGCGGCGCTCCCTGCCGCTATGATCACCGTACAGTGGCCAAGGCCGTAGGCTGCCACCAGCAGCAGAGCTCTTACCATGTCTGATGCGGCAGTGGAAATGGCCAGGAAAATTACCGGCGCCGAGTAGGCAAAACTGCAGGGTCCCAGAGCCAGGCCGGACAGAATTCCCAGCACAAGGGCGCCCCTAAGCCCCGTATGTTTGGTGGAGGGGCCCGAGCCTCCCCGGAACCAGGGCATATTGATCAGCCCCATTAGATGAAGACCGAATACAAGAAACACAGCGGCTACGATATAGTTGGTATACCGGTCGATCCCGCCCAGAAAAAGTCCTGCCGAGGTGAGCAGTCCTCCAAGAAAGGCAAGATTTACAAAAACTCCCAGGGAGAAGACTACCGACACCCTGAAGGCGGACCAGAAGGTGGGGCTGTCTGAATCGCTTACAAAGCCCACTACAAGAGGTATGGTGGAAATGCTGCACGGGCTGAGGGTCATTCCCAGTATGCCCCATGCGTAGAGGGCGGCGTAAGCCGCCGCCCCGTCGCCGTGAAAAACATTGTAAAGAAAGTCAAGCATGCCGCCCATGGCCGGTTATTCCTTTGCGAGGAAGTCGTAGCCCAGACCGGACCAGTGTTTTACCAGGGCATCCAGAGGCATGTAGCCCACCCGTTTGTCCAGCATTTTTCCTGTCTCGTCGAGAAACACCAGAGTCGGCACGTACCTCACCTGAAACATGGCGGCCTCCTCAGGACACTCTCTGACATTGGCTGATATAACCTCAACGGCGTGGCCGTACTTTGAGGTAAACTGGTCCAAAACTTTGGACATCTCAACACAGGCCGGTCAACCGTTTGACATAAACTCCATCAGTTTGAGCTTGCCGTTTTCAGAAGCGTAGCCTGAGTATGGAAAAAGCAATACTACTGCCAGTGCGGCGAAGATGAGAAATAGTCTGTTGATGGTCATGGTATATCCCCCCTGGGTGTATTTCATCGTATAAAACCTTACTGGTATTGTAGTATTTGATCCGTAGAAAGGTCAAGAGAAAAAAGGGCAGAAATCTGCCTCTTGTAAAAAATTAGGTAGAATTGCGTAGTAATGAAAGGAGTGAGCCCATTGGATTACAAAGAGATTGTGGCTCTCAGACGGAGGCTTCATGAGGCGCCTGAGCTTGACTTCGATCTTGAGAAGACTGTAGGGATTGTAGAGAGTGTGCTTGACGGCCTGGGGCTGAAGAGGCGGACTTTTGCCCGCTCCGGCATCGGAGCTGTAATCGAGGGCAGCGGACCGGGCAGGACTCTGCTTCTCAGGGCGGACATGGACGCCCTCCCCATAGAGGAGGAGACGGACCGCCCGTGGAGGTCGAAGCATCCCGGCAGAATGCATTCCTGCGGGCACGATGTCCATACTGCCTGTCTGCTGGGGGCGGCAGGCAGGCTTGCCGGAATCAGGGACAGCTTTCCGGGAAGGGTTCTGCTGGTCTTTCAGCCTGCTGAGGAGACCACCGGCGGCGCCCTGCCCATGATCGAGGACGGTCTTTTTGAGATGGCAGCTCCCGACGGCGCCCTTGCCCTTCACTGCGACCCCTCCCTCAAAAGCGGCGTCGTAGGCATTCACCGAGGGGCTGCCCGGGCAGCCGCCGACATGTTTGACTGTGTTATAAGGGGCAGGGGCACTCACGGGGCCGAGCCTCACAGGGGGGAGGATGTAATTGCCACTGCCTGCAGGACCATAACCGCTCTCCACGAGCTCGTCTCCAGGACAGTCCCTCCAACGGAGCCGGCAGTGCTGTCCGTGGGTACCTTCAGCAGCGGAACTGCCCGAAACGTACTGCCCGACCGGGCGGAGTTCTCGGGGATATTCCGCACCGTCACGGAGGAGACAAGGCTTTCCCTCAGAGCCCGGATCCGCCGGACTGTCATGAATATTCCGGACGTGCTGGGCGCTACCGGTCATATTGAATTTACTGAAGGCTATCCGGCCCTGATCAACGATCCCCGGATGGCAGACCTTGTGGCGGAGGGCGCAAAAAAAGTCCTGGGGGACGAAAATATTTTAGCTTTGACCGCCCCCAGCATGGGAGTGGACGACTTTTCCTGGTTTTTGCGCTCCACGCCGGGCTGCTATTTCTTCCTGGGCTGCGGCCGGGGCCAGGAAGACGCCCCTCTTCACAGCCCCCTGTTCGATCCCGATGAGGGGTGCCTGGCGGCAGGGGCTGACGTCCTGGTGGAGGCCGCTCTGGCTTTTCTCAGAGAGGGCTACCAGAAATAGTCAAAGAGCTGCCCCATAGGGTAGCCTGCAATCACAGACCGGCCGAACCGGCCGTATATATTCCTCTTTCCGTCGGCCAGGGCCTGGGAGGCCAGCCCCAGGCGGATGGAGTGGGAGGCCTCTATATAGGCGGCCAGCTTGTCGCAGGCCTCGACAACCTTTCCGTCCAGGGGGTCTGCCCCGTCCCTGTTGTCCTCCTCTTCAATGTCTCCCTCCAGCAGAAGGGAAGCCCCCTCCCTTCGTATCTTGTTTTTGAATTCGTCCTCGGTGAAGTAACGGATCTCCCTCTGCCAGTCCTCCGGAAGCAGGGGGAGAATCTGCTCCTCCATGGCCTGCATTTCATACTCCCTTATCAGGTCGTCCAGGCCCTCCACTGAATTTTTCACGGGAGACACAATATCCCGGGTGAGCACTTCCGGCAGATCGTGAAAGAGCCCCGCGAAGAAGTTGTTGTACTTTCTGCGGGGACAGGCCCCCAGCTCCATGGAGATAAAATAGGCCATAATCGCCACGAAGAGCAGGTGCCCCAGGACTGAGGTCTGGGGAATTCTGGGCGTCTGGGCCCACCGCTTCTGAAAGCCCAGCTGTCCCACCAGGGAGACAAATCCCCAGAGCCCCATCTCATGATCAGGAAGGCCCTGGGCTGCAAGCATCTCCTTAACCGCACCCAGATCCCTGTGCTCATTGATCTGACTGGAGATCTCGTCCCTGGTACGTTCAATCCCCACCATGGATCCCGTATTGCTCCAGTGGAGCACAAAGTCGAACTCCCATTTAGTGGCCAGATAGTGGGCCGCCCTGAGGCACTTTCTTTCCAGGGATAGGGGTCCTTCGTACAGAAAATAATCCCTGAACCGGGCGGCGAAGTCGGGAGAAAGCCTCTCAAGATCCGGCGCAAGCTTATCAGCCACCCAGGAGTTAAGCTTTTGCCTGGGCACAGAATCCTTCATCAGCTTATGAAAAACGGGGGGCTTAATATCCGTAAGCACCACCCTGTGAAGAAACTCGAAGATCCCCCCCTCTATCAGAGCCGTCCAGTCCATCTTCCTTCCCCTTGCCTCCCCTTCATATCTGGCAATTACCCAGGCAATCACCATCTTATGGGCCTGTTTGCCCATCTCTGTGAAGGTGACGGGGTGGGGGTGATCGTTCCATCTCTCAATGCTTGAGGCGGAAAAGACAAGCTCTATAAGCGAGCGGGTGATCATGGACATATCCTCCTAAAGTCGTCGCGGATGATTAAGATAATTTTATTATTATACAGGTGTATTAATTGAGGATGAAGCAGTGGATTATACTGTAAAAAAGAACAATTTGATGTTATTATAAGCTAATTGCACTATCGATTTTATAATATACACATATAGCGATCTTTCAGGGATCTGGCTGCCGAAGCAGGGCAAATGCACGGATTTAATGAAAAAAATCTGCCTGGATGGCGGTCATCCTGCCTTAATTTCAAACATAATTTCCAAAATTTGCGAAAAAAACCAATGAATTCTCCTTATGCCGCAGGCTTTAGGGGTGCGCACGGGGAAAAGGGAGCTTTGCGGCAGCGTTTATTCCGCAGGGCCAGTCAATATCAGGAGGGGTTTAGTTGAACACACTGCGTTTCAGGTTGATATCGTCGTTTCTTGCCGTATCCTTGATAAGTCTTTTAGTCACGGGTCTGATCGCCATAACCAATTTTAAGTCAGCTGTAGTGGAGTCTGCCTGGAAGGAGGGGGAGGCCCTTGCCGGGGCTCTTTCCCAAAATGTTGATGCCTACCTCAGAGAGCGCATGAGTGCAGTTGAGCAGCAGGCGGAACGGCGGATGATCCGCTCTATGGACTGGGGTGAACAGGAGTCCGCCCTGGCTCCTCTTTACGGCAGATACGGATTCCTCGATGTTTTTGTGGCGGATTCCGTGGGCAATGCCCGGTTTGTGCAGAGAAACGTGGAGGGAGTCAACGTAAAGGACAGGGAGTATTTTGAAAAGGTATTCCAGGGAAAAAAATCCTTTCTGTCCGAGCCCATCCTGAACAGAACTACGGGAGCCCTCACCTACGTTTATGCGGCTCCCATAATCAACGACGACAGAGTGGAGGGAGTTCTGGTCGCCTCGGAAAATCTTGAGGCGCTGACCGGGCTGGTGGGCGAGACAGTCTGGGGAAAAACAGGATACTCCTACATGACTGACCAGAGCGGGCTTCTCATAGCCCATCCCGTGAAGGATTTCATAGGTAGCCTCAACCCTTCCGTGGAAGGGGATAAAGTTGCTCCCGAACTGGCTGCGGCGACAAGAAATGGACTTGCGGGCAACAGCGGGAGGACCGACTATTTTTTCAACGGCAGGGATCAGATGAATACCTATTTCCCTGTTCCTTTTACTGGCTGGCTGGTTGCTTCCACCACTCCCATGGAGGAGTTCCTGGGGCCTGTAAGGGAGATGCAGAGGATTCTTATCGTAGTTGCCCTGGTGTCGGCCCTTGTGATAATTGTCCTCTCCTTTCTGCTTGCAAACAGCATTTCCAGGCCTGTGGGGCTGATAGCGGCCAAAATGGAGGATGTGGCGGGAGGGGATCTCTCCTCCGGACTTGAGCTCAAAAGCGGCATGAGGGAGATACGGACCCTTGCAGGGGCAGTAAACACCATGATCGGGGATATGGCCTCCTCTATAGGGGAGATAGTGGATTCATCCCGTCAGGTGATGGCCCGGGCAGAGGATCTGAGCGCCGCGGCGGAGGAGTCTACCGCCTCCATACAGGAAGTGCTGGCCATCACGGAGAGGACCAACTCCCAGGCTGAGGGGGCCGCTGCCTCAGTGGAGGAGTCGAATGCCGGAGTGGGCGAGGTGGCCGATTCGGCCCAGGCTGCCGCGGGGGCTGCTGTAGAGGCCGGGGAAGGAGCGGTGCAGATAGCTTCCGCTGCCCAGGAGGGCGGCGACTCCGTGAGGAAGATGGGGGAGATGATCGGCCGCACGGCGGCGGCGGGAGAGCAGGTAGGGGACGCTGTCAACAACCTTGCCTCCACCGTGAGAAATATCTCCGGATTTGTGATTACCATAACCCAGATAGCGGATCAGACAAACCTTCTGGCCCTCAACGCCGCCATAGAGGCGGCCCGGGCGGGGGAGGCGGGCAGAGGATTTGCCGTTGTGGCTGAAGAGGTGCGAAAGCTGGCGGAGGAGTCCAACCGGGCGGCGGGCGAGGTGGAAAGGCTCATTGAAGAGATTGAAATCCGAACCAACAGCGCCCTGGAGGACTCCCGGGATTCTGCGGAGATCCTGCACGATCTGGTGGCCATGGCCGCCGACACCACTGCAGTAATAGAGAATGTGGTGCAAAGGGTAAATGTCGTCACGGAAAACATCCAGACCATTGCGGCAACAGCAGAAGAACAGTCCGCCAGCGCCGAGGAGATGGCGGCAGGCATGGATCATGTCCGGAATGCAACTGTGGAAATAGCGGAAGAGGTAAGCAATATAAACCGCTCCATGGAGGAGCAGACCAGGGCCACAGAGTCCATCGCAGCCGCATCAGGCGAGCTGGTCAATCTTGGATCCGTAATGCAGGAGGCAGTGTCCGGCTTCAGAATATCTTCCAGCCAGACGGGGCTTGTGCCTAAATCCTGAACATTTATTGATACTGAATAAAAAGACGCCCCGAACCGGGGCGTCTTTTTTTACATGGAAGAAAGGGAGGCGATTTCGATCTTGCGCTACTTCGACTGACGCACCACCAGGGAGGCAAAATAACCGGCCCCGAGGCCGTTGTCGATGTTCATCACCGATACCCCTGATGCGCAGGAGTTCAGCATGGTCAGCAGGGGCGCCAGGCCTCCCAGGTTTGCCCCGTAGCCCGTACTGGTAGGAACCGCCACCACCGGGCAGGAGACCAGCCCTCCCACCACGCTCGCCAGGGCTCCCTCCATGCCGGCGACGGCTACAATGGCCTTTGATCCCTGCAGGATGTCCAGGTGGGCCAGCAGCCGGTGAAGCCCGGCCACGCCTACATCGTAAAGTCTTTCCGCAATGCACCCCATGTACTCGGCGGTCACGGCGGCCTCCTCCGCTACGGGGATATCGCTGCTGCCGGCGGTGATTACCGTCAGACCGCTGATCTGGCGGGTGTCCCTGCGTCTTACCCCAATCAGGCGGGCCTTCTCGTGGAAGACGGCGTCGGAGAGGTGTTTTTTTACCGTCTCAAACTGCTCCGCTGTTGCCCTGGAGAAGAGGATGTTCTCCTGAACATCTGCCAGGGCGGAGGCGATGGCCTCCAGCTGTTCGTCGCTCTTCCCGGGGCAGTAGACTATTTCAGCGAACCCCTTTCGAAGGGCCCTGTGGGTATCGAACTTCACCTCGCCCAGATCCTGAAAGGGCATGGCCTTTATCCTGGCCGCCAGGTCCTTTTCGTCCATCCGGCCTTCTTTCACCTGCCGAATAAGATAGAGAAGCCGCTCCTCATCCATAAGTACCCCGTCCTTTCAATGCGCCTGGCAAAATATAGTAGCATAAAAGGGGTAGGCCGGTACGAAAATCTTTTTTGTATTATCCGGTTTTCAAAAATTGCGCCCCTAAAAGCGAGTTTTGATTTACAATTAGCCTGTATCGCAAGAATTCCCCGGCGATTAAACTGAAGGGAGAGAACCTGATGGAAAGACTGGAAAAGGCAATTCTTGACAATCTGCGGCAAGCGCCAGAAAAACCCTGCCTGTGGTGGGAGGGGGAGTGGTGGTCCAACGGCGATCTTCTAAATCTGGCGGAAGAGCTTACATCCGTCCTTAAAGAGGGGGGATTCAAGGCAGGCTACAGAATTGCGGCCCTGCTGCCGAACTCGCCCCTGGTGCTGGGGCTGTCCCTGGCAGCCTGGAGCCTGGGAGGGGCCATTTCGCCCCTGAACGCCAAGTCGGGAGTTCCCTCCCTCATGGGAACCCTCAAGCTGGTTGAGCCCTGCGGGGTAATCCTTGCCCCCGGGCTTGAGGAGCTGAAGGCTCCCCTTGAAGAAGAGGGCCTGCCTGCGGTCGTAGTGGACTCCCTGTCCAAGCCCCTGTCTGCTCTTACCGTAAAAGAGACATCCACGGAGGATGAATCGCTTGCGGTAATCTTTGCCACGTCGGGCACTACGGGCCTGCCAAAGGCGGTCCCCCTGACCCACGGCAACCTTATGGACAACTCCCTGGCCATGTATGAGTCCCTGGTGCTGCTGTCGGAGGAAGACACGCTTCTCAACGTGCTGCCCAACTTTCACTCCTTCGGCTACACTGTGTCCGGGCTTATGCCCCTGATAAAGAAGATGAAGCAGACCATCCTCGCCTCCTTCCTGCCTCCCGTGGAGGCTATGAAGTCGATTTATGCGTCACGGACAAACGTGATAGTGGCCGTTCCCGCCATGCTTCACTTCATGATAGTGGCGGTGGGCAAAGGGGCCCCGAAGCCTGAAAATCTGAAGATGATAGTGACCGGAGGAGACCGTCTGAACGTTCAGCTCGACGGAAAGGCCAGGGAAATCCTCGGTGCGGGCGTCATCGAGGGATACGGCCTGACGGAGTGCTCTCCCGTGGTGGCGGTGAACAAAAACTACGAGGAGAGAAGAGTGGGAACTGTGGGCCCCATCGTGAGAGGGTACGAGTGGAAGCTCCTCGACGAAAAAAATAACGACGTTACCTCCTCCGACGAGGGAGTGCTATGGGTGAAGGGACCCTCGGTGACGGCGGGCTATTTCAGAGATCCGGCCATGTCCGAGGGGCGCTTTGTGGACGGATGGTTCAACACGGGCGACTACGTCAGGGTAGAGGACGGCTATGTCAAAATACTGGACAGGGTGACGGACATCATTATTGTGGGCGGCTTCAACGTCTACCCCCAGGAAGTGGAGGCCATTATAAACTCCCACCCCGCCGTGTCCCAGTCCGTGGTGGTGGGCATACCCCATCCCGTCAACGGAGAGGTGGCCAAGGCCTTCGTGCGGCTGCATGAAGGGGCTTCCGTCACGTCAAGGGAGATCATCGACTTCTGCAAAAAGCACCTGGCCCACTTCAAGGTCCCCAGAAGCGTGGAGTTCATGGAAGAGCTGCCCCTGTCAAGTACCGGAAAAGTGCTCAGGAGGCTTCTGCGGCGGAATGACGACTGATCCCTCCCCATGCTTCAGCCGGGAAGGGAGCTCATGAAAAAGCAGCAAGTCCCCCCTGAGTTGGAGGGACTTGCTGTTTTACCGGAACATATTCCATAGTTTGGAGATCCCCGCAGCGACCGCCGCGATAATCAGGATGAGCAGTCACGGAGGGCAGAAGAATCCGGTTCTCTTTTCGTCATTTTCACTCACTGCTATCACCCCCTGGGAGTATTATATCAGGCCTGTCAATACGGCCGGGGGGGATTCAAAATATCAATAATATGATACATTATTGCCCTGTATCTAAAAAAATGAAAGGACGTGATTTTAGCGTCATGACGTGGTTTCTTTACGTTGCAGCGGCAGCGGGACTGGCGGTCTCCATGGCCGTTAGCCCCGGGAACACCAAAAAATCCCTGAAAAAGGCCTGGATGAGCTTCTATAATGTTCTTCCTGCCCTTGCCGCCATGCTTCTGCTCGTCTCCATTATGATAGCCCTGCTGCCGGAAAAAATCATAGCCGCCCTTATCGGCGAGGAGAGCGGCTTTATGGGACAGTTTCTGGCCTCCCTGGTTGGATCCGCCACCCTGATCCCGGCCTTTGTAGCCTTTCCCATGGCCAAGGTCCTGATGGAGCACGGCGCCGGGGCAGCCCAGATGGCGGTGTTCGTCTCCACCCTCATGATGGTGGGAGTGGCCACCGCCCCTCTCGAGGCATCTTTCTTCGGATGGAGGGCCACCTTTCTCAGAAACGGAATGGCCTATCTGTACTCCTTCATAGTGGGCTACGTAGTCTGGATGGCGGTGACGGTATGGACATAAGAAAAATCCTAAAAAGATGGCGCATCGCCCTTGCAGCTATGGCCGTCGCCCTGCCTCTGGGGTTTGCTTTTCCCCAGGCGGGGGAGAAGGCCCTGGGTCTTTTGGGCATAAACATAGCCACCATTCTGGGGATCCTGCCCCCTGTCTTCGTGCTGCTCGGCCTCTTTGACACCTGGGTCCCCAGGGAGCGGGTCGCCCCTCATCTGGGAGAAAATTCCGGGGTAAAGGGAAAGGTCCTGGCCCTCTTTCTGGGGGCTGCATCGGCGGGGCCTCTTTACGTGGCCTTCCCCGTGGCTGAGGTGCTCCTCAGGAAAGGGGCCTCCATAGGAAACATTTTTATTTTTGTCGGAGCCTGGTCTACTATGAGGATCCCCATGATCCTCTTTGAAATTCAGAACATGGGATTTGTCTTCGGCCTGACGAGATACGCCGTGTCCTTTGCCGGAGTTGTCGTCATGGCATATCTTACAGAGAGGCTCCTCGGCGAGGAGGAGAGAAGCCTGCTGCTCTCCCGTATCGGGGAGTAGTTTAAGTAGTTTGTTGTACTGGCCCGGGCCCTTTTTGGGGTACAATATCCGTTGAAAAGTCAGAAATCGATCCAGGAAAGAGGTTTGCCATGGGCATTTTAAGGAAAGCAAATGTATGGTTGTGGATAATCGCCCTGGTGGGCGGAGCCGCATTCCTGGGCTACAGAATTGCCGTTCCCTCCGGCGCCCGGGAAAGAGGGCCGGAGGGGCCCCGGGGCATTACGGTCACAGTATACGAGGTTCAGCCCAGAGCCTGGGAGATCTGGCGCAGCTTTTACGGTACCGTCCGCTCAGCCCAGGTGCAGAAGGTCAGCTCCAACACCAGAGAGGTTATTGAAGAGATCGCTGTAGAGGTGGGGGACACCGTCAAAAAGGGCGACCTCCTTATCTCCCTGGCAAGCCATAGTCAGGCAGCGGTGCTGGGCGCCCGGCAGGCGGCCTATGAGGATGCCAAGTCGCGGTACGACAGGCTGCAGAACCTCTTTCAGGCGGGTGGAGCCTCGAAGCAGGAGCTGGACAAGGCCAAC
>JBMNVK010000055.1:0-16135 GCA_050946755.1 Aminivibrio sp. | reverse complement strand
CCTTCGGAAAACCTGCCCACTCCTCCAGCCCGGAAGTTGGGCTCAACGCCGTAAAGCAGCTTCTCCCCGTGCTTGCCAGAATCGAAAGAGACTTCGAACCTGAGACTCATCCCGTCCTTGGGGAGGGCATTCTGGAGCTCACCGACATAATATCCTCCCCTTATCCAGGGGCAAGCGTTCTGCCGGAATTATGCAGAGTTACATATGATCGCAGACTTCTGGTGAACGAGACGGAAGAGAGCGTCCTCGCCCCTCTTGAAAAAATTATAGGAGAGGAGCAGTCGGCAAATGCTGACCTGGACGCCCGGGTACGGTTTGCCGAAGCAGAGGAGACCTGCTACACGGGGACAAAAATCGGAGCAAGAAGATTTGCTCCAGGATGGCTCTTCCCGGAGGATCACTGGTTTGTAAAGGCCGCCGCCGAAGGCCTGAAAGACGCCGGTATTCATGCTCCCATATCTCATTATGCCTTCTGCACAAACGGAAGCTATTATGCCGGAAAAGCCGGGATTCCCACCATCGGCTTCGGCGGATCCCAGGAGTCCCTGGCCCACGTGATCGATGAATATATCGAAATAGAGCAGCTTGAAAAGGCCTGCAGAGGATACATAGGAATAATTTCCTCGGTTCTTGAGGCCTGAGCACTTCTCCTCGTCTACCAGCTAATTGCTACCAGGAGGCGCTGCCTGGCCCTAGGCCTGCAGCGCCTTCCTGAAATGAGGGCAGACAGGGATTAAACTTGAAAAATCACGGATTAAAATCTATACTCCTCAAGAGTATTATCCGTAATTGAGAGATATCCCTTAACCGGGGACAACCTAAGGAGGACGCATAATGACGGTACCAAGCGACATTGAGATTGCCCAGGGCGCAAAACTCCGCCCCATAGTTGAAATAGCGGAAAAACTCGGCATTAAAGCCGAAGAACTTGAACTATACGGCAACTACAAGGCCAAAGTCTCCAATAAAGTGTGGGAAAGGGTAAAGGACAACAAAGACGGCAAGCTCATACTGGTAACCGCCATCACCCCCACCCCGGCGGGAGAGGGCAAGACCACCGTAACCGTGGGCCTTGCCCAGGGATTGGACAAGCTGGGACAGAAAGTCAGCTTTGCGGTGAGGGAGCCCTCCCTTGGGCCCAGCTTCGGCATGAAGGGCGGAGCCGCCGGAGGCGGCTACAGCCAGGTTGTCCCCATGGAGGATATAAACCTCCATTTTACTGGGGATTTCCACGCCATAACCACTGCCCATAATCTTATTTCAGCCATGCTGGACAACTCCCTCCAGCAGGGCAACGAACTTAACATTGACCCCCGCAGGGTAGTATGGAAGAGAGTAGTCGACCTGAACGACCGGGCCTTGAGACATGTAGTGGTAGGCCTTGGCGGCAGACCGAACGGAGTGCCCAGGGAGAGCGGCTTCGACATAACCGTGGCCTCGGAAGTCATGGCCATCCTCTGCCTGTCCACAAGCCTTATGGACCTCAAGGAGCGGGTATCCAGGATAGTAGTAGCCTACACCTATGACGGCAAGCCCATTACCGCCGGGGACATCGGCGCCGCAGGGTCTGCCGCGGTAATACTGAAGGATGCCATAAAGCCCAATATCGTCCAGACCCTTGAAGGCACGCCGGGCTTCATCCATGGCGGCCCCTTCGCCAACATTGCCCACGGATGCAACTCCATCCAGGCTACGCAGCTGGGCCTTAAGCTTTCCGACTACTTCATCACCGAGGCGGGCTTCGGCGCCGACCTTGGCGCAGAAAAGTTTTTGAACATAAAATGCCGCCTTGGCGGACTGACTCCCTCGGCAGTGGTAATAGTCGCCACAGTGAGGGCCCTTAAAATGCACGGAGGCCTTCAGAGGGCAGATCTTGCCCGGGAAGACCTTGATGCCCTCGAAAAAGGCATGACAAACCTGGAAAAACACATTGAAAACGTGGATGCCTTTGGCCTGCCTGCCGTAGTTGCCATCAACCGGTTCCCCACGGATACCGAGGCTGAGCTGGCCCTGGTGGAGGAGAAGTGCAATCGCCTGGGGGCCTCGGTCGCCCTTACAGAAGTATGGGGCAAAGGCGGTGAAGGGGGCATGGAGCTAGGCAGGAAGGTTATGGAAGCCTGTGAAAAGCAGTCTTCCTTCCAGTTCCTCTACGATACAGCCCTCTCTCCGAAGGAAAAAATTCAAAAAATCGCCGCGGAAATTTACGGAGCCTCAGGTGTGACCTACACGGACCAGGCAGAAAGGGACCTCGCCCAGGTCAGGGAGCTGGATAAAGACAATCTCCTCATCTGCATGGCAAAGACCCAGTACTCCCTATCCGACGACCCTGCACTGCTCGGCAGGCCTGAAGGTTTTAGGGTAACAGTAAGAGAAGTCAGGCTCTCGGCGGGAGCGGGCTTCCTGGTCGTGGTGACGGGAACCATCATGACCATGCCGGGACTGCCGAAAAAACCTGCAGCCCTTTCAATCGACATTGACGAAACAGGCCGCATCACGGGCCTTTTCTAGGAGGAAAACATTATGGCGGCAAAAATTATTGACGGAAGAAAAATCTCAGCGGAGATTCGGGCCTCAATAAAGCAGGAGACGGCCCTGCTGAAGGAAAAAGGCGTTGTGCCGGGACTTGCCGTCGTCCTGGTAGGGGATGACCCTGCATCCAAGGTATACGTGGGACAGAAGGAAAAAGGGTGCCTTGAGGCTGGATTTGCATCTTTTCTGCATAAACTGCCGGCATCAGCTACCCAGGAGGAGCTCTTGTCCCTTATAGATCAGCTCAACAGAGATGGGGCCGTTCACGGCATTCTGGTGCAGCTCCCCCTTCCTCCCCAGATAGATTCTGACACCGTGCTGGCTGCCATTAAGCCCGAGAAGGACGTGGACGGATTCCACCCTGTCAATATGGGGCGTCTCGTGGCGGGCCTTCCTGCCTCGGAGCCCTGTACCCCTAAGGGGATAATGCGCCTCCTCAGGAGCACGGGAATTCCACTGTCGGGCAAGAATGCGGTAGTGATAGGCAGAAGCAACATAGTTGGAAAGCCGGTGGCGCTGATGCTTCTGGCCGAGAGCGCCACCGTAACTGTCTGCCACAGCAGAACTGAGGATCTTGCCGGTCATATCAGAAGAGCTGACATTCTGGTGGTCGCCGTTGGAAGACCGAGATTTGTCACAGCCGACATGGTAAAAGAAGGCGCCGTGGTAATCGATGTTGGCATCAACAGGCTTGACGAAGGGCTCGTGGGCGACGTGGACTACGGTCCCGTATCGGAGAAGGCCTCCTGGATCACCCCTGTACCGGGGGGAGTAGGCCCTATGACCATTGCCATGCTTCTGGAGAACACCCTTGAGCAGGCTAAAAAGACCGACCCCAATACAAGGAGGTAGATGCTCTCATGTCTCTTCTGAAGAACAGTAATCTCGAGGAGTTTGCAGCGGAACTGGCATCCAATTCAGCGACGCCTGGAGGCGGCAGTGCCGCTGCTCTCTCGGGCGCTCTGGGAGCCGCCCTTGTCTCCATGGTGTGCCGGCTTACCATAGGCAAAAAGGGCTACGAGGATTACTTTGCTGAACTGGAGGAAGTCCTGGGACTCGCCGAGGACCTGAGAAGCAAGCTCATAGAGGCAGTGGATGTAGACGCAGGAGCGTACGGAAAAGTCATGAATGCCTTCAGGCTTCCCAAAGATACGGAAGACCAGAAAAAAGACAGGACGGCTGCCATTCAGAGCGCCTTTAAAGAGGCCTGTGAATCCCCCAGAAGGACCTCCCTATGGAGCCTTGACGTCCTGAGACTCTGTGCCCGCATTGCCAGCAAGGTGAATGTAAATGCCGCCAGCGACTTGGGCGTAGGAGCCACTCAGGCCCTGGCCGGACTTGAGGGGGCCTGCATGAACGTCCTCATCAACCTTCCCTCCATAAAAGACGAGGAGTACGTGGAGCTTTTGAAGAGAGAAGTGGAGGAGACAGAAGAAGAAGGCAGAATCCTCAAAAGCGGCGTGATGAGAGAGGTGTTGGGCTACATCGGAGGCGCTTCGTAAGGCTTCCCGGACTGTCGTCCACATTTTAAAAATCAGGGCCGGGCAATTGTCCCCGAAACAAACGGGGGCGGGCCCGGCCTTTCCATACCGAAAAAATAAATGTGCGGGGTGAAAAAATGAAGAAAGTTGTCCTTGGCATAGTCGGCGCGGGCTTCGCTTCTCACTTTCACTGCCGGTCCTTCTCAAAAGTGGCCGGCATAGACGTTAGAGTAAAATCCGCGGCGGATATTGACCTTGAAAAAGCGGCTGCCCTTGCCCGCAATTTCGGCCTTGCGGAGTATCATTCCGACTACCGGGCTCTGATCGACGACCCTGAAATAGACGTCATCGACATATGCACCCCGCCCTTCCTCCACTCCGCTATGACCATAGAGGCGCTCGAAGCGGGGAAGCACGTAATATGCGAAAAGCCCCTTACGGGCTACTTCGGCTCCCCTGGTGACCCTGAGCCCATTGGTGACAAGGTCTCCAGAGAGGTCATGTACTCTGCGGTATTAGACGACCTGGAGGGGCTTGAAAAAGCGGCGACAAAGAGCGACCGGCTTTTCATGTATGCCGAAAACTACGTCTACTCGCCCAACATCCAGAAGACGGCGGAGATCATCCGGGCCAGGAAGAGCAAAATCCTCTTCATGAAGGGGGAGGAGAGCCTCAAGGGCTCCACGTCACCCGTGGCGGGCCGGTGGGATAAAACGGGCGGGGGCTCCCTCATGCGAGTGGGCTGTCATCCTGTAGGGGGCATCCTTTGGCTTAAGAGGGAGGAAGCCCGGGCCAGGGGCGAGGTCTTCGGGATAAAAAGCGTAGTATGTGATCTCGCCCGCATGACCGATAGCCTCACAGAACGGGAGCGGCGGCACATAAGCGTCCGGCCCGAGGATGTGGAGGACTTTGCCTCCCTCACCCTGACATTTTCAGACGGGACAAAAGCGGTGGTTATAGCCGGAGACACCATGCTGGGCGGCACGAGAAATTACGTGGAGGTCTACGCCAACGACGCGGTGATGTACTGTCAGATAACCCCGTCGGACAACCTCAGTACTTACATGCTGGATGAAGAAGGAATGGAGGGCGTCTACATATCGGAGATGCTCCCCGCAAAAACGGGATGGCAGAAGCCCTTTGTGGCGGAGGACTGCCTCAGAGGCTACACGGGCCAGTTCCAGGACTTCATGGAGTGCGCGGCCACGGGCAGAAAGCCCCTCTCCGACTTCGACCTGGCCAGGGACGCAGCGAAAGTGATCTACGGCGCCTACCTGTCGGCTGAACGGGGAGAGAAGTTTGAGTTTTAAATTTTAGCCCCCTCCCGGCTGTTTTTTTGCCGCTGTCATGGGGACTAGTTCCGCATTGGTCCCCGCCTTCAGGATGGCGCTGTCTGAGTGTCCCACCCAGCTTTCAAGCTGCCTGGCCAGGGCGATAATTTTGTCCAGGTTTATGCCCGTATCTATGCCCATCTCGTGGAACATGTGGATCATGTCCTCCGAGGCGATGTTGCCCGACGCTCCGGGAGCGTAGGGGCAGCCTCCGAGCCCCGCCAGGGACGCATCAAACCGTACAATGCCCGCCTGAAGCCCCGCCACCGTATTGGCCAGGGCCATGCCCCGGGTATTGTGGAAGTGCAGGAACCACCTCACATCCGGAAACTCTTTCCGGGCCGCCCCAGAGAGGTCGTAAACCTGTCGGGGATTGGCCATTCCTGTGGTATCAGAAAGGGACAGCTCCGTCAGGCCCAGAGCCCGCATTTTTGAGGCTATATCCAGCACTTTCGGGGCGGGTACATCCCCCTCGAAGGGGCAGCCGAAGGCCGTGGATATTGCTCCCGATACCTCCACGCCGTTTGCCGCCGCGAACTCTGTGCATTCCTTAAAGCCCTCAAGGAGCTGGGCGATGGTCTTTTTGAGGTTTGCCATGGCGTGGGCTTCGCTGGCGGAGAGGACCAGCTTTACCTTTGTAACTCCCGATGCCAGAGCTCGCTCCACGCCCCTCATATTGGCCACCAGAGCCCGGTACTCCACCCCGGGGACTTTTTTTATTCTTTGGGCCACCTCATCCGTATCGGCCATCTGAGGGACAGCCTTCGGATTCATAAAGGAGCCGATTTCTATTATCTTAACTCCAGCGGCGGCGGCTCCCTCGATTAGCTCGATTTTTTTATCTACCGGAAGTATGGAGGGCTCGTTCTGCAGCCCATCCCTGGGTCCCACTTCACAAAATATCACTTTCTCCGGCCACTTCATGAAATTTTTCCTCCCTGCAAAAGTTCAGCGACGTGGGTTAAAGCTACTCAAGAACCCTGGTTATGTCAAGTTTGGCTTATAATGGAAAATATAATGAAAAACCCTCCGAACTAAGCAGATACCAATAATCCGGCAGTTTTTTTACCTTTATAGTAAAATAGCCCCACACTGCGGAATCCAATCCTGCAGAGAAATACATTAAAATTGCAGAAGAAATCCGGGAGGTTGCTGATGAGGCTACAGCCAAACAAACCTATTGTAGCAAGAGGAAAGGTCCTGGGAGGGCCCCTTCCCCTGTTGTGCATTCCCCTGGTGGGAAGCACCCGGGCGGAGGTTTTAAAGGAGGCCGGCAATATCCCCTCCATGGCGCCTGATATTATTGAACTCAGGGCCGACGCGTGGGAATTTATTGAGGACTTGTCCGGCTCCATTGCCATGATAAGAGAAGTGAGAGAAGCAGCGGGGGAGCTCCCCATCATCCTTACCTGCCGGGGACACTGGGAGGGCGGCTTCAAAGAGGTCTCCGATGAGGCAAAGTTCAGCCTCTACCGGGAGGCGGCGAAGGAAGCTCTTGTGGATTTTATCGACGTGGAGCTGGTTTACGGCGACGAAAAAATCAGGGAAGTCCTGGCTATGATCGCTGAAAGTGAAGCTAACCTGATTGTCTCCTCCCACTATTTTGAGAAGACCCCCCCGAAGGAGGTTATTTTTTCGACGCTGGCGGCCCAGATAAGAGCTGGAGCCCACGTGGCTAAGCTGGCGGCCATGCCCTGCTGCGAGGAAGACGTGCTGAGCCTCCTCTCGGCCACTCTTATGATCCGCAGGCAGTATCCCGATCATCCCATCATCACTATGGCCATGGGAGGCATGGGCGCCGTCACCAGGGTGGCGGGAGGACTCTTCGGCTCGGACCTCACCTTTGCGGTGGGCAGCAAGGCTTCAGCCCCGGGACAGATTCCGGTGGATGCACTGAAGGATTGTCTTGCGGTAATTCACCCCCGGGATAATCAGGCCGGTACTTAAAAACTCAAAAACGGAGGTTTGCAAGATGAAAAAGGACCTTGTGGCGTTTCAATTAGTTAAATTTTTGGAGGCCAGAGGCGTAGAGAAGATTTTTGGCCTCTGCGGCCACACAGTAATAGGATTTCTGGACGCCCTGAAAGACAGCTCTATCCGGTTTATATCAGTTCGGCATGAGCAGATCGCCGCCCATGCGGCTGATGGCTACTCCAGGGGCAGGGGCTGCCAGGTTCCCGGAGTGCTTATGACCCATCTGGGGCCGGGGATAGCAAATGCCACAACCGGAGTGGCAGAGGCCTCCTTAAACTCCATTCCCATGGTAGTTATTGCCGGGGACGTACCCAGCTGCTATTTCGGCCGCCACCCCCATCAGGAGGTCAACCTTCATGCCGACGCAAGCCAGTACGAGATCTACCGCCCCTTCGTAAAAAGAGCGTGGCGGGTGGACAGGGCCGAGCTTCTGCCCGAGATCATGGACAAGGCCTTCCGCCTCGCAGTGACGGGCCGCCCCGGGCCGGTTCTGGTCTCCATTCCCATGGATATCTTCTCTATGGAGCTGGATACCCGGTTTTTCGACGCCCGCATCGATAATCTGCCCCTGCTTCCCAAACCAGGATTGGACAGGGGTACGGGAGAGGACATCGCCGCCCTTCTTGCTGAGGCAAAAAATCCCGTTCTCTATCCCGGCGGCGGAGTAATATCCTCCGGGGCATCTGCAGCTCTTGCGGCCCTGGCAGAACACCTGGAGATTCCCGTACTCTATACCCTTATGGGCAAGGGAGCCATCCCTGATGATCATCCCCTGGCCGTGGGGATGACGGGATTTTGGGGTACGGAGTTCAACAACAGGACGGCCATGGAGGCGGATGTGATGCTGGCCATCGGAACCAGGCTCTCCGAGGCGGACTGCAGCTCCTGGTACCGGGGTGAGACCTTCGATATTCCGCCTACCAAACTGATCCACATAGACATAAACCCCGAGGAGATCGGCCGGAATTTCAAGACGGAGCTGGGCGCCGTGTGCGATGCCAAACACGCCCTGGAGACCGTTCTGGAGGCTGCAAGAAGGCTCTATCCCGAAGGGATCAGGCGTCCTGGAAAAGTCAGGGAGATCGCAGAGGCAAAGGCCGCCTACTTCGCGGGCATCGCCGACGCTCAAAAATCCGATCAGTTTCCCATGCGCCCGGAGCGGATTCTGGCCGACCTCAGGGAGGTCCTTCCCCGGGATGGCTTTGTGGTGGCCGACGTGGGCTGGAACAAGAATGGAGTAGGCCAGCAGTTTCCCATTTATGAACCGGGTACTTTCGTTGCTCCGGGAGGGCTTGCCACCATGGGCTACGGGCCTTCGGCGGCTTTGGGAGTGAAGGTGGCCTGTCCGGACAAAAAGGTAGTGGCCCTCATCGGTGATGGTGGCATGAGCGCTAATGTATCTCCCTTTGCCACTGCTGCAGTGGACGATATCGCTGTGGTATGGGTGGTTATGAACAACTGCGCCTTCGGCACCATTGCAGGGCTGGAGAACCAGCACTACGACCACCAGTTCGGCACGCTTTTTGAAAGGGGCGGCGAGCCTTACAGCCCTGATTTTGCCGCTATAGCGGAGGCCTATGGGATCAAAGGCTACTCCGTTAAGAGTGCCGCTGACTTCAGGCCCGTCCTTGAGGAAGCTCTGGCCCTGGACAAACCCTGCGTCATCGATGTAAGAATGGAGAATGCCCCGGTAGTTACCGAGGGCTGCTGGAACATCAACGATATCTTCAGAAAGAGGGGAGAGGATAAACCCTGGAGGGTCTGGTCCTGGGAGGACATTGAGCCCTGGAGGATGGATAAGTAGGAATGTATTTGAGGACAGTTCGGCAACTGAATTACGGAACAGAGGATATCCTGATTTGGAGAGAGTTCCGCAGTATTGTATGAAACCATGGAGGGAGCAAAAAAGTGAGAAAAACAACAGCGATTCTTATTGCGGCAATTATGGCGTTAAGCTTTGCAGGGGCAGCGGCGGCCTATCCGGATAAAAGCATTCAGGGCCTTATCCAGTGGGGCGCCGGCGGCGGTACTGATAATTTCGCCCGGGCGGTGACTCCCCTGGTGGAAAAAGAGCTGGGGCATACGATTATCCTGCAGAACAAGGTAGGGGCCTCCGGCGCCGTTGCCACTACCCTGGTGGTAAATGCGCCTGCTGATGGCTATACATTGCTGTACGGGGCAGAAAACCCGGCCAACTACAGAGTGCTGGACCTGTCCCCCCTAAGCTTCCATGATCTTGAGCCCGTGGTCATCGCTGTAGAGGGTGCGGTAGTGATATGCGTCAACCCTGATACCCCCTATAACACCATGGAGGAGCTTGTGGAGGGAGCAAAGGGCGAAAAGAAAATCCGTATGGCTACCTCGGGCGTAGGCGGCCTTCCCTACGTAGCGGGAGCCATGATGAAAAATATCCACGGTACGGACTTCAACTACATTCAGTTCGACGGCGACGGCCCCGGAGCAACAGCGGTCATGGGCGGCCATGCCGACGTGATGCCCCTCGCCCTGTCTACGTCAGTGGAATATATTAAGGCAGGTCGGCTAAGAGGCCTTGCAGTACTTACCACCAAGAGGGTTCCCCAGCTTCCCGATGTGCCCGCCATAACGGAGGTTTATCCTGAGTATGAACAGTACCTTCCCTGGGGGCCTTTCTACGGAGTTTTTGCTAAAAAAGGCACCCCCGCCGACATTATGGAAAAGCTCAGCGGCGCCTTTACAAAAGCCATGGAGGATGAGCGCTTTGAGGAGTTCGTGAAGAATTCCGGCGGCTTTAAAAACGGCGCTACCGGCGAAGAGGCCGTTAAATTCCTCGAAAAATTTGAATCCACCGCCAGCTGGCTTATATTCAATGCAGGCGGGGCTAAAAAATCCCCTGCTGAATTCGATATCCCGGAGCCTTCGAAATAAGAATTGAAATGCGGGTTGGCAGGGAGTTCCGGGCTCTCATTGTAACTCCCTGCCGGCCCATCTGAAACTTTTGAAAAACCGGCAGTTGGAAGGAAGTGAGCATCAGAGATGGAAGAGACCAGAAATATGCAGCCGGAAGCCCCGGGGGACGCAGTACCCGGAGCTAAAGACCTCTCGGTCTTTGTGCCGGGGAAGCACAGAAGCCCCGGAGAGCTTGGGGCAGCGCTGCTTGGATTTCTGCTGGGCGCCCTGGGCTACTACTTTGCCCTTGATATGACAAGCGGAGAATATTCGTCGCCGTCAGTGTTTCCAAAGCTGGCCTCGACAATTATCATGGTATGTTCGGCGGTTATTTTTTTCAGGGGGCTTAAAAAAGAAAAGCAGAAAGAAGCGGCAAACCTTGTCAGGTTTCTTCTTCCCATGGATGTTGTGGCTGTTCTCCTTCTTTTGGTAGCTTACTGTGTTGTCCTGCCCTGGCTTCATTTTGTGCCGTCGTCTTTTCTTTTTTTGGTAATCGGAATGGTCTATCTGCAGAGGGGCAAAAATATTCTGCGGGCAGTTTTGATCTCAGCCCTATCCCTCGCTATTCTAGTGGCAATTTTCCGATATCTCTTCATGGTTATTCTGCCGTAGGGGGGCCTTGAACATGGAGCAGAGTTTTCAGTACTTCCTTATTCCTTTTCTGAGCTGGGAGATGATGCTTCTCATCTGGGTGGGCGTCTTCGCCGGCATCTGGGTGGGTGCGATTCCCGGCCTGTCCGTCACCATGGCGGCATCCCTGCTTATCTCCTTTACTTTTTCGTGGGACCTGAACCATGCCCTGGCCCTGATCTGCGGGGTGTTCGTAGGCGGAGTTTACGGCGGGTCCATAACTGCCATTCTTCTTAACATTCCCGGAGCTCCGGCGGCAATAGCCACCGGCATCGAAGGCTATCCGCTGGCTCAGCTGGGAGAGGCGGGCAAAGCCATAGGCCTTTGCACCACTGTCTCTGTATTTGCGAGCTTCGTAGGAATTTTGGCCCTGTCAGTGGCTGCCCCGGTTATAGCTAACTTCTCCCTCAAGTTCTCCCCCCGGGATTTCTTTCTGCTGGCAGTTATGGGGATACTTCTCATCGGAAGCATAGGCGGGGGGGACCCGATTAAAGGAGTTGCGGCAGGAGCAGTAGGCGTACTTCTTAGCATGGTGGGCATGGATCCCTCCACCGGCGAGCTAAGATATACTTTCGGAAATATCTATCTTATGGCGGGCATCAGCTTTGTGACGGCCATGATAGGGCTGTTCGGCGTGTCGGAGGCCCTTATGCAGTTCAGGGATGCGGGCAGGAAGTCGCCTAAGCAGAACCTGGACAGGATTGTCCCGAGCTGGGCCACTTTCGTTAAGTATCTTCCCCTCTCCCTCAGATCCTCCCTGCTGGGCGTGTTCATCGGCGCCCTCCCGGGCACGGGAGGAGACGTGGCAGCTCTGCTGGCTTACGATCAGGCCAAGCGTACCGTCCGCAATCCCTCCCGACCCTTCGGTACGGGCGCCTACGAGGGCATTGTGGCGCCGGAGACGGCAAACAAGGGGGCCATCGGAGGGGCATTCATCCCCATGCTGACCCTGGGCATTCCTGGTGATGCCGTTACCGCCATCATCATAGGCGCTCTTTACATACACGGCCTGAAGCCGGGGCCCATGCTGATGATCGAGACTCCTCACCTCTTCTGGATGATTGTAAGCTGTCTTTCCATCGCCAGCGTCGCCCTGATGGTGCTGGGGCTGGTAAGCGTAAAGCCCTTTGCCAAAATTATTGAAATACCCAAGGAGATCATCATGCCCGTGGTGATAATCCTGTCGGTTATAGGCACCTACGCCATTCAAAACAGCGTGGTGGACATCTTCTACATGATAGGCTTCGGCATTTTGGGCTACTTCATGAGGCTGTACGGGTATGCTACGGGACCCATGGTGCTTGGGCTGATCCTAGGCCCCATGCTGGACGCAAACTACAGACGGGCCATGCAGGGGGCGGAAAATCAGATTGTCCCGTTCCTGGAAGGATTTGTTGTAAATCCCATAAGTCTGTTCCTTACCCTGTCCATAGTATTCCTCGTCTTCTCCCAGACAAAGGTCTACAGGAGATGGAGAGGTTTTGAGTAAGAGATAAATTATTTTAAGGAGGAGTGTTTGATGAAGAAGCTTGCAGTTGCAGTATGCATTATCGGAATTCTGGCAGGGGCGGCTTGGGCTGCCTACCCGGAGAAGAACCTTCAGGGCTATGTTATGTGGGGCGCAGGAGGAGCACTGGACAACGTGTCCCGGGCTATTGCACCCATTGCCCAGGAGCACCTCGGAAAGACCATTATCCTGCAGAACCGTACCGGAGCAACCGGGGCCATTGCCACCACCTTTGTGGCAAACCAGCCCGCAGACGGCTATTCGATCCTGTTTGGAGCGGAGAATCCCAATCTGTACAAGGTGACCGGACTCTCCCAGATCGACTATGATGAATTCGAGCCCGCCTTCCTGATGATGGCAAATGTGGGAGTAGTGGTGGTCTCCAAGGATTCCCCCTACAAATCCTACCGGGACCTCATAGAAGCGGCTGCCTCCGGCAAGACCATCACCATGGGCTCCACCGGTCCCGGAGGGCTTCCCTACGTGGCAGCTACCATGATAGAAAAAATCCACGGCGTTACGTTCAACAAGATGCAGTTTGACGGCGAGGGCCCCTGCATTACCGCCCTCATGGGAGGGCATATTGATGCTGTGCCGGTAGGCCTTCTGGCAGCGGCCAGTTTTATACAGTCCGACTCCATTAAGGGGCTTGCCATGATCTCCCCCGACAGAGTGGAGAGCGTGCCCGAAGTTCCCGCCGTTACGGAAATTTACGAAGAGTACGCTCCCTACCTGCCCTGGGGCGCCTTCTTCGGAGCTTTTGTCAGAAAGGATACTCCGGCAGATGTGGTGAAGACTCTCACCGCTGCCTTTGCTAAGGCCTTTGAAGACCCTAGATTCGAGGAGTTTGCAAAGACCATGGGAGGGGTTAAGCTCGGTATTGCCGGCGAAGAGGCAAGGCAGTACATTGAGCAGAACAAGTCCGTGGCGGCCTGGCTTCTCTACGACGCAGGAGGGGCAAAATTCTCCCCTGAGGAGTTTGGTATCGCAAAGCCGGAGGGCAAGTAAAAATCCAAAAGGAGAGATTGTCATGAAGTTCAAGTTTTCCCTGGCCCAGCTCACAGTAATGAACACGTCGCCGCCGGAGATAGCCGCCATGGCTGCCGACTGCGGCTACGATTACGTCAGCATGAGGCAGATCTACATGGGGCTGCCCGGAGAGCCGGACTATGACCTCGCCAAGAATAAACCCATGATGAAGGAGACCAGGCAGGTTCTGGAGGACAGGGGCATTAAGCTCCTCGACATAGAGCTTGCAAGGGTCTTTGACGGAATGGACGTAAAAAATTATGAGCCGGCCATGGAGACGGCGGCGGAGCTTGGAGGCGCCCGTGTCCTAAGCAGCATCTGGACGCCGGAGAGGGACTACTATCTTGAGAAGTTCGCTGAAATCTGCGACCTGGCCAAACAGTACAGCCTCACGGTGGAGCTCGAATACGTCCCCATTGCGGCGGTGAATACCCTGGCCGGTACGGTGGACGTCCTCAAGACGGTAAACCGGGAAAATGCCGGAATTATGATCGACGTCCACCACTTCCACAGAGCGGGGGATGATGTGAAGAAACTGGAAAAGCTGCCTGTGGAGTGGTTCCGGTTTGCTCACATCTGCGACGCTCCTGCGGAGATCCCCTCCGACAGAGACGAGATGACCAGGATCCTCCGGGAAGAGCGCTCCTATGTGGGGGAAGGGGGCATAGATGTTGCCTCCATACTTAACGCCATGCCCCTGGTGCCTTATTCCATCGAGCTGCCCAATCTGAAAAAAGTGGCGGAGTACGGCTATAAGGAGCACGCAAGGCGATGTCTTGAGACGGCCAAAGCCTACTGCGAGGAGCGGGTCAGGGGAAGATCGAATTAGCAGAAAGTGCAGGCCGGCACCCCTCAGGGGGCGCCGGCCTGCACTTTCGCCCTTTTAATTTACAGGCTGAACGCAAACAGAAATCTTACGGAAACTCCTGCTAGGAGGGCGGAGGCAATCATCACCGCCATGGATCCCGCCATCCGCCTGCCTCCGAGCTCCCGCCAAAGCACGACAAAGGTGGCTATACAGGGAAAGGTCATGGACAGGGCCACCGTAGCCACCACCAGCTGAGAGGGAGAAAGGCCCAGGGTAGCCAGCATTCCCATGGCCACGTCCTTTCTCAGGATCCCCAGCAGTATGGGGGCCACCGCCTCCGCCGGAAGGCCCAGCAATCCTGAGAAGACCGGCGCTAAAAGCCTTGACAGGAAGGCTGTTACTCCCAGGCCATCCATAAGGCTTATAAACAGTATCCCGATCAGCACCAGGGGGACGGCCTCCATGAAGAAGCCCCTTATCCGCATCCAGAGCTTGAGGCCCATGGCGGAGAGGGAGGGTATCCTGTAGGGGGGGATCTCCACGATCAGCTCGGGGCTGAAGCCCGGCAGAAGGGAGTGAAGCAGCCGCCCCAGAAGAAGCCAGGAGACCAGCAGCGTTCCGTACACGGCGGCCACCCACTTCATGCCCAGATCGCCTACCGCGCCTATTATCATGGCCTGCAGGCCGGCACAGGGAATGGCGACGGAGATCAGGGTGGCGGCGATGAATCTCTCCCGCTTTGATTCCAATACCCGGGTGGCCAGTATGCCGGGAACGTTGCATCCAAGCCCCAGGAGGGACGGGACAATGGCAAATCCGTGCAGGCCCATCCTGTGAAGGAGGGCATCAAAGATCACCGCAAGCCTGGGAAGATATCCAAAGTCCTCAAGCAGGCTCAGAATGGCGTAGAAGGAGAGCACGTAGGGAAGGACCATAACGATGGGGACATAAAGTCCGGTGGTTATCAGGCCGAAGCTCTGCTCGAAGTCTATCTGTCCGTCAAAGACGCGCCCCACGACAATGTCGTGAGCAAAACCCTCCCCGCCCAGAATTTCCGATATCCGCTCAACCACCGGCAGCCAGAATCTTTCTGTCAGGGGGTCGAGAATTCCATCAATAATGCCCTCCCCGGCAAATCTTATAGCCGCAAGGCTGGCAGCAATGATCGCAATGCCTATAATCAGCCCCCAGAAGGAGTCTACCGATGCGTCCTCAAGCTTGTCGATCATAGTATGGTGGCGGTGGGTAACTCTCTGTACCTTTTCTATGACGGATCCTATGGCGGCCCACCGTTCTTCCCTGGTATGAACCGGCTCCCGTCCGGGGGATGCCTCCGCCAGGCGTTCAATGAGGAGGCTTATCCCCTCTCCGGATACGGCTACAGTGGGGACGACCGGCGCTCCTAAAAGCTCCTCAAGGAGGGCGTGATCAATATCCACTCCCTTGTGGCGGGCTTCATCCACCATGTTCAAAGCAAATAGGACGGGCAGCCCCCGTTCGAGAACCTGGAAGGCCAGAAAAAGATTCCGCTCCAGGGCCGTGGCATCGAGGACTACCACCACTGCGTCCCCGCCTTCGTTTATCATCCTGTCGGCCACTTCCTCCGCCTCGTTTGTGGGGGAAAGAGTATAGGCGCCGGGAACGTCTATGACCCTCCAGACCTCATCCTCCCGGCGGAGCTTTCCCTCAAGAAAGCTCACTGTAGTTCCGGGGTAGTTTGAGGAGAGGGCGTGGACTCCCGTGAGTCTTGTAAACAGGGCGCTCTTGCCTACATTGGGGTTGCCCACCAGAAGGAGCTTTTTTTCTGCGGAATCAGTCATTGTTCTTTTCAGGGTCCTCCAGAGGGGTTACCAGCATGGTGGAGGATATTTTCCATCCTATGGCTATCTGTCTGCCGTCGAGCTGAAGAGTGACGGGG
>JBMNVK010000054.1:0-16520 GCA_050946755.1 Aminivibrio sp. | reverse complement strand
CAATACGAAGGAAGTCCAAATTTGTTGCCATACCTACTACAAGCGGCACAGGGTCAGAAGTAACCCCTATAGCTGTTCTATACGTTGCCAGCGATAATCCTCAGTCTCCTATGGTAAAAAAAGGGATCGCCGATCATCAGCTCATCCCGGATTATGTAATCCTGGATCCTAAATTCACCCTGTCCCTGCCTTTATCTGTCACTGTTTCGACGGGACTGGATGCTTTTGTCCACAGCCTTGAGGCCTATGTCAGCAACAGACCCCAAAATATCTTTGGGGACAAGTATGCCCTTGAAGGTATGAAGAAGGTTATGGAGTATCTCCCCAGAGTTGTTGAAGAGCCGGGCAATCTCGAATACAGGGGGGAGATGCAGATTGCCGCCACTATGGGGGGGATGGCTCTTGCGAACAGGGCATCAGGAGCTGCCCACGGTGCAGGGAAGCAGCTGTCTGCCTTTCGGTCAATTCCCCACGGAATGTCGGTGGCTGTGATGGTAGAAGCTGTTATACGGCAAAATTCAAAGACCAAAATGGCTGAATATGCGGAAATCGCCCGCTATCTGGGGGGCGAATCAGATGATGATGAAGCAGCAGTGGAAGGGCTGATCTCCCTTTGGAGTGGACTGCTTGAAACGCTTAAGTTTCCGCGGACGATAAAGGACCTTGGCATAGAAAAAGTTCACTTTATGGAAAAGCTTGATACAATCACAAAAAATGCTATGGAAGATGCCGCTATGAAGGCAAACCCCATCAAATTAACCTATGAGGAAATCCGCAGCCTGTTTATCAGTCTGATATAAAACCGAAGATTTCTGCGGATGTCTCATCTATTTTAAAATATCCCCTTTAAAGGAGCTCTTAAATGCTTTCAAGCAGATTGCTTGACCTTGAATCGCTTAAAGAAAAGGCAAAAAATATCAGGAAAAATATTATTAAAATGATCTGTTTCGCGGGGTCGGGGCACCCGGGAGGATCCCTTTCGTCGGTAGAAATATTAACGGCCCTTTATTTTAACGTGCTGCGCATCGACCCTGAAAACCCGGATTGGAGCGACAGAGACCGTTTTATCCTTTCCAAGGGCCATGGATGTCCCGCTTTGTATGCAACGCTGTCCGAAAGAGGTTTTTTCCCGGAAAGCGACCTCTGGAGCCTGCGAAAAATAGATTCACACCTTGAGGGGCATCCGGATATGAATAAGACTCCCGGGGTGGACATGACAACCGGTTCCCTGGGTAATGGATTTGCCTGTGCTCTTGGGATGGCCATTGCCGCAAAGGCACGGAAGAAAGACTTCAGGGTTTATTCAGTGCTTGGCGACGGGGAGCTCCAGGAGGGGATAGTCTGGGAAACTGCAATGGCAGCAGCAAATCACCAGCTCGACAATCTTGTGGCAATAGTTGATTATAACGGACTCCAGATTACCGGCTGGGTAAATCAGGTGAGCAGAATAGAGCCGCTTGTTAAGAAGTGGGAGGCCTTCGGCTGGTTGACAATCGAAGCAGATGGCAACGATATGAGCCAAATACTTCATGCTTTGCAAAGGTCACGAAAGATGGGAGGCCCCACAGTGATTATTGCCCATACAGTTAAAGGAAAGGGCGTATCCTTTATGGAAAATAATGCAGATTGGCATGGTAAGGCTCCAGATCATGCCCAGATGGAAAAGGCCCTTGCCGAAATCATGGAGGGCTTCTGATTATGGCCCTTGCCACGAGATTCGCACTGGGGCAGGAGCTGATCGCTCTGGCCAAGGACCACGACTTCCTAATCTTCAATGTGGATACGAAGGCAGTAGGACTGGAATCCTTCGGAACCCTTTTCCCGGGAAGGGAATACAACCTGGGAATTGCCGAGCAGTCCATGATGGCTGCTGCTGCAGGGGCTGCTGCATGCGGAAATAAGGTGTATGTGGTTTCTTATTCTGTTTTTGCATCCATGCGGGCCTGCGAGCAGGTGAGGAGCTTTATCTGCTACCCCAATCTTGATGTGACCATAATATCAAGCCATGGGGGGCTTCAGGTGGGCAGCGATGGGGCGACTCATATGGCTACTGAGGATGTGTCAATTATGCGCTCCTTCCCAAACCTCACCATCCTTCAGCCCTCCGATGAGGTGTGCGCCCGGGCTATTGCAAAGGCCTCCGTAAACCACTTCGGCCCACTTTACATCAAGGTACACAAATCGCCCCTTCCCGCCGTCAACTGCCCGGATAAATACGATTTTCAAATAGGCAGGGCAAATGTGATAGCAGACTTCGGTAATGATGTAGCTGTCTTTGCAACAGGAGCAATGGTGGGCAAAAGTCTTGAGGCGGTGGATATTCTCAGGCAAAAAGGGATCAATGCCTGCCTCCTTGATTTTCACACCCTTAAACCCCTTGACGAGAGTGCAATTATTGAGGATGCCGGAAGATGCGGATGCGTGCTGACTGTGGAGGACCATACTGTTATGGGAGGCCTGGGCAGTGCCGTTGCTGAGGTGCTGGGAGAGAAATTCCCCGTAAAGATGAAGCGGATCGGACTTAAAGATACTTTTGGAGAATCTGGCGATCCGGAGGATCTTTACGCTAAATTTGGAATGTCCGTTAATGATATAGTATCAGCCGCCGAAATACTGGCGAAATCAAAATGAGTGATCGGTTTACAAATAATAAACCTGTAGGCTTCATCGGGTTGGGAGCTATGGGTTCTTCCATCGTCAGGAACCTGATTTCAAAAGGATATTCCCTGATTGTCAACGATATTTCCAGAGATGCCATGGACCGTTTATCGGGTGATAGAGTAGAAAAGGCATCAGCGCCATCTGAAATTGGAGACAGGGCGGAAATCTGCCTGATAATGGTAAACACGTACAATCAGTGCAGAAGTGTACTGTTTGATGAATCCGGCCTGTTGGCGGGGAAACGATGCAAAGTAGTGGTACTCCTGTCCACCATTGCGCCTGATGAGGCTGAAAGCCTTCAGAAAGACTGCTTTGACCGGGGCGTTCAAATACTGGACTGTCCTGTGAGCGGGGGAACAAAAGGAGCTGCAGAAGGGACACTGACTCTTATGGCCTCGGGGGATAAAGAGGTATTCAGCTTTTGCCTTCCTCTTTTGAAATCTTTTTCAGAACGTCAGTTTTTCATTGGCGAGAAGGCAGGAATGGGACAGGGAATGAAGGCTGTAAATCAGCTGCTCTTTGGAGTTCAGATGGTTGCCATGGCTGAGGCGGTAGTACTTGGGAAAAAGCATGGGATTTCCCCTGATCTTATATTTGATGTAGTCTCCAGCAGCTCCGGATCTTCGAACGTATTTTTGAGCCGGATGCCTTCCGTAATAAGAAGGGACTTTTCGACGAGGAGCACCCTTGACATACAGCTGAAGGATATGAATATCTGCCTTAGAGCCGGCGAACAAAAAAAGTCCCCCCTATTTCTGGCATCGGCGGCTAAGGAACTTTACAAGCTGGCAGGAGAAAGATTTGACTCGAAAGAGGACTCTTCAGCTGTGATAAAGCTTTATGAACTGCTGGCAGGCTGCGACTGAGGAAACAGACAAACGCCAGTGTTTGAAAGCGGTCGGAACAGGACTTTTCAGGATGTTTGCCCGATCATGCGTGAGAGTTCAGGGAGGATCCTGCGTCACTAGCCAGGAAAACTGAAAGCCCTGCCGTCATAAATTAAAAATTGTCTGCTTCGCAAAAAAGCGACTCCCCATAAGAGGAGTCGCTTTGCCAATGCGCTCTGAAAAGCTATTTGTTCATCTTAAGGACCAGGTCCACCATGTCGGCGAAGAACTTGTTCAGATCCTTAGTTACGTCCTCCCCTTTTTCCACTCTTTCCCTTATATCGTAGGCGAACTCCCTCCACAGGTCGTTTACGCCCATCTCGTAAAACTCGCTGTATCTGTAGCTGTCCTTCTGGACGGTATAGACCGTTCCGTCAGCGAGGGCCTTCGGCGTCTCGTTGGCCCCCATGAAGAAGGGGACGGAGTAGCCGTAGGCGGGAAGGGTCTTCGTTGCCGGTGCCCTTACGCCAAGAGATGAACGGATCCTATTCTACGAACTCAGGAAGGTAGTTTTTTTCCAGCTCCCTGAACTTCTCGAAGCCCACCAAATTTTTGAACTCCGAAAACGGCGCCACGAGCTCTGTCCTCCCTTCTGCTATCTGGTCGCCCTTAATAGCCTCCAGGTAGGTCACCATGCCCTTAACAGCGGCGAAGAGGGGGCCTACCGGAATGCTTACCCGTCCTACGCCTATCTCCCGCAGCCGGTCAATGGATACGAGGGGCGTTTTGCCTCCCGTAACGGCGTCCATGAGGTTTATGCTGACAGGGGCCTTTATCTCCCTGACGGCCTGTTCTATCTGTTCTATTGACCGGGGGGCCTCCACGAAGATAAGGTCTGCCCCGGCCTCGGCATAGGCGTTGGCCCGGCGGATTGCCTCGTCGATCCCGGCCATGGCAATGGCGTCCGTCCGGGCGTTTATCACAAAATCCGGATCCAGCTCGTCCCGGGCGTCCCGGCACGCCTCTATTTTAAGGACCATCTCCTCCATGGGGATGATCTGCTTGCCCTCAAGGTGCCCGCACCGTTTGGGGAACACCTGGTCCTCGATGTTCATCCCCGCTGCGCCGGCCCTGATGAACTCCCTGGTCACGTGCATGGCGTTGATGCTGTTTCCGTAGCCTGTGTCGGCGTCGGCCATTACGGGCACGTTTACCGCATCCACAATGTTCTTGGTGAAGTGCACCACGTCGCTGAAGCCGATGAAGGCCATATCGGGCAGCCCGAGGTAGGTGGCTGAAAGGCCGAATCCGCTCACCTGTAGCGCTTTGAAGCCTGCTTTTTCAATGAGCATGGCCGAGATGGCGTCGTGGGCTCCGGGGCAGACCAGGGCTTTTCTCTCCCTGATCAAATTTTTGAGCATGGTGGTCTTTTTCACTTGTTGTCTCCTCTCTGTGGTTTCTTTATGCTGCTGCCGTATCGTTGCCCGTTCCGCCGGGTCTGTACTTTCTGTCCACCAGGAAGGCCAGTCCTACCAGGGCGAAGCCTATGGCGGAAAGCATGGTCTCCGGGAAGAGCAGAAGAAGGCCCCCCACCGAAAATGTTCCGCAGATAAGGGGGTTGATAGCGCACTCCCTGTAGCTGAAGAGCCCGTAGGCAATGGAGACTGCCCCTACGAAGGCGGTAGCTGTGTGGATCAGTATCTCAGACCAGGGGGCTCTGCCTACCAGAGCGGGGTTGATTGCGAAGAAGTAGGGCAGTATGAAGGCCACTATCCCCAGCCGGACGGCGAAAAATCCCGTTTTCACCCAATTTGCCTTGGCTATCCCCGCTGCTGCCACTGCTGAGGTACATGTGGGCGGGGTGACTCCGCCGAGGATTGCCCAGTAGATAAAGAAGAAGTGGGCTGCAATGGGGTCGATCCCCAGCTTCAGCAGAGGAGGCACCAGGATGGATACGGAGAGAACATAGGTAGGCACCGTAGGCAGGGAGGTGCCCAGGAGGAAGGGGACGATGGTGGCAATGAGGAGGGAGAGGTAGATGTTGGTCCCGCCCAGGTCCAGGATTACGCCGCTCACCTTGGGGGCTATTCCCGTGAGGCCTATGAGGTTGACCAGCATGCTGACCGACACGAGGATGGGCACGAGCTGGGCCACGTCCCTTCCTCCCTCGGAGAGGGCGGCGACGATCAGCTTAAGGGTCTGCTTCATATCCTTTTTTATAATGCCGAGGACCAGGAAGACCAGCAGCGCTGAGAGGCTTGCATAAAAGCCTGCAAGCTGAAGGGGTTGGCCAATGGCAATGAGGTAGAGGAGGACTCCCGTGGGGACTATAAGTCCTGCGAGCCTCTCAAGGGTGAGGATGTCCTTCCATTTGGGGATCTCCTCCGGGGGGAGCCTGTCGATTCCCATGCGCACCGTCCTGAAGTGGACTCCGCTGAAGACGCCGGTGTAGTAGAGCATGCACGGGATGAGGGCGTAGCCGATGATCCGGAAGTAGGATATGTTCAGGAACTCGGCCATCATAAAGGCGGTGATGCTCATGATGGGAGGAGTTATTCCCCCTCCCGAGGAGGCGATGGCCTCCACCGCCCCGGCAAACTCAGGCTTGTACCCCAGCCGCTTCATAAGGGGTATGGTATAGCTTCCCGTTACCATGACGTTGGCCACAGCGCTGCCGGAGATGCTGCCGAAGAGGGCGCTTGCCACCACTGCCGCCTTGGCGGGGCCGCCGGTGTATTTGCCCGTTATGGCCAGGGCCATGTCGATGAAGGTCCTGCCGCCGCCGGTGGCCGAAAGGAGGGAGCCGAAGATGATGAACATGGAGATGAAGGTGGCCGACATGCCCGTTACGCTTCCGTAGATGCCCAGCGGGGAGTAGTAGAGGGAGCTGAGGACGTAATCGAGGTTGATACCTCTTATCTTCCACATGCCCGGGAAGTAGGAGCCGGTAAATATATAGGTCAGAAGAAGAACGACCATTATGGGTATGGCATAGCCCACGGTTCTCCGGGCGGCCTCAAGCACCAGAAGCACAAGGATGCCTCCGAGGACCAAATCGGTCATGCCCGGCTCCCTGACGCCCGTGTACATGTTGAGGGCCTCCATAAAGGCATTTGTGTTTGCCACAAGAAGGCCGGCTACCAGAAGAATATCGATAAGGGATATGCCTTCGCCCTGGTCGTCTTTGTCCACTTTGCGCGAAAAGGGATAATAAAGAAAGGCTATGGAAAGTCCGAACGCCACGTGGATGGCCCTGAACTGAATGTCCAGAAAGCCGGTCAGGTAGATGGGCGCCAGAAGCTGAAAGAGCGCAAGAAGAAGACCGAGGGAAAAGATGACTTTTGTTTTATGTTTTCCAACGGATGAAAAGAGCATATGGTTTTCCTCCCCATGTCTCCCGGCCGCACCTGGGATGGCGCGGCCGGGAAAGATTATTGCCTGAGTGCGCTGTTACTTGCTATTCCTTGTACTCGGGCGGGATGAACCGCTCAGGAACCTCTATTCCCTGTTCCTTGGCGTAGCGGATCAAGCCTGCATGGGCCGGGACCACGTCGTCGCCGGCGTTTTTGAAGTAGTCTCCTACCGGGTCAAAGCCCTTTACGGGTCCGTAGGCGGCTACCACTTCGTCGAAGCCCTCTACGTAGGCCTTAACTATCTGATAGCCTACTTCCTCCGGCATGGCGGCGGTGGCCACCGCTCCGGCGATGGGGCACTCTTCCCATATGGGGCCTACATCGGGGAATTCAACTATGCTTCCCTTTTCACGCTTCAGGAAGGTCATGTAGGGGATTCTTTCCTGGATCTTCTTTACGTCTTCCTCGGAGTAGCCTATTACAGTGAGGGGGGTGGTGAGGTTGACTTCGATGAGGGCCGCATCCATGTTGCTCAGTCCGCTGGATTTCTGCATGCCCACGATTCTGTTTTCCTTCAGGGCCGTTATGGCATCGCCGAGGGCGGAGGGTACAAGATCGATTTCGTGCCCAAGGATTTCGTTGTAGTCCATAACGTAGGCCGCGGACGCCGAGCCGGGGATTCCGGGGCAGAACTTCTTGCCCTTGAGGTCGGCGAAGGATGTGATGCCCGAGTCCTTGCGGACATAGAGCCTGTCGGCAAAGATATTTCTCAGGAAGAGCCACCGGACGTCCTTGAACTGCTTGCCCTCGAAGCCTTCGATGCCCTTGTAGAGCTGCAGGGATCCGGGAAGGTCGATGGCCATAGCGTAGTCAAACACCCCGGCGCTGAGCTTTCTGAGGTTGTCCATGCCCGCGCCGCTCTCCACCACTGTGACCTGGATGCCGTTGTCGGCCTTGTTTACCAGGTTGGCAGCCGCTACGCACCAGGCGTAAACCCCTGATGTGGAGGAGGTGCTGCCCATGTTGAGGTGCACGTCCGCCCCGGCAACTCCTGCAAAGAGCATAGCTGCGAGGACTGCTGCAAATGCCGCTGTGAACAAGCCTTTTTTCCGCGTCATATTTTTCGTACCTCCTGTCGTTTTTTGATTCCAAATACGAGAAAACACCGCGGTATTAACCTGATATTTCTTTCTACCACTCTCCTTTCATCGGGTTTCGCCCTCATTCGGGAAGGATGTAAGTCCCGTTTTTTTTGAGGTATTTCACGAGGCCCCCCTCCTCCAGGATGTCAAGCATCACGGGGGAAAGAGGGGTTAGGGGTATTTTAACGCCCTTGCCGGGCAGCTCCGCAAAGCTTTCTTCAATGTTGACCGTAATTTCGTCCCCCGGCTCCATGGCGTCCGTATCGCAGATAAAGGCCGGAATGCCCTGGTTGATGGCATTTCTGAAGAAAATCCGGGAGTAGGACTTGGCCAGAATAGCCGATACGCCCGCATACTTGATGGCTATGGGGGCCTGCTCCCGGGAGGAGCCGCAGCCGAAGTTCTTCCCGGCGGCCACTACGTCTCCCGGGCGGACCTGCTTGCTGAATCCGGGGGCGATGTCCTCGAAGACGTGCTCCGCCAAAGTAGAGAAATCGAGGGTCTTTGTGTATTTGCCAGCAATTATATAGTCTGTATTGATGTCATCCCCGAATTTGTGCACCTTGCCGCTGATTTGCTTTTCCATGTCCGGCCTCCTCAGTTCTTGCCCCGCAGATAGGGCCGGGGGTCGGCAATCCGGCCCATCAGGGCGCTTGCTGCGCAGGTAGCGGGGGATGCCAGATATACGCCCGCCTTGTTGTTGCCCATTCTGCCCTTGAAGTTGCGGTTGGCGGTGGAGATGACGTTCTCTCCGTCGCCGGGCACGCCCAGGTGCGTCCCCGGGCAGGGTCCGCACCCCGGGGGCAGGATGGTCGCCCCTGCCTCCACAAGCTGAAGAAGGATGCCCTCTGCAATGGCGTCCGCCATTATTTTTCTTGAGGGCGGGCAGACGAGCAGCCGGCAGTTGGCCGATATTTTCTTGCCTGCCAGGATGGAGGCCGCAATTCTAAGATCGTCAAGCCTTCCGTTGGTGCAGGTGCCTATGTATACCTGGCTGACTTCCGTCCCTTCCGCCTCCGTAACGGCCACTGCCGAGTCCACCGAGTGGGGAAGGCTGACCTGGGGCGGTACCGTTGAGGCGTCGATCTCCACTACCTGCTCGAAGACGGCGTCTTCATCGTCGAAGGCGGGAGTTCCTCCACCCTTTCCCAGGGCCTTCAGATGGGCGGCTGTCTCTTCATCCGGGGCGATCAGCCCCACTTTGGCGCCGCACTCGATGGCCATGTTGCTGAGGGTCATCCGCTCCGACAGGGACATGGCCTTTACGGCCTCGCCGCCGAAGGAGAGGGCCAGGTAGTCGGCCCCGTCGGAGCCTATCTGGCCGATGAAGCGGAGCATGAGGTCCTTGGCGCTTACGCCCTCCTCCATGGCGCCCCGGAAGAGGACCTTCATGGTGCCCGGAACTCGGAGCCAGAGCTTGCCCGTGAGCATTACGCCGCTCATGTCGGTGGAGCCTATGCCGAAGGCGAAGACGCCCAGGGCGCCGTAGGTGCAGGTGTGGGAGTCGGCGCCCACGGCCAGCCCTCCGGGCAGGACGAGGCCCTTTTCCACCACCAGCTGGTGGCAGACTCCCTCGCCCGTGTCGAAGAGGGTTATGCCCTGTTCGGCGGCAAACTCCCTGAGCAGCATGTGGAGGTTGCTTATCCGCTCGTTGGGGCTCGGAGTGGCATGGTCAAGCACTATGACCATTTTAGACGGGTCCCAGACCTTCTCTTTGCCATACTCCCTGAAGGCCTTGATTGCAATGGGCCCCGTGGTGTCGTGGATCATGGCCAGATCAGCGTCGGCCACTACAAAGTCGCCGGCTCTGGCGTCAATCCCGGCGCGGGCTGATATGATTTTTTCCGCTGCGGTCCTTCCCACCCGATCTTTCCTCCCCTCGCTAATTTTTTGCTGACATCAGGGTCGCAAGCTCTTTTATATTATCCAGCTTTTCCAGATTGAGCACTGCGTCGGTGATTTTATCCCGCTGCCCCTTGTCGGAGATGGCCTTTTCCGCCAGGGAGTTGAACTTCCACAGAAGCTCGTCGTGGGTGAAGGGGTTCTTCGGGTGACCCTTGGGGAAGCTCTCCTTGAGGTTGAATACCCGGCCGTCCTTGGTGTGGACGTCCACCTTCACCGTATAGCGGAGGTGCCTGGGAAGATTGTCTATCTCGTCGTCGGCCACCACTTCCACCTTTTTGGCGAACTCGAGGATCTTCGGATCTTTGATCTTCTCCTCGGTGAACTGATCGATGAAGGCATTGCCCTCCAGCAGGGTGACGGCGCATACGTAGGGGTGGCTGAGCTGGGCTGCCACCACGCTGGTGATGGCGTCGGCCCCCACGGAGTATTTGTGGGTGATGGACGTGGTGTGGGCGACTACCTTCGTGATGTCGTCGGGGGTGATATCGGGATTTTCTTCCCTGAATTTGCGCAGGGCCCCGATGGTGGTGTGCTTGCTGCGGCAGGTGGAGTAGAACTTCAGGCCGATGCCCATGAGCTCCCACCGGTCGCCCAGGTCGCCGCTGGTGCGCTCCACGTCATACACGTCGTCGGTGAAGCAGTTGTAAAAGCCGCCGAATTTGTTCTCAAAGACATCCTCAATGCCCGTGAAGCCCTTCTGGGCAAGGAGGGCGCCTATTATGGCCCCTTCCGAGGATCTGGAGGGGACTATCCGCTTTGCCATGGAGGCGAACTGCACCGCCTGTAGCCCGCCGGCCCAGTTGCCGGCGATGCCCATGGCGTGGCCCATCTGCTCCGTGGTGAGTCCAAGCATTCTGCCCACGCCGGCAGTGGAGCCGAAGGGGCAGCAGGTTCCCGTATTGTTCCAGCCCTGATGGGCTATCTCCATGCCCACGGGGGCCGCAACCCGGCAGGCCACTTCGTAGGCCAGGGCGGTGGCTGTCAGGAAGTCTTTTCCGCTTACGCTGCCGAGATGCTCGGCAAAGGCGGTTACGCAGCCCAGGACTCCGGTGGATACGTGGATAATGCCGTCGGTGTGGGTGTCGTCCAGCTCGAAGGAGTTGATGGCCGAGCCGTTGAGCATCATGGCGTTGACCACGGAGGTCTTGCGGTTGGTGCCCCAGATGGAGGCCTCCTCCCGGTCGCTCATCTTCTCCAGCACGTCCCGGTAGATCTTCATCCACTCGGTGGTGGAGCCGAAGAGTCCGCATCCGTAGTTGTCCAGCAGCACTATTTTCAGGTGATTCAGCACCTCTGTGGGTATGTCTTCATACCGGTACTCCGACGAAAATTTTGACAGCCTTGCGTTAATTGTGTCCATCACGACCTATTCCTCCCTATTGGATGTGGAGCATCTCCGCGAAGGAAGTTATTTCTTCGCGGTTTTCTACAGACATGGCTGCTGCCATGATTTTTTCTGCCCTATCACTGTCAATTACCCCTCCGGTGACGTCCCTGAATTTTTCGGCCAGTTCCTCGTCGGACATGGGGTTTTCCGCGTCCCCCTTTGCGTGGTCTATTCTGGTGGACGCCGAATTGCCCTGTTTGTCCCTTATCTCCACTATCATGGAGCGGGGGTTGGGGTAAACTTTCTGAATCTCCTCGTCCACCTCTATCCTGACCAGGTCTGAGACCCGCCTGACCTCCTGGTCGGCGATGGCCTCCTCCTCGTACTCCCGGATTCCCGCCTTTCCCCTCACCAGTATGGACGCTATGCCGTACTGTATGCTGAGCCTTGCGTGAAGGGGGGAGCGGTAGTCGGGGATGTCGGAGCCCTGTTTGGCATTGCGGTGGGTCCTCACCACAATGGACTCGATGTTCTCCGGGGTGAAGGGGTGCTGCTCCAGGTCCTTCTGGGTGGCCTCGATGGCATAGTGGACGTACCGGCAGGAGCAGTAGGGCTTGAAGTAGATCCGCAGAATATGCCAGTCCTTGCCGAGGTCGGCGTCCACTATTTCTTCCCTGACATCGTCGGCGAAGCAGTGGAAGAAGCCCAGCCGGCCCTCCAGAATTTCAGCGGGCCCCGTCATTCCGTCCCGGGCGAGCATGGCGGCCATGATGCCGTTTTTGGCGGCGTTGCCCGGGTGGACGTGCTTTGACACGGCGCCGTCGATCTCGTACTGGTTGATCCCCGAGGCCATGCTTCCCGCGATGCCCAGGGCGTTTACGGTAAGCTCCGGCGAGAGCCCCAGTATTTTGGCCGCCGCGGCGGTGGTCCCGAAGGTGGCGATGGTGCCCGTGGGGTGAAAGCCTTTAAGATAGTGGCCCGGGTTTATGGCCGTGCCAATGCGCAGGGATACCTCGTATCCTGCGACGATCGCCTCGATGAGTTTTTTGCCGTCGATGCCCTCCGCCTCCCCCAGGGCAAGGGCTGCCGGCACTATGGACGCCCCCGGGTGATAGGTGGCGTATTTTGTGCCGTCGTCGAGCTCCAGGGCGTGGGCGGCCATGCCGTTGACGAAGGCCGCGGTCATGGGGGATTTTTTGAGGGGGCTCCCCGCCACGACGGACAGGCCTTTTTCATCCAGCCTCTCGGCGAACCGGCGGCCCGCCCGGCCGCTCAGGGAGAGCCTGCTGCCCGCCAGCAGCGCCCCCACGGTGTCCATGAGGCACCGTCTGGCCTGGGAGGCTACGTCCTCAGGCAGTCCATCGTAGGCGAGGGAGTCGGAAAAGGCCGAAAGCTTTTCGGTCAGGGTAGCCATGGGTGCCTCAGTCCTCCCAGGGGATTTCCAGGGCGAAGAGGGGGGCGTACTGCTGACACCCGTAGACGTCCGTCTCGCCGGGGCCGCCGCTGGGGCTGGTGCGCTGGATGTTGGCCTTTATCCCCATGCCGGGGTCGAAGAACATGAAGTCAAGGATTTTTTCTTCCGGGAGGCCGTAGGCGTCGGCAATGGCTTTTTGGGTCACCACGCCGGTTTTTTTGACTTTCTCGTAAGTCTCCCGTTCGGCGAAGATTATCTCCAGGGTGATCATAAAGCTTCCTGCGTTCTTGCTTCTGATAGTTCGCGCCAGGTCGCAGATGTTTTTAGTTTTCATGACTTGTGAAACCTCCCGAAATGGTCAAGTATGTCCTTGTAGCCCACTTTCCGGGCGTCGGACTCTACGCAGATCTTCCAAAGCCCCGTGACAAACTCCTCCGGGTAGTAGGGGGCCAGCATGGCCGTAAGTTTTTCCATCAGGTCAGGATCGTTCACGGGGTTTTCCGGCTCTCCCTTTGCAACGGGGATGGCCTTCTCGAAGGTTCTGCCGTCCTTCAGCACGACGCGCATATGGGCGCCCCGCTCCTCGGGGTAGATGGCGTTCATGTGGTCGTCTTCCTCTATTGTTACTGCCTGCGCTACCCGCCTCAGCTCCTCGTCGGCCAGAAGCTCGGGGGTGTAGTCCTGCAGGGTGACGTTGCCCTTGCGGAAGGCCAGGGCCAGGGAGAAGGGCATGCTGAACATGGCCTCCTCGAAGGTGGAGGGCAGGAAGATCTGTCCCACCTCCACGATGCCCAGTCTGTAGGTTTTTACGTGGATGGACTCCACATCCCGTTCTGTGCACCCCAGCGTCTCTTTAGCCTCCCGGGCCAGGTCAATGGCGGCATGGCAGTGCCGGCAGGTGGGGTAAAGCTTGGTGTAGGTGAGCAGAATCTCCCATCTCTTGCCAAGGTCGCCCACAAGCCCTTCCTCGGAGTATTCGCCGTCGCACATGGCCTTGAGCCAGCCGTGCTGCCCTTCAAAGAGGGTGCGGGGGGACTTGGCGCCCCTGAGGGCAAACTCCGCGGAAAGCACTCCCGCAAGGGCCGCCTTGCCCGGCTGGAGGGTTTTTATGCCCGGATGGTCGTGAAGCATCTCCTGAAGGCCTGCGCTCTGAAGGCCTCCCATGGACATGGCGTAGGCGAACTTATCGGCTGAAAAACCCATAATGGAGGCGCAGCCCGCCGCCGCCCCTATGGAGCCGCAGGTGCCGGTGGAGTGGAAGCCCCGCTTCAGGTGGGAGGGGTTTATGGCCCTCGCCGCCCGGAGCATGGCGTCGTAGGCTATGACTATTCCCTTCAGGATCTCGGTGAAGGAGGAGTTTTTCTTCTCCGCCATGGCAAGCACCGCTGGGATGACCGCTACCGCCGGGTGGCAGGTTCCCCACCGGTGGCCGTCGTCGAGCTCGATGGAGTGGGCCATGATTCCCATGGCGAGGGCGGCCCAGGGCGCCGGTACCATGGCGCCGTCGCAGAGTACGGTGGCCTCCTGCCTGCCGCCCATCTCCTTGACGTAATCGATGGATATGGAGGCTACTTCCCCCTCCTTATAGCCCGCCGCCGTCTCGGACAGGAAGTCCATCAGGACCCGCCGGGCTTTTTCCATTACCTCCGGGGGGATATCCTCCGCAGTCAAAGAGGCGTAAAAGTTTGCCTGTTTTGTGAGCAGGGTTTTTTCAGGGTTGATTTCCACAGCCCTATACCCCCGAAACTGTCTCGAAGGTGTACCGGAAGATCTCCGGATCCAGGGGATCCTTAAGGGTTATTAGATGGTCTACCGTCCACTGGTAGCACTTGTTCTTCGGGAAGAGGGGCTCGTCGGTGAGGAGGGCCACGGAGCCTCCCGAGGAGTTCATCTGTCCGGGGTAGCTCATATAGAAGAAGCGGAACTTGGCGCACTTGGCCACAGAGGTGGCAAGCTCGATGTCCTTGGAGATGACCTCGATTACTACGGCCACTTCGTGGGACTGGGTGATCTCTACAGGTTCGTTTTCCCTCATGACGGCGTTTTTGCCGTAGGAATGGAAGAAGAGTTCGTACTGGTCGTCCCGCTCGGGGCCGATGATCTCTGATACCTTGGCCCTGGTGTCCGCCAGGATCTGGTCGAGGTGGGCGATGGCCCTCGTGTCCCGGATGCCTACCAGGTGATATACCCTGTGGCCCGCCTCCCCCGCTCCCTCAAGCTTGACCTTGTAGCTTCCGTCGGGGGACGGGACGAAGAGGCTGCCCGATACCTTGCATATCCTGTCCGTCTGGGCCTCGTACTTGCTGGCGTGCATATCCAGGATGCCGCCGGGGAGGGCCTGGACAAAGGGGTTGGTCCGCTCGTACATGGAGTGGGCCGCCACGCTGTGGGGGGTGGCCTGCTGGTCGGGGTGCATGGGCTCTATGGTGAAATGGTCGTCATGTACCGTTGCTATGATGGATTCTTTTACCTTCTGGGGCCAGCATACCAGGGAGGCGCACTCGGCGGCCTTGCCCATGTGGAGGCTGATGCCCCAGTCAAATCCCTTAAAAATGGGATAGGAGGCCAGTACCGCGTCGTCGCAGGCCCGTCCGGCTATTATTACGTCTGCTCCCTTTTCCAGGGCGTGGGTAAACTGTTCGATGCCCATGCTGGCCGTTACGGTGGAGGTGCCGTCAAGAACTTCGTCGGTCAGGGGAAAAGTAGCTCCCAGGGGTTCGCTTTCTCCCCTTCTGACCCGCTCTCTTATGGTGTCAATTGGTACCTGGGAGTAGATCAGAGCCATCTTGAAGGGCTCCATCTTCCGCTCTTTGGCTACGGACCTTATGATATCAGCGTACAGGTCAACGCCTCTGTCCGTTCCGGTGGTGCTGCAGGATCCCACTATCATGGGAACTTTCTTTTTACGGGCCTCCACCAGGGTTATTTCAAGATCGTGGCGCTCCCATTCGATGGGGTTGTGAGGCATATCAGCCCCCAGAAAAGTGGGGCCGGCGTCGGCAGTGCCCGCATCGGCTGCAAAACAGTCGATATCCCTCTTCACACCCTCGTAGAAAGTGCCCTTTTCAATAATGTTGTCGCCCAGGTTGCCCGTCGAAACCAGCAGAGAAACCTTCCTCATGGATACGTCTCCTTCCGTGGTTATAATGTACGGCCGCAAAAGACTGACTACGGTAATCGATTGCCGGTATACGGCGTGTATAATGATACCTGCAGAGCGTCGCTCTTGTCAAGTAAAGAGCTAAATGGTATAAAAATGAGGGTATAAAAGGAAAATGCCGGGAAAACAGCCCATGAAGGCCTCTGTTCCGCCTTAACTGGAAAAAAGAGAGACCGGAAAGAGAGTGCCGTTAATGAGGTCCGAAGGAGCTTAAAAAAACTTACCCGGCAGCGGAGGTAGCAATGTTTGATATGAACGGATATCCTGAGACGGTGATCGAGATTTTGAGGGCTCTTTACTTCAGCGGCAAGCTTCAGGCCTCGGGAGACCTCAGGGTTGCCCTTGAAAAAAGAGGCCTGGCCCTGGAGCCCAGGACTATAAGATATCACCTGACCAATCTGGAGAAAAGAGGCTTTCTTCGCCGCTACGGCAACCGGGGCGCCGCCCTCACGGACAGAGGGGTGGCGGAGGCCAGGATGCTCTTCGTCTTTGACAGGATAGGGGGGCTGGCCATGGAGACGGAGAGGCTCTCTCTGGAGTGCGACTACTCCGCCGCGACGGGAAGAGGAAGCATAATGGTCAATACCCTGGTGGTGGATGAGGTTAAAGTGCAGAGAGCTCTCCATATCCTCAAAAGGGTGGCAGAGAGCGGGGTAGTGCTGTCGTCAAAAGTGGGGCTGCTGAACCCGGGTCAGAGGATGTGGAACTGCGAGGTCCCGGAGGGCACAAAA
>JBMNVK010000053.1:0-16814 GCA_050946755.1 Aminivibrio sp. | reverse complement strand
TAACATTTCGGGGGACCTTGAAAATCTGGAGAGGGAAAAATCCTGTAGTACAAACGGGCGGCAGATGGTCAAAAAAATACCACCCCGGTTTACAGGGTGGTTTACATTCAGTCTTTGCAATGGTTGGGGCGAATTTACTGCGGTTTTCCTGTGACCCCCTGCGTGTAAGGCAGGTGTTCTACCACTGAACTATCCGCCCGATGTGTTTCTGTAACGCGAGGGATAGTATATAAGGAAAAGCCCCTTCGGTCAACTCTTAAAGTGAAAGAAAGAATATTTCGGACCTTTATCCGCCTACGACAGGGAATTAAGAGATTGCCCCGGCACAACAGGACCTTTTTCAAACGCACAGGATCTGAAGCCCACCATGTTAAAATTGTGTCCTAACCTTTGCATATCCAAGAGGATGCAATAGAATAATATAAGAATATATATCTAAGACCAAATATTTAAGGGAGAAATACAGGATTACTGTATTATAAGGATCTGATATGCAAATTGAAGTCGGATATTCTGAACATCCCAACAGTGCCCTGGCCGGGAAAAATGCAGCCAGAGAAGCGCTGGAAAAGTCAGCCAGGACCGATCCGTGCGATCTGGTGCTGCTCTTCTGTACTGCCCGGCACGACCTGACGGCGGTGAGAGAGGAAGTGAGCAGGGAGACGGGCAACAGCAGCTCCATTTTTGGTGGAGGGGCTACCGGGATCATAACCAACGAACATTACGGCTACGGCGGAGATCAGGTAGGAGTAGCCTGTGTCTGGCTTGACGGGTCTGATTTTTTTTCAATTTGCGAGGACGGTCTGGCGGGAAGCGCAAAGGATGCAGGGGCCAGGCTGGCAGCGAAGTTAGCAGAAAAAGACATCTCGAAGCACCACCCCATTCTCCTCTTTTATGACAGCATTAAAAGGGCGGCCGGGGGAAACACTCTCATCTCGGCTACCAGACTTCTGGAGGGGATGGAGAGGCGCCTTGACTATCTTCCGGACATAAAGGGTGCAGGCCTTCAGGGCGACCATATTTTTACCCCGACGGAGATGTTCATCGGAGACAGAATGGATACTGAACACGCCATGGTTCTGGGCTTTTCCGACGACATCGCCATCGACAGCGTTATAGTCCACGGGTGCAGGCCCTCTTCAAATTACTTTACAGTAACAGGCGCGGATGAGCAGGCGATTTTGGAGATCGACGGCGTTCCGGCCCTTGACTTTATGGACAATCTTCTGGGCTCGGAGCTAACGCCGGAAGAGTATCCTTTTTTTCTGATTCTGGGGATAAATCACGGGGAAGCAAACGAGCCCTACGACGAAAAGAATTACGCAAGCAGGCTCTGTCAGGGGATAGACCCCGGCCGCAGGGCAATCATAATGTTTGAGCCCGACATGGTCGAAGGCACAAGATTCCAGATTATGCACCGAACAATTCAGCTGGACTATATCCTGCCCTCCGTTAAAGGGCTGCTGAATTCCATTGAAGATGAGGGCAGGGAGCCCTTTTTCGCTCTCTACATCAACTGTGCCGGAAGAGCGGCAGGGCTGGGAGGAGCAGATCTGGAAGATGCCCTTGTAGTGCAGAATGTCACAAAAAACAGATTCCCTCTTTTTGGCATTTACACGGGAGTGGAGATTGCCAGACTGGGGGGCAAGCCAAGGAGCCTCGACTGGACCGGCGTCTTCTGCGTCTTTTCAAAGTCAGGGAAAATACGGCGCCAGGCTCCTCCCTCTTCTCATGAAAAATCCCGATGGACGGCCGGAAAGACCGGGACTGAAGAGAAAAAACTCTCCTATGAAAGACTGCATGACCTATGCACTCAAAATACAGCAAAGATACTGGGGCTGGATTCTGAGAGCATAGGGTTGAGAAGCGACCTTGAGCAGAAACGCAGGGGATTTAAAATTCTGGCGGACCTCTCCAACTTCTTCCGGGACATGAAAAACAAGGAGGATATATTTATCACTGCCACTCAACGGATAAACGCCTCATTGAATATGCAGAGGACGGCCCTTCTGCTCCCCTACCACGACAACCAGCTAATTCCCGGCATATTGCAGGGCTACTCCCCCGAGGAAGACGATGAGCTTCTGGGGCTCCCCATAGAGGTTGAACCTGAATTTTACGACCCCCACAACGCCTTTCTGATCACAGGAGAGGCGGAGGAAGCTTATCTTTCCAATGTAAGAAAAGTTTTAAAGCTGCCCTATCTGATCTGGGTTCCCATAGCAGTAGAGGATGACCTTTACGGCATTCTTGTCACCGGGCGGGATACAGAATCACCCCCCTTTCTGTCCCGGCTGAACCATAACGATATGGAGACAGTGCAGGCTATAGCTTCTCTTCTGGCAACCACCATCCTCTACAAAAAGCTTGGACAAGTGTCAAGGCTTGCGGCTACCGACCCCCTTACGGGCCTGCTTAACCGGTCTGCCCTGGAGCGGAGAGTCAATGAGATTATTAAGAGGAAAAAGCCGGAGGGGACAATTGTATTTGCCCTGATAGACCTCGACAACTTTAAGGGGATAAACGACAGCTACGGACATCTTGTGGGAGATTTTGCCCTGAAAGCGTTGGCCAGGATGCTGAAAAACACATTCCGGTCCAAAGATGTGATTTCAAGATTTGGGGGAGACGAGTTTGCCGTAGTCTGCGAGGCAGATGAGAATATAGACAATCTGCTTTTCAGGATAAAAGACCTGGTCCGGAAGTGGCGGGAGACGGCCCTTTCTCCGGAGGGAGTCAAGGCCTTCCACTCCACCCTTAGCGCAGGCGTTGCCATTTCAAGGAGAGACAGTACTACTTTTACGGATCTGATATACGGTGCGGACATGGCCCTTTATGAGACCAAGGAAAAGGGCCGGGACTCCTGCACCATATCCTACATATAAATGAAAGCTGCAGACCTTTTCGATTTTTCCTTTCTTAGACCCCTCATCTTTTTTTTCGTCCCGCTGGCAATTTTTTGGGCGGGCATGGCATTTCTGCACAGGACCGGGAAGAAAAAGCTTTTCTTAGTCTTTTTCTATCTTTTCTTCCTTGGGGCCTCAGCCCTCCTGGCGGCACTGAATTTTCCCGCCGGGGCCCTTGCAGTACTTATAGTGCCGGTGCTGGCCGGCTGGATTTTTAAAACAGACTTAAGAGGCAAATGATGACAGTCTTTGTCTTTTTCTCATTTATGCTGTATTTCCCCTACGGCTGGTGCGCCCTTGCCGGGGAACCCAGAGACAGCTACGGGCTCATCTGGGAAGCGAGTTCCCAGGCACTGAGGGATGTGGCTGCGGCCGCTGCAATAACTCTTATTCCTCTCACGGCCCTGTCCCTTTATTATTTTAGCTCCCGTCTTCCCTCTCCGGAGGCAGGAACGGCCTTCTCTCAAGTCCTCTCCGGGCTTGCGGCAGCGGTGGCAGAGGAGACTTTTTTCAGAGGGTGGCTCCAGACCCTTCTTAAGAGACGCCTTTCATCCCTTGGGGCAATTTTTCTTGCCTCCGCCCTTTTCGGGCTTGCCCATCTGGCATCCCCTAACGCACCCTTCGCCCTTCTTGCCTTTTTCCCAGGGCTGGTAATGGGGTTTTTAAGAGACAGGCACGGCTCAGTCCTGCCTGCTATCCTGTATCATTGGATCGGAAACATATGGTCCGTCTGGTTTTATCCAGGATTTTAAAAAGAGCAAAAGGGGGTCGTCAGTTGAGACTTTTCAGAATTGCCACAGGTATTTTGATGCTGCTTATGATGCAGGCTTTTTTTCCCTGTTCTGTCAGGGCGGCGGCAGTGTTCGAGGTGAAAATTCCTCTTGAGGCGGGCGGAGAGGCCCGGGCAGAGCTGCCCGACGGGAGCAGCTATCCCCTGGGAAGGGTGACAGGACTTCCCACCGCCACCCGCTGGCCAGGATATACGGCCTCAAAATGGGCAGAGCCTGGTACTGTAGCAGCTTCAGCGGTAAATGCCGTTCATCTGACTCTTTCGGTTGAAAAGGGAGCCGGAAGAACTTTGAGCATTCTGCCCCGGCATACGGTAGCCCCTGCCGCTGGAGAGAAAGCCTACATCACCCTGGACACTCCTGCCGGCACCGGATTTTTTGGAGGCTGGGCCCCTCCGGTGGGGACAAGGGTTATGGTGGAAAATAGGGGAGGAATTCGCTCTCCCCTGGAAAGAACGGGCCTTCCGGCGCCGGGTGACATGCTGATTTTTCTGGTGGAAGAGAGGGTGCGTCCCTATATCATCGACCTGGAAAACAGGCCCGGGGGAAGAGTAATCGGATGGTATGAAGAAGGACCAAGGGTCCTGGCCCGGGTCATCCGGCCCATCAGGGGAACAGGAAGGTTCGGCGGTACGGAGTTTCAGGGAAAGGGGCGCATCAGGGCAAATCATTCAGGGGTGATAGATATCAGCACCGCCCCAAGAGGTACAGTGGGCGGGTTTCAGCTTCTGCCCTTCCTGCATTCAAAATCCAAAGAGATGGGAGGAGCATGGCAGGCAACCCAGTGGCTGATCCTGGCATCGGAGACAGAGACAGCTCTCCCTGGAACAGCCCCCCTGTTTCTGGGAAATCTGCTGCCCGGGGCCCAGCTCAGGGACAGGCTGTGGGATATGTGGTCCACCTACGGCAGGAAACCCCTGGTACTTTGCAGGATCGACGGCGGCCCCTATGCAAAGCTTCCTGAGGGGGCGGGAAAGCAGGATCTGGCTCTCGACAGGGTCACCCACCTCAGGATCTACTGCCCATTTACAGAGGAGCCGCAAAGGAACTGAACGTCCTCTCCTCTATTCAGTCACGCTCTTGGTAAGATTTCTTGGCCGGTCTATGTTCCGGCCAAGATTTCTTGCAAAGTAGTAAGAAAAAAGCTGCAGAGGCACCACCGTGAGGAAGGGAGTGAAGTACTCCGCAGCCTCCGGAACGGTCAATATATGATCCGCCACTCCCTCCAGCGTCTTGTCCCCCTCAGTGGCAACGGCTATGACGGGAGAACGGCCGGTCTTGATATCGCGGATGCTGGCTACGTTCTTTTCATGGTGGCCGTCCTTAGGAGCAATGACTATGACGGGGACAGTGGGGTCGAGAAGGGCGATGGGGCCGTGTTTGAGTTCTCCGGCGGCAAAGGCCTCGGAGTGGACGTAAGATATCTCCTTGAGCTTGAGGGCTCCTTCAAGGGCAATGGGAAAAGAGGGGCCCCTTCCCAGAAAAAGGAAATCCCTAGCCTGTGCGTAGGGCTGGGCGGCCCTCAGGACATCCTCCTGTCTTTCCAGTACTGATTCTATCTTGAAGGGCAGGGCCTCCAGCTCTCCTGTGAAAAACTGCTCCCTCTCATCCCTCAGTTTGCCCTGAAGCCGGGCAAGGTGCAGGGCCAGGAGGTAGAGCACCGTAAGCTGGCCGGTGAAGCTTTTGGTGGCCGCCACCCCGATCTCCGGTCCCGCATTCAGCAGGAGGGCGTCGTGAGCCTCTTTTGCAATGGTGGAATCGGCCACGTTTGTTATGGCCAGACAGCGGGCTCCCTTTTCTCCGGCGACTCTTCGGGCGGCTATGGTATCCGCCGTCTCTCCCGACTGGGTTACAAAGACCGCCAGTGTATCCGGCCCCGTGGGCATATGGCGGTGGCTGTATTCTGAGGCCACCTCCACTCTGGTCTCCAGGCCTGTTAGTGATTCAAAGAAGCGCTCAGCCACCAGTCCCGAGTAGTAGGAGGTCCCGCAGGCGACGATATGGAGCCTTTTCCACAGGCCCGCCTCCTCGCCAGTCCAGGAAAGCTCTCCCGACAGGTCCGCCCTTCCCCGGGAAATTCTCCCCGTCAGGGAGTTTCTAAGGGAATGGCCCTGTTCATTTATCTCTTTAAGCATAAAATGAGGATAGCCCCCCATATCATCCTGGGTCATTTCTTCTTCGACAACTTCTGATCTCTGCTCTGTTTTCAGTTCCGTCATTTTGGCTGCACCGCCTTGTCCAGACAAAAAGAAAACTGCCTTCCGCTTTGTAGCAGGGATTGCTCCCCGATTTTGTAAGAAGGCTTTGCGGGCCGGTTTTCGCGGCCCCGGAGGCATCCGCCGATCAATCGATACTCCTCCGTCCTCGTCCGCCGAAGATCCGGCGCAGGCGCTTTATATCGGTCGCATTTACCGGGGTCCGTGCTGACGGGCGGCTTCCTCCACTGCCCGGAGGACCACCTCCCTCAGCTCCGGATGGCCCATGGCAAGCTGAATGTTTGCCGACAGCCAACCCGGCTGGGTGCCGCAGTCGTATCTTTTTCCGCTGAAAATCACCCCCCACACAGGCTCATGCTTGAGCAGCTCTTTAATTCCGTCAGTGAGCTGTATCTCTCCGCCCCTCCCTGCTCCCAGGCCGGCCAGTATGGGAAAAATGGCAGGGGAGAGGACGTACCTGCCCATGATGGCCAGATTGCTGGGGGCAGTTCCGGGAGCGGGCTTTTCAACCATATCCTCCACGGCAAATACGCCTGCATATTTCTCCGAGGCCCTGACTACGCCATACCTGGAGGTCTCCTCAGGAGGCACTTCTTCCAGGGCGATGACAGACCCTCCCAGTTTTTTATGAACTGATACAAGCTGGGCAAGAACAGGAGGATCTGCGATCATGACATCGTCGGGAAGGATCACCCCAAAGTACTCCCCGCCGCATACAGGCTCTCCGCACAGTACGGCATGACCCAGCCCCAGGGGCTGGCTTTGCCGGAGGCAGATGAAGTTAGCCAGCTCAGAAAGAGAGACTATTTCATCCCGGAGGTCCGTTCTGTCTCTGGCTTTCAGCATCTCCTCAAGCTCAAAAGAACGGTCGAAGTAGTCCTCAATCGCCTTTTTTGTCCTGCCGGTGATCATCACCATATCTCTGCATCCTGAGGACAGGGCCTCATCTACTCCGTAGGCTATTATGGGCCTGTCCACAAGGGGCAGCATCTCCTTGGCTATCTCCTTGGTGGCGGGCAGAAACCGGGTCCCAAGGCCTGCGACGGGGAAAAGGCATTTTTGTATGGCGTTCGGCATTGGTAAACCTCCTGACCTTGGAGTCAGTCAGCTGTATTTTTCCCGGATGGAATTTACCAGGAGCTGCGCGACTTCTTCCATAAGCTTTTTGTCCCGGGCCTCCACAAGAATCCTCATCAGGGGCTCTGTTCCGGAGGGACGGATAAGTATCCTGCCCTCCCCGCCCATTATGGGCTCCATCTCCGCAGTAAGCTCATCAATAAAGGAGCTGTCAGCCTTTGACTCCCTCGGAATGGATACGTTTTTAAGGACCTGGGGGTAGGGGCTGAAGCGGTCCGCCAGAGTGTCCATGTCCTCACCCAGGGCCTGGCAGGCTTCGATGAAGCACAGGCCGGTGCAGATGCCGTCTCCGGTGTTTGCCACCGACGACATTATGACATGGCCCGACTGCTCTCCCCCCAGCATGGCCCCTTCTCCGTTCATAGTCTCCAGGACGTATCTGTCCCCGACCTGGCAGCGGTGAACGGGAATCCCCGTTTTGGAGAGATGCTCCTCCAGGGCCATGTTGCTCATTACAGTGGCCACCACACCGTTTCCGAGCCTTCCCTCGGAGTGGAGCCACCGGGCCAGCACCCAGAGCATTATGTCTCCGTTGAGGGTCCTTCCCCGGCTGTCGCAGAAGAGCACCCGGTCCGCATCTCCGTCGTAGGCAATCCCTATGGACAGCTTCTTCTCCTTTACGAGGGAGCAGAGGTGGGACATTTTCATTACTCCCACTCCCTCGTTGATGTTAAGGCCGTCAGGGGCATTTCCCACCACGGTCCAGTCTCCTCCCAGCCGGGAGAAGAGGGAGGGCGCGGCGCAGTAGGCTGCGCCATGGGCACAGTCCATTGCTCCTTCTGAGGGGAATGCGAGCTCGTCCCTCCAGAGGGAGGCCAGCCAGTCCACATATTCGGCGCCTATTTCAGGATACTGCCTCAGAACACCTATGGACGCGCCCGTAGGCCGCCAGTCGTCAGTGAGGTTATCCCCCATATACTCCTCAATGACGGCCTCCGTATCGTCAGAAAGCTTGCATCCGGCGCCGTCCATAAACTTGATGCCGTTGTACTCCGCCGGGTTGTGGGAAGCGCTTATGACGGCGCCGCCCTGCATTCCGACTTTTTTTACGGCAAAACTCACCCCCGGCGTAGGTATGACCCCAAGCAAGTAAACGTCCGCCCCGGCGCTTGTCATGCCGGCGGCAAGGGCGGCCTCAAGCATAAGGCCCGATCGCCGGGTATCCCTTCCCACGGCGATCCGGGGCCGGGGAATGCCTCTCTCCGCAAGGAACAGAATATAGGAGCGTCCCAGGCGCAAGGCCATTTCCGGCGTCATATCCCCCCTGTTGGCCACATCCCGGACGCCGTCCGTACCGAAGAGGCAGCGCACTCTTTCGGGGTTGCAAGTCATGTCGCCTCACCATCCCAGCAGTTCAATATTATTGCTGCACCTCGGCAATGACGTTTACGCTCGAGGGTTCCACTCTGACAACTTTAAGCTTTCCTTCGGTTCTGTTCCTTACCTGTACAGGAACGGTCAAACGTCTTGAGACAATGTTTGTGACGTTTACAAAAGGCTGGATGGGCAGCTCTTCCTCATCCAGAGAGTTTACCTCTGAGGGAACCCCCTCTACGGTGATGTTCACCGACGAGGGCTCCACTTTCCAGCCCGGATAGACGCTTCTTCCCTCGGCCTCCACCGCCACCCGGGAGAGCAGACGGGTTACAGTAAAGGGGGTGAGCAGCACATTTACCCTTACGGAGGGGGAGCCTACAATTTTGACCAGATCATCCTCCGGCGGCCGGAGGGGTATTACCATGTTCTGTTCTTTGTCGATATCCGCTATATCTATGGTCTCCGTATCCACTTTTGAGACTTTATCAAGCTTGGGCAGGGGACCTTCCACAGTAATCACCGCCGGTTCGACTATAACTGCCTTGAGGCGGAAGTCATCCGCCGGCTTTCCGAGTATCCTGGCGTTTACGGGTACCGTTTTTTTAGGAACCCCTTCCGCGAGGACAGCGTTGAATTTAACCCTCTTGGGCTCTACGGAGACCTCGTCCTCAAACTCCTCGGACTTCAGAATCTCCACTGTCTGAGTCATCTCCCCGCCTGCCTTAAGCTCCTCAAGGGAAGGACTGATGCGGGCAGCGCCTATTTTGGCCAGGTCCTTCTCGCTGCCCCTTACGCTCACCTCCCGGGGAATTACCTCCACCATGTCCAGAAAAAGACCGGGGGGCAGGCCGTTTTCCACAGCCACCTCCACCGGAATAAGTCGGTCGATATATCTGAGCAGCTCCACGTCCACGTGTGTGGGGACGAGATCCACCAGCATGACGTCCTTGGGCGTTATGGCCCTTACCGCAAGCCGGTACTTTCCAACCCCCAGCCCCCTTGCATCCACCTCGCACACTACTGAATCCGGCGACAGGGAGGAGAGAACTCCCGGAGCGCCGGAGAGGGTTACGCTCATTCTTTTTACCGCTCCCTTGACGGTGGTCTGAGAGGGAACGTTTAGGTATTCAAGAGGAATCGTCAGAGTCCTGGTGGCCTCTGTTACCCTTGCCCCGGGAGCATAAAACCAAAAAGCGAAGGCAATTGCCACCGCAATAACCCTCAGAAACAGGGGAGAGGATATTATATCATCGCTTCTGGGCGTTTCAGCCATTTCAGGACGGCCTCCTCGTTAAATGCTCAGGACCAGAGGGTGCGGATATCATCCTGCAGTCTGTCCATGATGGATCTGTTCTCATCGTCCTCACCGCTGAAGTAGTGAAGCAGAAGCTTCTGAACCTGGCTGTCCTTAAGGTTTTTGGAGAGGTGGCCGTTTACCGCCAGGGAAACCTCTCCCCTCTCCTCTGACACCACCAAGGATATGGCATCGGAGACCTCTGTAACCCCCAGGGCCGCCCTGTGCCTGGTGCCTATCCATCTCGACAGATCTGTGTTCTCGGTGAGCGGAAGGTAGCAGCTTGCCGCAATGACCTTGTCCCTGTCCATTATTACCGCACCGTCATGGAGGGGATTTCCCCCCCAGAAGATTGATATGAGCAGCTCCTGGGTGATATCAGCGTTAAGTTTGATGGCCGTCCGCCAGAAATCCCGGAGCCCGGTGCCCCTTTCCAGGACGAAAAGCCCGCCAATTTTCTGGCCCTTGAGGTATCCGATGGCCCTGGCTACCTCGTGGCTGAGAAGTTCGGCCCTCTGAACGCCTTTCCTGGACCTCCATAGGCTTCCGCCCCGGCCCAGCTCCTCGAGCATTTTCCGAAGCTCAGGCTGAAAGACGATAGGTATGGCAATCACCAGGACTCCAAGGACTTTGCCCAGAAACCAGGATAGGGTCCGGAGGTCAAAAATAGTCGCTCCAGCAGCCAGGGCACCCATTATCAGCAGCCCCTTGACGAGCTGCATGGCCCTGGTGCCGACTATTAAAAGCAGAAGTCTGTGGATAATGACAGATATTATAAGGATATCTATCGCATCTTGCCAGCGAAAGTAGTCAAGCATGGTATGCTCCGGTTCTTAATTTGAAAACCTGATGCCTTATACTATACCATTTTAAAAGCGACATAGGGGGAGGTCGCCATGGCCAGCATGGCTCCGTAATCAGGGTAGAATCTGAGCCTGTCTCCCAGGGAAAGAGGCGCCGGACACTCCTCAACATCAAGGATCATGTGATCGCTGGAGGCGCCGAGGATGAAAACCCCCTCAAGCTCCGGAGTGAGCCCTCCTATTGCCACGTCCTGCCTGCCAACGGCTGCAATGGCCCTCATCCGCATGCCCCGATCCTCAAATACGGGGCTGCCTCCGAAGGCGTCCCTGCCCACCGGCCCCACCGGTACGGAGGGCTTTCTCCTCAGCTCCACTATCTCTGCCTCAAGCCACATGGTTCGCTGTCTCAGCCAGGGTATGGATCTTGCATGGGTGACATCTATGCCCAGCAGGATGGCTTCGCCGATCCTGAGGTTGTTGACGGCTGGGGGCATTTCTCCCTCCTCCAGCAGGAGAAGAGAGGATGTGCCGCCGCCGGAGATGACCGGCAGAGGGTACCCCATCTCCCTTTCCAGCTCTCCGGCTATGGCCGCCAGCTGGATAAGCTTTTTTTTAGTGGGCAGGGTTCCTCCGAAACATCCGAAGTTGACCCCCACTCCCCCGCATTTAACCCTGCTGCATTTTTTAAGAGCTGCCCCAATCGCCTCCGTGTCGTCCATCCATACTCCCTCCCGGAGATCGCCGAGGTCAGTCATGACGATAACCTCATGGCTGGTCCCGGCAAGGGCGCAGGCCTTCTCAAGGGCAAGCACCGTCTCGGGAGAGCTTGCCAGGGACCGGTCGGCAATCTCCGCCAGCCCCTGAAGTTCGCTCATCATGGGGATGCGGAGGAGGGCAAGAGGCAGGCCTGTCTTCATTCCCCTGAGCCTGGCGAGATTTTGTAGGCGGCTGTCTGCAAGTCCCGCAACTCCTCCTGACGCCATAGTTCGGGCTATCTCCTCCCTGGCAGCCATGCCCTTGGTGACCCCCCAGACCTCTATGCCGGCAGCGGCACATTTTTCCACAGTCCTGCGGGCATTCTCCTCAATCGTCCCGAGGTCCGCCACCAGACGGGGCCATGAGGGGAGCATTTTATCCTCCCCTCAACTTTCTGAGAATAGCTATGTCCCTTCCATGGCCATGGCCCTCCACAGGCGTCTCCAGGATGCAGGGGATGTCCTCCCACAGGGGATCGGCCAGGATCATGGAGAAGGGGTAGGTTCCTATCTCGCCTTCGCCTATATGGGCGTGGCGGTCAAGCCTTCTTCCAAGGGGATGAACGCTGTCATTGAAATGCCAGCAGCGCACTCTGTCGATCCCCACGGCGGAGTCAATATGGCCCAGCAGCCTCCTGTAGGCAGGTCCTGTACGAAAATCCAGACCCGCCGCCGCAAACATGTGGCAGGTGTCCAGGCAGAGGCCCAGCCTGGGCTCCCAGTCAAGATTTTCAAAGATACGGCGAAATTCGCTGAATTCAGCCCCCAGGTGGCTGCCCTGGCCCGACATGGTCTCCAGCAGGATGTTTACCCTCTTGTGGGAGGTCCGGTCCAGCACGCCCCTCAATCTTTCAGAGACAAGATCCAGGGATTCGTCCACCGGGTTCCCCCTGGATGATCCCGGGTGGAGGATCAGATTGTCGATGCCCAGCATGTCGCACCGCTCTATCTCATCCTCGAGAGCTGCAACGCTCCTTTCCCCCGTGGCGTCAGTTGCCGCCAGGTTGATCAGGTAAGAGGAGTGGACGACCACATCAATCACGGAGCTTTCGCCCCAGGCTCTGAGGAATCTTTCCGCCCTCCCCTGGGAGATGGGAGCGCTCCTCCACTGCAGCTGATTTTTGGTGAAAATCTGTATAGCTTCACAGGAGAGCTCTTCTCCCCTTGCAAAGGCCTTCTCGAGCCCTCCGGCAATGGATACGTGGGCGCCTATTCTAGGCATGGGGCTCTCCTCCTTTCAGCCTGGCGAGAACCCGGCGCAAAATCCGGGCAGTTACGCCCCAGACGAGCCAGCCGTTATCCAGGCGGTATTCCGGGTATTCATGCTCTTTTCCCTCCACAGAGAAGGTTTTTGAGACGGGAAGGGAGGGAAATTTTTCAACGTCCGCAAAGCAGGCCCCCTCGATCTCGCCGGGGGACAGCCTGAGACTGCCGGGATCAAAGCCCTCCACAAGGGCAATGACGGGCAGCACGCTTGCAGTGGATACCACGGCATATTCAGGCTCTATTATCCCTGCCGGCCTCACAAGGGACCGGGGGATGCCCGTCTCCTCCTCCGCCTCCCTTAGAGCTGTGGAGAGAGGGCCGAAGTCCTGTTCTTCCCTCATCCCGCCGGGGAAGCAGATCTCTCCGGCGTGATGCCGCAGATTGGCGGACCGGCGGAGAAACAGAAGCCTCGGGCCGGAGGGGCCGGGAAAGAAGGGCACGAGGACAGCGCTCTGCCTCTTGCCGCCGGCAGGCCCCCAGGGAGTGTCCACCGGTGACGGGAAGGCGGCGAAAAGGGCGCGCTTCCAGGCTTCGAAACCGGGATCCGGCAGGCTCATGCCGTCAGCTTTACCTGCCCGTGGTAGATCAGCCCCCTGTACCCGTCCACGGTCACTATCATTCCGTCGGACAGAAGGGACATGGCTCCGCAGGCGCTTACCACGCAGGGGATGCCCAGCTCCAGGGATACAATGGCGGTATGGCAGGTCAGTCCCCCCTCTTCGGCGACGATGGCCGAGGCCAGCCTCATGGCCGGAAGATAGTCCTTGTCCGATGTCCGTACCACCAGAACTGCACCTTCCGTCATTTTTCTGTTGGCCTCTTCCGCTGATGATGCTATGCATACGGGCCCCCTCGCCTCTCTTTTCAGTAGGGAAAGGCCTTTAAGGAGGATTCTGCCGGCAATGTGAACCTGAAGCATATTGGTGGTGCCTGCAGTACCCAGGGGAACTCCGGCAGTAACGGCCACAAGATCTCCCTCTTTAATCAGCCCTGCGGAGATGCAGGATGCTATGGCCGAATCGACAGCCGTGTTCTGATCGACCATCTCTTCTTTCAGGAGGGGCGTTACTCCCCAGTAGAGGGCCAGTTCCCTCCAGGTCCTCATGGAAGGGGTAGCTCCCAGCACGGGACAGGGAGGTCTATTCTTGCTCACCATCTTGGCGGTACTTCCGCTCTGGGTCATGGATATTATAGCCGCCGCCTGCATCTGCCTTGCTACCATGACAGAGGCGCTGCTGACTGAGTCGGGGATTCCTACGGCAGTTCCCGGCGGAACAGGCCTTTCCCAGAGCTCTATCTCGGCCTCAGCCCTTGTTACAATCCTCTTCATGGTCTCCACCGAACGCAGGGGATAGGCGCCTTTGGCCGTCTCTCCCGACAGCATTACGGCATCGGCTCCGTCGAGGACGGCATTGGCCACATCGCTTGCCTCCGCCCTGGTGGGCCGGGGATTCCGGATCATGGAATCCAGCATCTGGGTGGCTACAATTACGGCCTTCCCCTTCAGACGGCAGATATCGATGATCCGCTTCTGCTGCAGGGGCACGTCCTCAGTGGGAATTTCCACCCCCAGGTCTCCCCTTGCGATCATAACGCCGTCGACTACATCCGTAATCTCATCTATGTTGACCACCGACTGGCGGGTTTCGATCTTGGCTATCACCTTCATGGATCCGCCGATCTCTTCCATGACCCTGCGGACCTCCATAATGTCCTTGCGGTTTTTTACAAAGGATACGGCAATATAGTCCATCTCCCGCTCAATGCCCCAGAGGATGTCGGCTCTGTCCTTGTCGGACAGGGCCAGCAGGGAGAGGTCTGCCCCGGGGATATTAACTCCCTTGGAGTCTCCCAGCAGGCCGCCAACAACTATCCTGCACTGCACGTCGGCGCCTTCAATTTTTTCCACCTGGAGGTGAAGGGTGCCGTCATCAATAAAAATCTCCTGGCCGGGGACCACCTCCCGGGGAAGAGGCTCAAAATTTACGGTAACAACGGAAGGATCCCCCACAAGCTGCCTGGTAGTCAGAGTTATGGAGCTTCCTGTCTCCAGGCTTACAGTGCCCCCCTCCACTGTTCCCGTCCGTATCTCCGGTCCCTTTGTATCGAGGAGGGTGGCAATGGGAGTCCCAAGCTCCTTCTCCACAGCCCGCACCATGTTAAACATCTCCTGGTGGCCCTCATAGGCTCCGTGGCTGAAGTTGAAGCGGGCGACGTTCATTCCGGCCCTCGCCATGTCCAAAAGAGTTTCGTAGTTCGCACAGGAGGGACCCATGGTGCATACAATCTTTACTTTAGTCATTTAACAATACATTCCCTTCTTGAACGGTACCCGCGCCGGAGGTTTTTCAGACTCAATTCTACCCTATGGAGAAAGCGTCTACCGGCAAAATCTCTTCCACAGCATCTGAAATAGGCGCCGCCGGATTGACCTTCAAATCCTGCAGCAGCATTGTAACTGAATCGCCGCCGTCTTTAATCTCGAAAATCACCGGGGATTTTCCCGGAAAGGCCTTAAGCGCCCTGAAAAGCTCCTTGACGGAGATATTCTTCATGGGGCCGGCGTGCACGGAAAATCTGAGATAGGGCTCGGCGGGAGGAGGGCCGTCCTCCTCCAGAGGAGAGACTGTCCTGGCTATCATGCTGGCCTCAGACCGCTCCTCAGGAAAGCCTGATACAAAACAGAGCTGCCCCGGCGCCAGCCTTCCCCTAAGGCCCGCCCAGGTTTTGGGGAAACATACGGCCTCCACTCTGGCCTCGCCGTCCTCCAGCTCAATAGTGCCCATGGTATCGCCGTTTCTCGTAGTCCGCTCCCTGACGGACAGAATCATGCCCCCCAACAGCAGGGGAGTTTTCCGGCCCTTCCATCGCCTGAGATCGGCAATGGAGCAGTTGCTGTGAGATCGTACTCTCGCCTCATACTGTTCGAAGGGGTGACCGGATATGTAGAGGCCCGTGGATTCTTTTTCCCCGTCCAGTCTTTCCCTCAGCTCGTAGTCCTCCACTTCAGGGAGGGAGGGACCGTCGCCGCCGCAGACATCCTCAGTGAGGTCGAAAAGAGCCTGCTGGCTGTCGTCCATGCACTTTCTGGAGGCCATGGCGATGAGCTCAGGAAGCGCCTCAGCATGCTGCCTCCGGTTTTCATTAAGGCCGTCGAAAGCCCCTGCCTTTATCAGGTTTTCTACCACAGACTTGTTGACCACCCTCAGATCCACCCTGCAGAGAAAATCCCAGAGGGATTCATAGGAGCCTCCCTCCTGCCTCGCGGAAAGGATGGCGTCCACAGCGGCCTGGCCGCATTTTGCGACGGCTCCCAGACCGAAGCGGATAACCCCCTCCACGGGGGTGAAGCTGGCGTGGGACGTATTTACATCCGGGGGAAGCACGTTTATTCCTGAATTGCGTACATCCCTTACGTAGGAGGCGAGGTCCTCCTTTTTTGATCCGATCTGGCTTGAAAGATAAGCCGCCATAAACTCCGGCCTGTAGTTAGCCTTCAGCCAGGCGGTATGGTAGGTGATCATTGCGTAGGCAGCGCTGTGAGATTTATTGAAGCCGTACCCGGCGAACTCCAGGATTATATCGAAGATGCTCTGGGCCTTCTTTTCGGCAATTCCCCGCTCCCTGGCCCCCTCGACAAACTTGTTTCGCTGCTGCTCCATCTCATCGGCCTTTTTCTTGCCCATAGCCCTTCTGAGGATGTCTGCCTCTCCGAGGGAGTATCCCGCAAGGAGAGCAGCGCACTGCATCACCTGCTCCTGGTACAGCACTACGCCATAAGTCTCCCTGAGCACTTCCTCAAGCAGGGGGTGAAGGTATTCCACTTCGGACCTGCCGTGCTTGCACTGGACATACTGATCCACCATGCCGCTTCCGAGGGGGCCGGGACGGTACATGGCCAGGGCGGCGATAATGTCCTCAAAGCAGTCCACTTTCAGTTTTTTCAGGAGGGCTCTCATTCCGGAGGACTCAAGCTGAAAGATTCCCAGAGTGTCCGCCTTCTGCAGCAGATCGTAGGCCCCGGCATCGTCCAGAGGTATTTTTTCCATGTCCGGTACGGGCTTGCCCGCCTTTTTTATGTTCTGAAGGGCCTCCTCTATCACGGAAAGGGTCCGCAGACCCAGAAAGTCCATCTTGACAAGACCAAGCTTCTCGATGGGCTCCATGGAGTACTGGGTTATTATCTGGCCGTCCCCTATTCTGCGCACCGGGACGAGATCCGTTATGGGCATGGGAGTGATCACCACCCCCGCAGCATGCTGGGAGCAGTGTCTTGCCAGCCCCTCGATTTTAGCGGCCGTGTCCAGCACCCTTTCCACCAGGGGGCTTTCT